>CAKUPH010000037.1 GCA_934675115.1 uncultured Oscillospiraceae bacterium | reverse complement strand
CACCGCCGCGGGGCGATTTTTTGTCTCAGAACGGCAGGCTGCCGTCCCCTTCCTCCTCCGGCTCCCGCCGGGGAGCCAGCGCGGCGGTAGTCACCGCGTCGTGGCCGTATTTTTCCCGCAGGCTGTCCATCACCCGCTCCAGCTTTTCCGCCCGGTCCCGCCGCTTCGGCTCCTCCGGGGCAAACAGACCCAGCTGCTCCGCCGCCTCGCCCTCCGGCACCAGATTCTGGGCGGTCAGCGTGATGGCCCGGATGGGCGCGCCCGCCCGCCAGCTTCTGTCCAGAATGTCCATGGCCGTCCGGCCCAGCTCCCGGGCGGTGCAGGCGGGGGCGGACAGGGGCCGCTGTCGGCAGATGTCCTTGAACTCCGGGTCCCGGATGGTCACCTGCACCGTGGTGGCCTTCAGATGGTGCCGCCGCAGGCGGACGGCCACCTCGTCGGCCAGCATGGCGACGCCCCGCTCAATGTCCTCCCGCCGGGTGAGGTTGTAGGGGAACGTCTCCCCCTTGCCCACGGACTTGGGCGGCGTGTACTGTCCCGCCGGGGCCACCGGGCTGTTTTCCAGACCGTTGGCGTAGCTCCACAGCTGGCCCCCCTGCTTGCCCAGCAGATTCACCAGCGCCTGCCGGTCGAAGGCGGCCAGCTCCCCGATGGTATGGACGCCATACTGCCCCAGCACCTTGGCCGCCGTCCGGCCCACGTACAGCAGGTCCGTCACCGGCAGAGGCCAGACGATGGTCTGGAAATTCTCCGGCGTGATGAGGGTGGTGGCGTCCGGCTTTTTGTAGTCGCTGCCCAGCTTGGCGAAAATCTTGTTGAAAGACACCCCCACCGAAATGGTCAGCCCCAGCTCCTCCCGCACCGCAGCCCGGATGCGGTCGGCCAGTGCCACCGGGTCCCCGCCGAAGAGATGGAGGGTGCCGGTGACGTCCAGCCAGCTCTCGTCGATGCCGAAGGGCTCGATGAGGTCGGTGTAGCGCTCGTAAATGGCGTTGACCTTTTGGGAGTACGCCTTGTAGCGGTCGTGGTGGGCAGGGAGCAGCACCAGCTCCGGACATTTGTTCCGGGCCTGCCAGATGGTCTCGGCGGTCTTGACGCCGAAGGCCTTGGCCGGTTCGTTTTTCGCCAGAATGATGCCGTGGCGGCTCTTTGGGTCGCCGCACACCGCCACCGGCTTGTCCCGGAGCTCCGGATGGCTCAGCAGCTCCACCGAGGCGTAAAAGCCGTTGCAGTCGCAGTGAAAAATGATCCGGTCCATCTGGACTCCCCCCTTTTCTCACAGCATAGCATACTCGGCGGGAAAAGTCAAACACCCGTTCTATTTTCAGATTCAGCAAAAATAGCTGCAATTTCGTCGCGATCCTGTATAATTTTCTTGTGTGAAAAAATATTTTATATGAAAAAATCCGTTTTTTGCGGCGTGCTGAGCCCTCGGTTTCGCATTCATCATTCCAGAATATGGTTCTCGAACTGTTGAAATTGCCGATTGCGGCGTGAAAATGTTCATGTTACAATAAAAACAGTCTTTCACTCTGACAGCGCGTCCGGTTTCCGGGCGCGCTGTCACTGTGAGGGAAATCCAAAGAGAAAAGGAGACTTCATCCTATGACTGAACAAGAACAGCTCAGACTGACGAAGAGACGCTGGATCATCCTGATCGCCAGCTGCCTGATCAATCTGTGCATTGGCGCCTTGTATGCCTGGAGCGTGTTCGCAGCCCCCATGGCGGAGCATCTGAGTGCCCTCAACGGCGTGACGCTCACCGCGGCTGATCTGTCCATCGTGTTCTCCACCGCCAACTCCATCGGCTTCATCGCCATGATTATCGGCGGCTTCATCAACGACAAGATCGGTCCCAAGTGGGTCATCTTCGCCGGCGGCCTGCTGTTCGGCCTGGGCTTCGTGATGTGCAGCTTTGCCACCAGTGTGGCCATGCTCATCGTGGGCTTCGGCCTGCTGTGCGGCATCGGCATGAGCTTTGCCTACGGCTGCACCATCAGCAACTCCGTCAAGTTTTTCCCTGACAAGCGCGGCCTCATCGGCGGCATCGCCACCGCGTCCTACGGCATCAGCTCCGTCCTCATCCCTCCCATCGCCAATGCCCTCATCACCCGCCTGAGCGTGACCACCGCCTTCATGGTCTTCGGCGTGGCGACTATCATCATCGTGTGCGTGTTCTCCTTCATGGTGGAGAAGTGCCCCGCCAACTTCGTTCCCGCCGGCTGGACACCTCCCGCTCCCACCGGTGAGCTGAAGGCCGCCGCCCCCGATAAGAGCTGGAAGCAGATGCTGTCCACCCCCATCTTCTACGTCATGATCATCATGCTGTTCTTCGGCGCCAACTTCGGCATGATGGCCATCTCCCAGGCCTCCGGCATTGCCCAGAACATGATCGGCATGACCGCCGCGCAGGCCGCCATTGTAGTCTCCGTGCTGGCCCTGTTCAACGCCTTCGGCCGGATCATCGCCGGCTTCCTGTCCGATAAGATCGGCCGGATCAACACCCTGACTCTGGTATTCATCATCGCCATTGCCGCCCTGATGGCCCTGTACGCCTGCGGTGAGGGCTCCGTGGTTCTGTTCTATATCGGCATCTGCCTCATCGGCGTGTGCTTCGGCGCCTTCATGGGCATCTACCCGGGCTTCACCGCCGACAACTTCGGCACCAAAAACAGCAGCGTCAACTACGGCATCATGTTCTTCGGCTTCTCCGCCGCCGGTCTCATCGGCCCCCAGATTATGAGCAGCATCTACAAGTCCAGCGGCGCTTACCAGCCCGCCTTCCTTGTGGCCGCAGTCATGGCCGTGGTCGGTCTGGCCCTGTCCTTCGTGTACCGGGCCGTGTACAAGCGCTCTCACTAAAGCAGCATTTTCCTGACACGAAAGCCCCCGCCGCATTCCTGCGGCGGGGGCTTTTTGCTTCCCTCCCTTGCTTTTTCCCGCTATTTCTGCTACGGTGTAATCATATGATAACTGTAAAGGAGCGATCCTCTATGAATCAGCACCGCGCCCGGGATCTGGGCCTGACGGTGGGCAGCCTGCCCCCCGGCCCCCGCAACAAGATCACCGACGTACCCGGCGTGGCCGTGGGCCACTGCACGGTGGACACCGACCGGTGCCATACCGGCGTCACCGCCGTCCTCCCCTGCCGGGAAAATCCCTTTTTTCACAAGCTGCCCGCCGCGTCCTTCGTCCTCAACGGCTTCGGCAAAAGCCTCGGTCTGGTGCAGATCGACGAGCTTGGCCAGCTGGAATCCCCCATTCTCCTCACCAATACCCTCAACGTGGGCAAGGTCCACGATGCCGCCGTCGGCTGGCTCATCCGCCGCTGCGCCGCTGACGGAGAGACTCTGCGCTCTGTCAACCCCGTGGTGTGCGAGTGCAACGATGGTTCCCTGTCCGACATCGCCCTCCGCCCGGTGGAGACGGAGCATGTGTTCGCCGCGCTGGACGGCGCAGGGCCGGACTTTGCCGAGGGGGACGTGGGCGCGGGCCGGGGCATGATCTGCCACGACCTGAAGGGCGGCATCGGCTCCGCCTCCCGCCTGCTGGACGTCAGCGGACAAACCTTCACCCTTGGCGTGCTGGCCCTCACCAACCACGGCAATCTCGCCGACCTCACCATCGGCGGCAATCACATCGGCCCGGCGCTGGCAGAAAAACTCCGGGCGGAGCACACCCCCGACGTGGGCTCCTGCATCCTCGTCATGGCCACCGACCTTCCGCTGGACAGCCGCCAGCTCGGCCGGGTGCTCCGCCGGGGCAGCGTGGGCCTTGCCCGGCTGGGCTCCTTCATCGGCCACGGCTCCGGCGAGGTGTTCGTGGGCTTCTCCACCGCCAACGGCTGGAACCCCCGGGAAAAGACCGTCCTGCGCTCCGGCGCCCTCTTCGCCGAGGACGCCATGGATCTCCCCTTCCGGGCCATGGCGGAGTGCGCGGAGGAGGCGGTGCTCAACTCCATGCTGTGCGCCCATACCCTCACCGGCTATACCGGCCGCACCGTCCGCGCCCTGCCGGAGCTGTGGACGCCAGAGGGCTTTACCGGCGGCTGACCGGGCCTTTCCCCACCGCTTACAATCGTCCGCCCATGAAATACCTTCGTCTTTTTGGCGAATCCGGTGGGCCAGAAACTGTCAATCATGGCAGTTACGCCAATTTTAGTCTGTGAACCGTTCTTTCGTTTGCAAAAGTGCCGCCGCGCCGTTATAATAAACTTGAACGTATATAAAATGAGAAAAAAGAATGAACATAAACGGAATGAATGTCAAAATCTGAACCAATGGAGGGAATCAAGTGCCTGAACAGTTCAACAAAGTTCTGGCCGCCAACCGCGGCGAGATCGCCATCCGCATTTTCCGGGCCTGCTACGACCTGGGTCTGCACACCATGGCGATGTACTCCAACGAGGACATCAACAGCCTGTTCCGCATCAAGGCCGACGAAGCCTACCTGATCGGCGAGAACCAGTCTCCGCTGGGCGCCTATCTGGACATCCCCGGCATCATCGACCTTGCTAAGCGCCGGGGTGTGGACGCCATCCACCCCGGCTACGGCTTCCTGTCTGAGAACGCCGCCTTTGCCCAGGCCTGCGAGCAGAACCACATCAAATTCATCGGTCCCCCGTCCCACGTTCTGGCCCAGATGGGCGACAAGCTGGCCGCCAAGGCCACGGCCATCGCCTGCGGCGTGCCCATCATCCCCGGCTCCACCGAGCCGCTGAAGGACGCGGACGAGGCGGTGGACAAGGCCGTGAGCTACGGCTTTCCCATCATCCTGAAGGCCGCCGCCGGCGGCGGCGGACGCGGCATGCGCCGCTGCGACACGGAGGAAGAGGTCCGCACCAACTTCGAGCTGGTGAAGAACGAGGCCCGCAAGGCCTTCGGCAATGAGGACATCTTCATTGAGAAGTTTCTCGTGGAACCCAAGCACATCGAGGTGCAGATCCTCGCCGACGAGCACGGCAGCGTCATGCATCTGGGCGAGCGCGACTGCTCGCTCCAGCGCCGCTACCAGAAGGTGGTGGAGTTCGCCCCCGCGTGGTCCGTCCCCAAGGCCACCGTGGAGGCTCTCCGGGCCGACGCCGTCAAGATCGCCAAGCACGTGGGCTATGTCAACGCCGGCACCGTGGAGTTCCTTGTGGACAAGAGCTCCGGCCAGCACTACTTCATCGAGATGAACCCCCGCATTCAGGTGGAGCACACCGTCACCGAGATGGTCACGGGCATCGACCTCGTCCGCGCCCAGATCCTCATCGCCGAGGGCTACCCCCTGTCCACCCCGGAGATCGGCCTTGCCAGTCAGGACGACCTGCGCATCAACGGCTACGCCATCCAGTGCCGCGTGACCACCGAGGATCCGTCCAACAACTTCGCTCCCGACACCGGCAAGATCACCGCCTACCGCTCCGGCGGCGGCTTCGGCGTCCGGCTGGACGGCGGCAACGCCGCTGCGGGCAGCGTCATCTCCCCCTACTACGATTCCCTGCTGGTCAAGGTCACCACATGGGACAACACCTTCGAGGGTGCCTGCCGCCGGGCCGCCCGCGCCCTGAGTGAGGAGCACGTCCGCGGCGTCAAGACCAACATCCCCTTCGTCACCAACATTCTGGCCCATCCGGCCTTCCACGCCGGCGCGTGCCACACCAAGTTCATCGACGACACCCCCGAGCTGTTTGATTTCGAGAACAGCCGCGACCGCGCCACCAAGGTGCTCAAGTACATCGCCCAGATCCAGGTGGACAACCCCAATACTGAGCGCCACCAGTACGACACCCCCCGCTTCCCCACCCCCACCGGCAAGCCTCTCAGCGGCGTCAAGCAGCTGCTGGACGCCAAGGGCCCCGAGGCGGTCAAGCAGTGGGTGCTGGATCAGAAGAAGCTGCTCATCACCGACACCACCATGCGGGATGCCCATCAGTCCCTGCTGTCCACCCGGATGCGCACCCGCGATCTGGTCAAGGGCGCGGACGGCGTGGCCGAGATCCTCAACGACTGCTTCTCGCTGGAGATGTGGGGCGGCGCCACCTTCGACACCGCCTACCGCTTCCTCCACGAGTCTCCGTGGGAGCGGCTGGACATGCTGCGGGAGAAGATCCCCAACATCCCCTTCCAGATGCTGCTCCGCGGCTCCAACACCGTGGGCTACGCCAACTTCCCCGACAATCTGGTGCGGGAGTTCGTGAAGGAGGCCGCCCGCTCCGGCATTGACGTGTTCCGCGTGTTCGACTCGCTGAACTGGCTGCCCGGCATGGAGATCGCCATGGACGAGGTCCTCAACCAGAACAAGCTGTGCGAGGCCACCATCTGCTACACCGGCGACATTCTCGATCCCAACCGGGACAAGTACACTCTCAAGTATTACGTGGATCTGGCCAAGGAGCTGGAGCGCCGCGGCGCGCACCTGCTGTGCATCAAGGACATGTCCGGCCTGCTCAAGCCCTACGCCGCCAAGAAGCTGGTCTCCACCCTCAAGCAGGAGATCGGCCTGCCCATCCACCTGCACACCCACGACACCACCAGCAATCAGGTGGCCGCCTACCTCATGGCTGCCGAGGCCGGGGTGGACATCGTGGACTGCGCCACCGCCTCCCTGTCCAGCCTGACCAGCCAGCCCTCCCTGTCCGCCGTGGTGGCCGCGCTGGAGGGTCAGGAGCGCGACACCGGCCTCGACCTCCGGGAGATCCAGCGTCTGGACAACTACTGGGCCGACGTCCGCCTGCGCTACAAGAGCTTCGACGAGGGCCTGAAGAGCCCCACCACCGACATCTACCGCTACGAGATCCCCGGCGGCCAGTACACCAACCTGTACCCGCAGGTGGTCTCTCTGGGCCTCGGCTCCCGCTTCGAAGAGGTCAAGGAGATGTACAAGACCGTCAACGACATGCTGGGCGATCTGGTGAAGGTCACGCCGTCCTCCAAGATGGTGGGCGATCTGGCCATCTTCATGGTGCAGAACGACCTGACCCCCGACAACATCATCGAAAAGGGCAGGAGCCTTGCCTTCCCCGACTCCGTGGTGTCCTACTTCAAAGGCATGATGGGTCAGCCCGCGTGGGGCTTCCAGCCGGAGGGCCTGCAGGAGGTCGTCCTCAAGGGCGAGAAGGCCATCACCTGCCGCCCCGGCGAGCTGCTGCCCGACGTGGACTTCGATCAGGTCTATAAGGACATGGAGCGCTTCATGGAGGGCGAGCCTATCAACATGCGGGCCATGCTGGCCTACTGCCTGTTCCCCAAGGTGTATGAGGACTACCGCAAGCACCGCAAGGAGTACGGCTACATCACCCGTATGGGCAGCCATGTGTTCTTCAACGGCATGGCTCTGGGCGAGACCAACAAGATCAACATCGAGGACGGCAAGACGCTGGTCATCCGCTACCTCGGTCTGGGCGACCAGAACGACGACGGCACCCGCACCGTCAACTTCGAGCTCAACGGCATGCGCCGCGAGGTGGCCGTGCCCGACAAGCGGGCGGCGGTCAAGGGCAAGACCGTGGTGCTGGCCGATCCCGAGGACAAGAGCCAGGTGGGCTCCTCCATCCCCGGCATGGTATCCAAGGTCAACGTCAAGCCCGGCGACGTCGTAGAGGAAAATCAGGTGCTGGCCGTCATCGAGGCCATGAAGATGGAGACCTCCGTGGTGGCCCGCATGGCCGGCATCGTGGATCAGGTGCTCATCAAGGAAGGCAGCAGCGTCAAGGCCGGCGAGCTGCTCATCACCCTGAAGGTTAAGTAAGCCTCCCCCGTGAGCCGGCCTTGACCAATTGGGGCCCCCGTCGAAGCTCAGCGCCAGCGGGTTCGATGGGGAGAGGAGGCTCAAGGGAGCGCGCGCCGTTTTCGCTCCGCGGAAACAGAGCGTGGCGGACTTTGGGCCGACGACGGCGAGCTGCTCATCACCCTGAAGGTTAAGTAAACCTTCCGAACCCAAATAATTCCGACACAGAGAGCCTGTGCCCGGGGTCGTGCCCCGGACACAGGCTCTTTTATATGATTTATGTCGTTTTTACAAGGTTCCGATCGCTTTCCGTCGTTTAGCATAATTTCTAACAAAAACATACGAATTCTTTAAGCATCCTGTCTTGATTTATTTTCCACCTCCCGGTACAATAATGGTAATCGGCTGATCCTGACCGCCGACGGACATCCATCCAACGAAGGGAGTACAAGCAATGAACAAACATCTCAAGCGGTTCGTCTCCATCGCAATGGCGTCCACCATGGTCTTCGGCCTGGTGTCCACCGCCAGCGCGAAAACTGTCACCCTCCAGCCCAGCGGCTACAAGCTGGAAGTCGGTGACAACGCCCCCACCCAGAGCGGCAACTCGTACCACTACGGCGGCAACAGCCAGCTGTTTACCTATGACGACTTCGCCGACCTGAAGGCCTATCCCGAGGCCAAGGACGCCGTCAACTGGTGGCTGTCCTCCGGCGTCACCAACGGCGGTAAGACCTTTACCGAGTTCGGTGCCGACGATTCCTTCTATCGCTACGATCTGGCCTTCTTCCTGTATCGCTACTACTCCATCGCCAATGATGACGGCATGTGGTTCTACGACGATGTGCCCATCAACCAGATGGGTTCCACCATCGGCCTGAAGTTCAACGACGCCGTCACCAACACCCGCTGGTCCGGCATCATGGGCGGCATCGGTGCCCGCACCAAGGCCAACCCCGACCCCGTCACCGGCCTGACCGGCGAGAACTGCTTCGATCCCTTCGGCTCCGTCACGCCGGAGGCTCTGCTGACCACCCTGTTCCGTCTGATCAACTATAAGGACGGCACCGTGGGCAACGGCCACCCCGACATCATGGGCGACACCACCATGCAGGTCAACGCGCACTTCGGCTACACGCTGGAGGCCCTGTCCGCCGAAGAGGCTGACGAGGTCCTGGGCGGCGCCAAGGTCAGCGCGTGGGCCAAGCCCTATGTGGCCGCCATGGTCAAAAAGGGCCTGTATAAGGTCGGTGAGGGTGAGGATCTCACCGCCGCCATGAAGAAGGTCGACGTCATCGAGACCCTGTACAACATCTGCAAGGGTACCGGCGGCCGTCATCACATGACCGAGAGCTACATCACCGCCACCGATGAGACTAAGACCTATGGCAAGGACGAGACCGTCAAGGACGCCAAGTGGCTGCTGGGCGGCGAGACTGAGGCCAAGGCCCTCAACTCCGTCATCATCAAAAACGGCGCGAAGGTCACTCTGGAGAAAGCCGACATCACCTACGGCCAGACGAAGTCCGCCATCCCCTATCCTCTGGCTTACCGCTGGGGTCACTGCGCCGGCATTCTTGCCTATGGCGAGGGTACCTATGTGACCATCAAGGACTCCAACCTGACCGTCACCAAGGACTCCAAGTTCGCCCATCAGGCGGTCACTGGTGTTGAGATCGAGACCGGCGCCACCGTCCACATGATCAACACCACCACCACCGGCGACACCTCCGGCCTGCTGTGCTACGACGGCACCCTCATCTATGAGGACTGCTCCCTCGTCTCCTCCGGCCGCGTGACCTCCTCCGACTTCTTCTCCGGCGTTACCATTTATGACAACACCACCGTGAAGACCGCCAACGAGGACGGCTCTCCCGCCGGCGGCTTTATGGACGAGGCTGCCTCCACCTACGTGGTCGGCTCCAAGGACTTCCAGGCCGGCACCGGCAACCAGACCGGTATCTCCACCTTCTACGCTTATGACAGCAAGCTGACCATGAGCGCCACCTCCTGCACCAACAACACCTCCATGCTGTCCGACGTCACCTCCACCATTCTGGAGAAGTGCGACGTGACCTACACCGGCGCTGTCGCCAGCGTGGTCCGCGAGGGCAAGCTGGTCATCAAGTACATCGACTGCGGCGAGATTAAGCTGGGCGACCTGAAGGACGGCGAGTATGACATCTCCGTCACCGGCACCGAGTACGGCTCCGCCTCCGCTGTCCGCGTGTATCTCGACGGCTCCACCTTCAGCCGCGCGCTCAAGGTCTATGTGGCCAACGGCTGCTCTCTGGAGATCATCTACACCGGCGCGAAGCCCGTGGTCGAGCAGGACACTTCCGCCACCAAGGTGGTCAAGTGTTACGCCAACACCGAGGTCAAGGCTGAAGAGAACACCACCAACACCGGTGCTCTGACCTTCACCGCCGCGAAGTAATTCGCCTTTTCGGTACACAAACCCGCCGTGGATCTCCACGGCGGGTTTTTTCTGTCCGACCTATTTCGGCGGCGTTGGGAACCAGCCGCACCGCTGGCGTCCGGCAGCGCTTCCGTTTTCCCGTATTGGCCGCATTTTCCTCTGTGTTCCCGGCACCCGGCCTGTGCGGTCCTCCCGGCGGCTCCGCCCGGCCTTTCCCGGAAATCTCTCTCCGCAACTGCAAATTGCCCGAAGCCGGGCCAAATCCCCCAAAAAAACGCACAAAAGCCGATCCCGCACAGGCGGGATCGGCTTTGAAGCTGCAAAACGGTCAAAAATCAGAAGTACTTGCGGACTCCCTCATGGGCCAGAGAGGCGTCGGCGCTGATGGAGACGGTGAACTTGATGCCGTACTTTTCGGAGAAGGACTCCAGCCAGTCCAGAAACACTTCCACGTCAGGGCCGGCCTCGGCGGGAACGATCTTGTTCAGGCTCTCGATGAACACGTGGGTAATGTCGTAGTTGCTGGCGTACAGGCCGTAGATAAAGCCCTTCAGGCAGTCGAAGGTGGGCATATTGTACTCAGAGGTGTCCACCAAACGGATCTTGTAGCTAATATCGTAAGTCAGCTTGGAGCCGTGGGCAATGGCGACGACGTTGCCGTGCTCGTTCTCCACCGCAGTATTGATGAGTTCGATCATCTGCTTGGTCTTGCCGGTACCTTTGAGGCCCATGATTACTTTGACCATCACAATCACTCCTTATTCTTTTGAAGGGGGAGTCCCCTTTGTTGTTACTATGTTATCATCTTTACCCCGAGATTTCAATATCTTTGGGGCAAGTTTATGGAAAATTCACGACTTTGCGCCGCCGCTCAGCCGCTGCTCCAGCTCCGCCCGGCGCACCTCGGTCCCGGGCCTGCCCAGCAGGGCGAACATGTTCTTTTTGTAGTCCTCCACGCCGGGCTGGTTGAAGGGATTCACCCCCAGCAGCAGGCCGGACACGGCGCAGGCAAACTCGAAGAAATAGATGAGCCGGCCCACGCTGTCCTCGCTGCGCTCCGGCAGCGTCACCGCCAGATTGGGCACGCCGCCGTCCACGTGGGCCAGCGCCGTCCCCCGCCGGGCCTGAAGGGCGATGAAGTCCATGTCCCGGCCCGCCACGTAGTTCAGTCCGTCCAGATCCTCGCCGTCCCGCTCCAGCACCAGCGCCGTGCGGCTGCGCTCGAAGGACACCACCGTCTCCAGCAGGTCCCGCTCGCCGTCCTGAAGATACTGGCCGATGGAGTGGAGGTCGGCGGTAAGCTCCAGCCCCGCCGGGAACAGGCCCTTGCCGTCCTTGCCCTCGCTCTCGCCGTAGAGCTGCTTCCACCACTCGCAGAAGAAGCGGAAGGACGGCTCTGAAAAGGCCAGCACCTCGATCTTCTTCCCCGCCCGGTAGAGGGCGGAGCGGGCGGCGGCGTACCGGACGGCTGCGCTGTCCTCATTGGTCAGGCACTCGTCCATCTCGGCGGCCGCGCCGCCCATCAGGGCTTCGATGTCCACCCCTGCCGCCGCCAGCGGCAGCAGGCCCACGGCGGAGAGAACGGAGAACCGCCCGCCCACGTCATCGGGTACCACGAAGGTCTCCCAGCCTTCGGCGTCCGCCAGCGACTTCAGCGCGCCCTTTGCCTTGTCGGTGGTGGCGTAAATGCGGTCCTTCGCCCCGTCCCGGCCATACTTTTTCTCCAGCAGGCCCCGGAAAATGCGGAAGGCCAGCGCGGGCTCCAGCGTGGTGCCCGACTTGGAGATGACGTTGATGGACCAGTCCCGGTCGCCGATAAGGCGAATCGTCTCCTCCACCGCGTCGCCGGACAGGCCGTTGCCGATGAAGAACACGTCCGGCGTGTCCTTGGGCAGCAGGTTGTAGTTGGGGCTTTTCAGCAGCTCCAGCACCGCCCGTGCCCCCAGATAGGAGCCGCCGATGCCGATGACCACCAGCGCCTCGCTGTCCTTTTGGATGCGCTTGGCGGCGGCCTGAATACGGCTGAACTCCTCCTTGTCATAGTCCCGGGGCAGGCGCACCCAGCCGGTGAAGTCGCTGCCCGCGCAGGTGCCGTCCAGCAGCGACTGCCGGGCGGCGGCGATCTCGGACGGGGCTGCCGGCTCCCGGATAAACGACTCCGCCTGCGTCAGATCCAGTTTCAGCATATATGTTCCCTCCTGTTTTCGTTGGGTGATTTCCTTTATTCAGTGTACCACGTCTCCCGTGGGAGAAAAAGCGGAAACGGACAATTCTTTTCAAATCGCGGCACAGCCCGGCGGAGCCGAAGCTCCGCCGGGCTGATGTCTTATTCCTCTATCTCCTCCGGCTGGCTGCGGCGGTCCGCTGGGCGGCCGACGTATACGATGCGGTCGATGTTCACAGTGCGCTCCTCCTTAGTTCTTCAGGCTGTTCATGGGCGCGGGGATGCGTCCGCCCCGGGCCACGAAGGTCTCGGCGGAGCCGGTGTGGCAGGGCATGACGGGGGCGGAGCCCAGCAGACCGCCGAACTCCACCACATCGCCCACCTTCTTGCCGGGAGCGGGGATGATACGCACGGCGGTGGTCTTGGTGTTGATCATGCCAATGGCCGCCTCGTCGGCGATGATGGCGGACAGGGTGGCCGCCGTTGTGTCGCCGGGAACGGCGATCATATCAAGGCCCACGGAGCACACGCAGGTCATGGCCTCCAGCTTTTCCAGCGTCAGCGCGCCGGACTGGGCGGCGGCGATCATGCCTTCGTCCTCGCTCACCGGGATAAACGCGCCGGACAGGCCGCCCACGGAGGAGGACGCCATGACGCCGCCCTTCTTCACCGCGTCGTTGAGCAGGGCCAGCGCCGCCGTGGTGCCATGGCCGCCGCACACCTCAAGGCCCATCTCCTCCAGGATCCGGGCCACACTGTCGCCGACAGCGGGGGTGGGGGCAAGGGACAGATCCACGATGCCGAAGGGCACGCCCAGCCGGTCGCTGGCCTCCCGGGCCACAAGCTGGCCCATACGGGTGACCTGGAACGCGGTCTTTTTGATGGTCTCCGCCACCACATCGAAAGGCTGGCCCTTCACCGACTGCAAAGCGTGGTACACCACGCCGGGGCCGGACACGCCCACGTTGATGACGCGCTCCGCCTCACCCACGCCGTGGAAGGCGCCCGCCATAAAGGGGTTGTCCTCCACCGCGTTGCAGAATACCACCAGCTTGGCGCAGCCAAAGCCGCCCCGGTCGGCGGTGCGGTCGGCGGCAGCCTTGATGGTCTCGCCCATGAGACGCACGGCGTCCATATTGATGCCCGCCTTGGTGGAGCCCACGTTGACGGAGGAGCACACCAGCTCCGTCACCGCCAGCGCCTCGGGGATGGACGCGATGAGCTTTTTGTCCCCCTCGGTCATGCCCTTCTGCACCAGCGCGGAAAAGCCGCCGATGAAGTTCACGCCGGTGGCTCTGGCGGCCTTATCCATGGCTTGGGCGAAGGGGACGTAGTCCGCGGTGCGGGACGCTCCGGCCACCAGCGCCATGGGGGTGACGGAAATGCGCTTGTTGACGATGGGGATGCCGAATTCGTTTTCGATGTCCTCGCCGGTCCGCACCAGCTTTTCCGCGCTGGTGGTGATCTTGTCGTAGATCTTCCGGCAGGCGGCGGCGGGGTCCGGGTCGCAGCAGTCCAGCAGGGAGATGCCCATGGTAATGGTGCGGATGTCCAGATGCTGCTGGTCGATCATCTTGATGGTGCTTAAAATATCACTGTTGTTGAGCATGGTGGTGACTCCTCCGCGCTTAAATTCGATGCATCGCGTCGAAAATATCCTCCCGCTGGACGTGGATGTCCAGCCCGCGCTCCTCGCCGGCGGCGGTCAGCTCCTCCTTGAGCCGGGCAAAGGGCACGCTGGCGGCGGAGGTGTCCACCAGCATGATCATGGTGAAGTACTCCTGCAGAATGGTCTGGCTGATATCCAGCACATTGACGTTTTTCTCGCTGAGCAGGGCGCAGACGGCGGCAATGATGCCCACCTGATCCCTGCCAACCACGGTGACGATGGCTCGCATAATAATTCCTCCTGTATGTTCGGACTTCGTCCGTTTTTTCAACCAAGATCATCCAGCGTCAGGCTGAACGCGCCGCCCAGCTGCTCCAAAAACCAGTCGGTCTCTTCCATCCCCATGGCCCGGAGGGCCTGAAGGGTCTCGTCGGCGGCCCGGCGGAACTCGGCGTTGCCCGCCTTGAGCTCCTCCTGACACTTGAGCCACGCGGCCAGCTTGTCCGCCGCCTTCACATACCGGCGGACGGTCTCGTCGCTCTCCCGCACCAGCGGCTCGTAGGCAGGCGCCAGCTCGGCGGGCAGCATGGACAGCAGCTTGTCCTGGGCCACCGCCTCCACCTGCTTGTAGGCGTCCTTGATACCGGGGTTAAAGTATTTGATGGGAGTGGGCATGTCGCCGGTAATGATCTCCGGCGCGTCGTGGAACAGCGCCGCGGCGGCGGCTTTGTCCGGATCCAGCTCCTTGTGGAACACGTCCCGGCCAATGACCGCCAGCGCGTGGGCCAGCACCGCCACCTCGTAGGAATGCTCCTCCACGTTTTCCGTCCGGGTGTTGCGCATCAGCGCCCAGCGGGCGATGTAGCGCATCCGGAAGATATAGGCAAAAAAGCTGTGGCTCACAGCAGCCCCTCCTCGTCAAAGCTCTCCTGCTGGGGCAGGTCGTCCGCCGGGGCGGATACCAGCGCCTTTTTCTGCCACGGTCCCCAGAGATACCGACCCCCTGTCAGGAACAGGGAATACACCCAGCCGAAGGGCATACTCATCCACGCCGCCGCGCCGCCGATGGGGGTGAGGTAAGCCATAGTGTAGGCCGCAATACAGCGGATGATGAGGCTGCTGATGGTGTTGGCCGCCGTATAGACCACGTCGCCCGCCCCCTGAAGTACGCCATTGGCAACGATAAACACACAGAACACAAGGAACCACGGCGCGATAAAGCGGAGATACCGCACACTGGTGGCCAGCGTGTCGCCGCTGACGCCGAACAGCCCGGCCAGCGGTGCGGCAAAGACATAAGCGATGACCGCTACAGCGGCGCAGGTAGCAAGGCCCATGGCCAGCGTAGCCCGGAAGCCCCGGCGCACCCGGTCCAGCCTGCCCGCACCGATGTTCTGGCCCGTGAAGGTGGACATGCCCACGTTGAAGGAAAAAATGGGAATGAGCACAAAGTTCTCCACCCGCATGGCGGCGGTAACTGCAGCGGTGAGGGCAAAGGTGTTGACCACCCGCTGGATGGCGATATGGCCGGAGGAAATGACGCACTGCTGGAGGGTGGTGGGAATGCCCAGCTTCAGCGCCAGCAGGCCCTTGTCCTTATGAAACCGGAACTCGCCCTTTCCGAACCGGAGCAGCGG
This sequence comes from uncultured Oscillospiraceae bacterium, assembly GCA_934675115.1. GTDB lineage: Bacteria > Bacillota > Clostridia > Oscillospirales > Oscillospiraceae > Enterenecus. Next base: position 5,864 of record CAKUPH010000037.1, on the reverse strand, counting down.
GTACTTTTTGAACATATAGACAATGCTCACCACGGCGGACAGGGCCTGCGCGATGACGGTGGCGATGGCCACCCCGGGCACATCCCAGTGGAACACCACCACGAACAGCAGATCCAGCACGATGTTGGTCACAGAGGACACCAGCAGGAAGTACAGCGTGGCGGAGGAGTCCCCCAGCGAGCGCAGGATGAAGGACACGATATTGTACGCGAACTGGAACACCAGACCGAAGCAGTAAATGGAGAAGTAAGCCGTGGCGTCGCTCAGGAAGGAATCCGGCACATTGAGGATGTGGGTCAGCGTCCAGCGGGCAATGACGCCGCCCACCACAGACAGGATCAGACCGATGACGCCCACCAGGATCAACGACGTGGACACCGCCTGCCGCATGTCGTCGTACCGGCGGGCACCGTACAGCTGGGCAATGAGGATGGAGCAGCCGGTGCTCATTCCCATGGCGATGGCCAGAAACAGCATGGTCACCGGCGTACAGGTACCCACGGCAGACAGGGCGTTTTCGCCCACGAAATTGCCCACGATAATGCCGTCCACGGCACTGTAAAGCTGCTGGAGAAAATTTCCCGCCATCAGTGGGAGGGTAAACAGAAGGATGATCTTCCATTCAGTGCCTTCTGTCATCGTCCTGGCCTTTGACACACGATCACGCTCTTTTCGCAAATTCTTTGAATAATATAGTATAACATTTTATCCGGGAAAAGTAAACGTGTCGGAATGTGGAAGAAATGAAAAAGAGAGCGCCCGGTCAGGCGCTCTCCTTGTCCCATTGCACAATCATCCGTCACCGGGCGGCGGCTGCGGCGAACCGCTCCACCTTTTCCCGGAAGGCGTGCTCTGCGGCGCCGTCGCCGTGGACGACGATCTTCACGGGCACGGAAAGGTCGATGGAGAACATGCACATGATAGATTTCCCGTTGACCACGTACCGCCCGGAGAGCACGTCGATCTCCGACGGGCAGGCGGCGGCCGCGTCCACAAAGTCCTTCACATCCGCCACAGAGGTAAGCAATACCTGAAATTCCATATCCGGTTCCTCCTATACAAATCTCAAGTTCACTGGTATAATAGTAAAACGAAATCACAAGTTTGACAAGGGGAAATTCCATGAAAGTCGCCATTTATACGCTGGGCTGCAAGGTCAACCAGTTCGAGACCGCCGCCATGGAGCGGGAGCTCACCGCCCGGGGCCATGAGCTGGTGCCCTTCGACGATCCGGCGGACGCCTATATCGTAAACACCTGCACCGTCACGGCGGTGAGCGATAAAAAATCCCGCAACACCATCCGCCGGGCTCAGAAGCGCAGCCCCCATGCGGTGGTGGCCGTCTGCGGCTGCTACGGCCAGACGGATCCGGAGGCCGTGGCCGCGCTGGGGGTGGATCTGGTGGCGGGCACCGCCGGCCGGATGGCCTTTCTGGACACACTGGAGGAGAAATGCCGGGAAAAGCAGGCGGCCCACGCCGCCGCGGCCACCGTCACCGTGGACGAGGCTCTCCGCCGCCGGAGCTTCGAGGCACTCTCCGCCGGGGGCATGGAGGGCCGCACCCGGGCCTACCTGAAGGTGGAGGACGGCTGCGTCAACTTCTGCTCCTACTGCATCATCCCCTACGCCCGGGGGCCGGTGCGCTCCCTGCCGCTGGACGCCGCCGTGGCGCAGGCAAAACAGCTGGCGGAGGAGGGCTACCGGGAGATCATCCTCACCGGCATTGAGATCTCCTCATGGGGCCATGACTTCCGGGACGGCACCTCCCTCATCGACCTGATGGAGGCCATCTGCGCCGCCGTCCCGGCCCTGCGCATCCGGTTGGGCTCTCTGGAGCCCCGGACCATCACGGAGGAATTCTGCCGCCGGGCCGCCCTTCTGCCCAACCTCTGCCCCCACTTTCACCTGTCGCTCCAGTCCGGCTGCGACGCTACCTTAAAGCGGATGAACCGGAAATATGATTCCGCCCGGTATTATGAGTCCGTCAAATTGCTCCGGGAATACTTCCGGAACCCCGCCGTCACCACCGATCTCATCGTAGGCTTCCCGCAGGAGACGGAAGAAGAGTTTACTGAGACGCTGGCCTTCATCCGGAAGTGCGCCTTTTCCTCCATGCACATCTTCCCATACTCCCGCCGCCCCGGCACCCCCGCCGCCGCCATGGACGGTCAGATCCCCCGGGCCGAGCAGGAGTCCCGGGCCCACCGGGCCGCCGCCGCGGCAGACGAGATGGAACAGAGCTACCTCCGCGGCCTTGTGGGGACGGTGCTCCCCGTCCTCTTCGAGGAGGAAAAGGGCGGTCTCTGGCAGGGCCACGCCCCCAACTACGTCCCCGTCCGGGCCGCCGGGCAGGCGCTGCATAACGAACTCCGGAACGTCCGCGTCACCACCGTCCGCGGTGACCACCTGGAGGGCGAGCTGGTCTGATTACCCAGACGGCCTGCTGAGTTAAAACACGAAAATTGAGTCGGTCAAAAACGCAAAAAGGAACCCCCGCAGGCGCATCGCGCCTGCGGGGGTTTTTGTCTTTTCGTTCTGGGATTTCAGCCCGGCGGCCACGTCACCGCAGCGTCAGAAAATGTGCCGGTGGCTGTCGGGCCCCCGGAAAAACGCCCTCTGTTTTTCCGGGAACTGGCGGCGCAGCGGAGCGAACACCGTCCGCCGCCTGCGGCGGACAAAGTGATACACAGCTTGCGCCGCCAAAGCGTAGGCCCCGGCAGCTGCGCTGCCGGGGTGGCACTTTCAGTGGAACCTCAACCCGGAGGCCAGGTCATATCCCGCCCCGCCAGCACATGGAAGTGCAGGTGCGGCACGCTCTGTCCCGCCTGCTCACCGCAGTTGGACACCACGCGGAACTCGCTGATGCCCAGCTCCTTTGTCACCTTGGAGATGACCTCGAACATGTGCCCCACCAGCGCAGAATTCTCCCCGGTGATCTCACCGCAGGACTTCACATGAGCCTTGGGGATCACCAGAAAATGCGTGGGGGCCTGAGGGTCGATGTCGTAAAAGGCGTAGCACAGGTCATCCTCGTACACCTTGTTGGACGGGATCTCCCCTTTGATGATCTTACAGAACAGGCAGTCCTTGTCGTAGTTCAGCACATCGGACATAATAACACCTCTTTCGTTTACTCCCGCCCGATCCCGAGCGTTTCGTAATATTCGTCGGAAAACTTCAGCACAGACGGATCAAACGCCGCCTGAAGGGCCTTCACCGGCCCGTAGGGGTCCTCCGGCTCCAGCGCGAAGGCCCGGGCAATAGCGCACAGCACCGCCCGCTTGCAGGCAAAGTGCTCCTCGCTGCCCGGCCAGTCGGCCTTCCGGTCCTCGTCCAGCAGCGCCCGGAACGGCCCCTCGTCCATCCAGAAGATCTGGGACAGGGGGTTGGTGTCCTCGCAGTACAGGACGTAGGAGAGAAACTGCCGCATATTCTCCGCCACCGGCAGGACGAAGGTCCCTGGCTCGCCCATGGACGGCTCCACGCAGAACACCCGCTCGTCCCCGGGCAGAAGAATAAAATGTACGCCGTCGCAGCCCAGCCAGCCCACATACTCCGCACCCACCGGGGTGCAGAAGTACGGGCCGTCGGAGGGGCCGGGCCGGATCAGGCCCACGCCCTCCGTGTCCACGGGCAGCGACCGGAGCAGCTCCATATCGCCGCGGCTGCTCATGCTCACAGCCCCAGCTTCATGGACACCACGTTGTCCACGATAGCGAGAGCGTTGTCCAGCATCAGCACGTCCTTGCCGCCGCCCATGGCGGAGTCGGGCTTGCCGCCGCCGGAGCCGCCGGCGATGGCGGACACCTGCTTGATGAGGTCGCCGGCCTTCACGCCCCGGGCCACGGCCTCCTTGCCGCAGGAGGCGAGGAAGGTGATCTTATCGTCGTTGACGGCAGCCAGTACGGCCACCAGCCTGGGCTCGCGGCCGCGCATGAGGTCGCCCATCTGGCGCAGGCGGTTGCCGTCGGCGCCGGGGACGGTGGCGGTGATGACCTTCAGGCCGCCCACCTCTTTGCTGGCCAGCAGGAAGCGCTCAGCGTCGCCCGCGGCCTCTTTGTCCTTAAACTTGGCCACCAGCTGGCGCAGGCCCTTCATCTCGTTCATGGCCTGCTCCGCCTTCTCCCGTAGCTCGGTGGGCTTGGCCTTGAGTACCGCCGCCGCCTCGAAGAGCATCGCCTGATTGCGGTTCATGACCTCCAGAGACACCTTGCCGGTGGTGGCCTCGATGCGGCGCACGCCGGAGGCCACGGAAAACTCGCTGCTGATGTGGAACACGCCCACCTTGGCGGTGTTGTCCAGATGGGTGCCGCCGCAGAACTCCACGGAGTAGCCGTGGCCCATGTCCACCACACGGACCACGTCGCCGTACTTCTCGCCGAACAGGGCAATGGCGCCCCGCTTCTTGGCCTCATCGATGGGCAGCTCGTCGGTGACGACGTCATAGCCCTCCAGAACGGTCTCGTTGACCATGGCGCTGACCTTCGCCAGCTCCTCGGCGGTCAGGGCGGAGAAGTGGGTGAAGTCGAAGCGCAGCCGGTCGGCCTCCACCAGAGAACCGGCCTGATGGACGTGGTCGCCCAGCACGGTGCGCAGGGCCTTGTCCAGCAGATGGGTGGCGGTGTGGGCGCGCATGATGGCCTTCCGGCGGTCGGTGTCGATGGCGGCGGAAACGGTGTCGCCCAGCTTGAGGACGCCCTCCGTCACCTTGCCGTAGTGCATATACTTGCCGCCCTTGTTCTTCTGCACGTCGGTGACGGCGAAGGACACGCCGTTTCCGGTGAGATAGCCGTGGTCGGCCACCTGACCGCCCATTTCGGCGTAGAAGGGCGTCTTGTCCAGCACCACGATGGCCTCGACGCCGGGCATGACCTCCTCGGCCTGCTCGTTCTCCACCACCAGCGCCACGACCTTCGCGTCCTCCACGGCGCTGCGCGTATAGCCCTCGAACTTCGTCTCGGGCACGTCCTTGCCGAACTCCACGCCGGCCCAGCCCAGGTCGCCCAGCGCCTCGCGGGCCTTGCGGGCGCGCTGGCGCTGCTCCTCCATCTGCTTGTGGAACTCGTCCTGATCCACGGTCATGCCCTGCTCCTCCACCATCTCGATGGTCAGGTCGATGGGGAAGCCGTAGGTGTCGTACAGCTTGAAGGCATCCGCGCCGGAGAAGGTCTTTTCGCCCTTGGCCTTGTGGTCCGCCAGCATGTCGCCGAAGATCTTCAGGCCGCCGTCGATGGTCTTGGCGAAGTTCTCCTCCTCCACCCGGATGACCTTGGTGATATAGTCCCGGCGCTCCACCAGCTCGGGGTAGTGGCCCTGATTCTCGTGGATGACGGTGTCGCACACGGTGTAGAGGAAGGGATCGTTCACGCCCAGCAGCTTGCCATGGCGGGCGGCCCGGCGGAGCAGGCGGCGGAGCACGTAGCCCCGGCCCTCGTTGGAGGGCAGCACGCCGTCGCAGATCATGAAGGTAGCGGAGCGGATATGGTCGGTGATGACCCGGAGGGACACGTCCTTGTCGTGGCTCTCGCCGTAGTGGGCGCCGGTGATCTCGGACACCTTGTTGGTGATGTTCATGACGGTGTCCACGTCGAACAGGGAGTCCACGTCCTGGCACACCACGGCCAGACGCTCCAGACCCATGCCGGTGTCGATGTTCTTCTGCTTGAGCTCGGTGTAGTGGCCCTCGCCGTCGTTGTCGAACTGGGAGAACACCACGTTCCAGACCTCCATATACCGGTCGCAGTCGCAGCCCACGGTGCAGCCCGGCTTGCCGCAGCCGTACTTCTCGCCGCGGTCATAGTAGATCTCGGAGCAGGGGCCGCAGGGGCCGGAGCCGTGCTCCCAGAAGTTGTCCTCCTTGCCGA
>CAKUPH010000036.1 GCA_934675115.1 uncultured Oscillospiraceae bacterium | reverse complement strand
GGCTCCCCGGCGGGAGCCGGAGGAGGAAGGGGACGGCAGCCTGCCGTTCTGAGACAAAAAATCGCCCCGCGGCGGTGAGCCGCGGGGCGATTTGGCGCTATGGGATTTAGAAGGGCAGGATCACCCGGTATATCAGCATGAAGTGGGCGATGGAGCCGAGGACGATGAACACGTGGAAGATCTCGTGGCAGCCGAAGCGGGGGTTGTTCCGGCCGGGCCACTTGAGGGCGTACAGCACGCCGCCTACGGTATACAGCAGACCGCCCAGCAGCAGCCAGAACAGCCCGGTGGAGCCGACGGTCTGCCACAGGGGCCAGATGGCGATGATGGCCAGCCAGCCCATGGAGATATAGATGGTGGAGGTGAGCTTCCGGGGGCAGTTGATCCAGAACAGGCTCATAAAAATGCCCGCGATGGCCAGCGCCCAGATGACGCCGAACAGCGACCAGCCCCACGGGCCCCGCAGCACGGTCAGGCAGATGGGGGTATAGGTCCCGGCGATGAGAAAATAAATAGAGGTGTGGTCGTATTTCCGCAGGTTGATCCGGCCCCGCACTGTGGTGTTGACGCAGTGGTACAGGGTGGAGGCGGTATACAGCCCGATCATGGACAGACCGTATACGGCGAAGGACACCAGCTTCCACGGGCCGGCCCCGGTGAGGGCGGCCCGGACCAGCAGCAGGACGGTGCCCAGCAGGGCCAGCGCCGCGCCCACGCCATGGGTGATGGCCGACCAGGGGCGGAGCCCGTCGTATGGATCGCGGCCCTGCTCCTGCGGGCGGAGGCGGCGGTGAGAGTGGACGGTATTCAGGTCAAAAGGATCAGGAACGGCGGCGTATTCCATGACTTGCGCTTCCTTTCAATGCTTTCAGGATAAACATAGTATACCACCGTTATGATATAATATCAAGAGAGAAACCATAAAATATAATTATTGAAATTAGATTAACGAATTCAGAGAATGACGAAAAGAGCGGACTGCCCGGCAGTCCGCTCTTTTCAAAGCTGTTTTCCTTAGTGGTTCCAGCGCTTGAGCATGGGGAAGAATTTCCGCATCTGCTCCTTGGCCTGCTCCTTCGTCATGCCGGGGGTGTGCTCCGCCATGGGCCCGGCGCAGAAGTCGATCATGTCCTCCATGGTCATCTCGCCGCAGAACGCGCCGTTCTGGTAGCAGTAGGAGCAGTAATCGGTGCTCCTAGAGCCGTCGGCCTCGGTGCCGTACTCGCATTCCGGGGTCAAGGGCATCCCGCAGGACTGGCAGAACTTCATGTTTGTGTAATCCATTGTTGGACCTCCCTGTTGTTGATGGTTACATTATAATGCGGAAACCCTGACACCCTCTGTCATGTTTCAGGAAATTTTTATCCGGGACTGCAAATAGCAAGCCGCCCCCGGATTATATCCGGAGGCGGCTGAAGATTTTCGTATTTTAATGCTGCTTGAGGAGGTCCTCCCGGACGTCCCAGAGGGTCTGGGACAGGTCGACGTAATAGTTGTGGGGATTCTCGAACCGCTTGACTTCCTCCCACTGCTTGTCCACCTGCTCGGCGCAGTAGGCGCGGATGTCCTCGATGGCCGGGGACTGGTACACCTGCTCACCCTTCTCGAAAATGGGCACCAGCAGAGGCACGGCGGTGAAGTCGGTGACGGTCTTGCGCTTCCACGTGGCCTCCGGGTCGAACAGCTCCAGCGGCTGGGTGAAGTCTGGCTCTTCACTGTGCAGGCAGACATAGTCGGCCATGGCTTTGCCGGTGGCGTTCTCAAACAGGCGGTAGACCTTCTTGAAGTGGGGGATGGTGATTTTGGAGGGGTTCTCGCTGATCTTGATCTTGGGGATGATGTTGCCGTTCTCGTCCTCAATGGCGGCCAGCTTGTATACGCCGCCGAACACCGGCTCGGACTTGGAGGTGATGAGCCGCTCACCCACGCCGAAGCCGTCGATCCGCGCGCCCTGTTTGAGCAAGTCCTGGATGATATACTCATCCAGCGAGTTGGAGGCGATGATGCGGATGTCGGGAAGGCCCGCGTCGTCCAGCATCCTCCGGGCCTTCCGGGACAGGTAGGCAAGGTCGCCGGAGTCGATGCGGATGCCGCCCTTTGTGATGCCCGCCTCCTTGAAGGCGCGGATGGCGTTGGGCACACCGGAGTGCAGGACATTGTAGGTGTCCACCAGCAGGACGGCGGCGGTGGGGTAGATCTGGCAGTAGGTCTTGAAGGCGGTGTACTCGTCGGGGAACATCTGCACCCACGAGTGGGCCATGGTGCCGGTGGCGGGGGTGCGGAACATCTGGTCGGCCATGGCGCAGGCGGTGCCGGCACAGCCGGCGATGTAGCTTGCCCGGGCGCCCAGCAGAGCGCCGTCGGCCCCCTGTGCCCGGCGGGAGCCGAACTCGGACACTGCCCGGCCCTCGGCGGCCCGGACGATGCGGTTGGACTTAGTGGCGATGAGGGACTGATGGTTTAGGGCCAGCAGGACGTAAGTTTCGATAAACTGGGCCTGAATGGCGGGGGCGCGGACGGTGAGGATAGGCTCCCGGGGGAAGATGGGGGTTCCCTCAGGCACGGCCCAGATGTCGCCGGTGAAGCGGAAGGTCAGCAGAAAGTCCAGAAATTCCTCGGAGAACACGCCTTTGGTGCGCAGGTAATCCACATCCTCCTGATCGAAGTGGAGATTTTTGATGTACTGGATGACCTGATCCAGACCCGCGGCAATTGCGAAGCCGCCGCCGTCGGGGACGTTGCGGAAAAATACGTCGAAGTAGCAGATGCGGTCCTTCAGGCCGGTCTGGAAATAGCCGTTGCCCATGGTCAGCTCATAAAAATCGAAGAGCATGGTGTAGTTGACGTCATGTTTCATTGAGTTATCCACCTTTGTTAAAGTAAGCCTATTATAAGCTGTCTTGACACCAAACGCAATGCCTTTTTTCAGCGGATTTCTCCGCAATTACAGCCCGGTGAGGTCAAAGGCCGGGATAAAGCCCTCGCCCGTGGACTCCAGATCCTGCACATAGCCGGACAGCCCCACATCCGCCATGTACTGCCGGGCGGCGCGGGCCTCGCTGGGCCGCAGGGAGCGGCTGATCTCCGGGCAGGCGGACAGGTCGCCCATGGGGGTGTACTGGGCCATGAGGGAGAACAGCACCGCCCCGGGCGGGAACTGCTCCGACACCCAGTCCATCACCCGCTTGGCCTCGGCAAGGCCGCCGGGAAGGAGCAGGTGCCGGATGATGACGCCGCTTTTCAGCAGCTCCCCCTCGAACCGCGCCGGCCCCCGCTGGCGGTACATCTCCAGCACGGCGGCCTTGGCCGCCTCCGGGTAGTCCGCCGCGGCGGAGTAGCGTGCCCCCTTTTCCGGGGTGACGTATTTCAGGTCGGGCAGGTAGATGTCCACCTTGCCCTCCAGAGTGCGGAGGGCGGACAGGGACTCGTACCCGCCGCTGTTCCACACCACCGGCAGGCCGCCGGGGACGGGCCGCTCCAGCACCCGGCTGAGGATGTGGGTGAACTGGGTGGGGGTGACCAGCTCGATGTTGTGGGCGCCCTGCGCGGCCAGACCGGCGAAAATTTCGTACAGACGATTCTCGGTGATGACCTTCCCGTAGTTTTCGTGGCTGATCTGCCCGTTCTGGCAGAACACGCAGCCCAGCGTGCAGCCGGAGAAAAACACGGTGCCCGCCCCGTTTGTACCGGACAGGCATGGTTCCTCCCACATATGGAGGGCGGCCCGGGCCACGGTGAGGGCGTCGGGCATCCGGCACCAGCCCTCGCCGTGAGTCTCGTCCCGCAGCGCCCCGCAGCGGCGGGGACAGAGGTTACAGATCAAAAAGGGTCCCTCCCTGTGGTCTCAGTCCTTCATCTAAAAGGGCGCGGAAGCCGTCGAAGGCGTTGGGAACGGCGTAGGTATGCCGCAGTTCGTCCGCGTCCGCCCACACCCAGCCCTCCGGAAGCTCCGGCCCGGCAGTCTGGACGATCCGGGCGGTCATGCGCCATTCGATGTGGGTGAAGATGTGCTTTGCCTGCCCGCCGTACTCGTCGGACAGGGGGACGACGCCCCATGCCACGGGTAGCTCCGGCGTCAGCTCGTTGGGGAACTCCCACAGCCCGGCCAGCAGGCCCTTTGCCGGGCGGCGGCGGAGGGCGACGGCGCTGCCGTGGAACAGGAACCACACCGTCCGCTCCTCGACGCGGCGGGGCTTTTTCGGGGCCTTGACGGGCAGCTCGGCGATGCGGCCGTCCCGGAGGGCGGCGCAGAAGGGGGCGGCGGGGCAGCGCGGGCACAGGGGCGCGCCGTTGGGCAGGCAAACCGTGGCCCCAAGCTCCATCATGGCCTGAGTGAAGGCCCCGGGGGCGCTCAGGGGGATGATGGCCCGCAGCCCCTCCGTCACTCGCTTTTTCATGGCGGGGGAGGTGATGTCGCCGCCGTCTCCGGTGATCCGGGCCGCCACCCGGAGGACGTTGCCGTCCACCGCTGGCTCCGGCAGGCCGAAGGCGATGGAGCAGATGGCTCCGGCGGTGTAGTCGCCCACGCCCTTGAGGGCGCGGATGCTCCGGTAGTCGGACGGGAACACGCCGCCATGCTCGTCCATGATCTGCCGGGCGGCGGCCTGCAAATTCCGGGCCCGGGAGTAGTACCCCAGCCCCTGCCACAGCTTCATGAGCCGCTCCTCCGGCAGGGCGGCCAGCGTTTCCACGTCGGGCACCTCCGCCATAAAGCGGCGGTAATAGTCCAGCACCGCCGCCACCCGGGTCTGCTGGAGCATGACCTCGGACACCCAGACGTGATAGGCGGTGGGCTCGTCCCGCCACGGCAGGCGGCGGGCGTTGTCCCGATACCATTCCAGCAGCGGGATGGGGAGCTGATGTAAGGGTTCCACTGGCGGCCTCCTGTGTGTTATGATGAGATCGATCCGGAACATTATACCCTGAGGAAAAAATTTTTTCAATGGCGTGATAAAAACAGGCCCGCTCCCCGTCTAACAGGTGAAAGGACCTTTCAGAAAGGGGGCGGGCGCCCTGAACGAACAGGAATACGCGGAGCGGGTGCAGGAGCTCAAAAAGCGGCTGTACCGCACCGCCCGGATGTATCTCGGCGGAGAGAGCGCCGCGCTGGACGCGGTGGACGAGGCGGTATACAAGGGCTTTTTAAGCTGCAAGAAGCTCAAAAAGCCGGAGTATTTCGCCACGTGGATGACAAGAATTTTAATGAATGAGTGCAACAACGAGCTGCGGCGGAGAAAGCGGGAGCTGGCCACCGAAGAGCTTCCGGAGACGGCGGCGGAGCAGTTTGACGCCCTGCCCCTTCGGGAGGCGGTGGAGCGCCTGCCCCGGGAGCTGCGGGCGGTGGTGGCCCTGCGGTATTTTTCCGGGTACACCCTCGCGGAGACGGCGGACATCCTGCGCATCCCTCAGGGGACGGCGGCGGGCCGCCAGCGGCGGGCGCTGGCCCTGCTGCGGCTGGAGCTTGGAGAGGAGGCAGAGACATGAACCGGATGGAAGAATTTGAAGCGCTGGACCGGGAACTGGACAATACCCCGGCGGAGCTGGAATACACCGTGACCCGGGCGCGGGCCCGGGCGAAGAGCAGCCGCCGGGCGCGGCGCTGGGGCCTGCCGCTGGGGAGCCTTGCGGGGGTGTTCGCCGCATTTGTGCTGCTGGTGAACACGGTGCCCACCTTCGCGCTGGCCTGCTCCGGCATCCCGGTGCTGGGCGATCTGGCGGCGGCGGTGGACTGGTCGGGGAGCCTGAGCCGGGCGGTGGAAAACGACTACGTGCAGGTCATCGGCCAGAGACAGACGAAAAACGGCATCACCATGACGGCGGAATACGTCATCGTGGATCAGCAGCAGGTGAACCTGTTCGTCTCCGTAAAGAACGACGACAAAACGAAGCCCTACACCGTGCTCAACTACGACATCGACGTGGGCGGCCGGGAATTCGCGGTGGTCACGGAGGGCCAGCAGGAGGAAAACGGCGAGCTGCGCCGGTATATCATCGACTTCAACGACAAAAATCAGGTGCCCGACCACATGACCATCACCTTCCGGGCCTATCCCTTCGAGAGCCTGACCGCCGTGGCCGAGGCCGGGCGGCCCGCGGACACCGAACCGACGGGCACGGAGTTCACCTTCGACATCAGCTTCGACCCGGCGTACACCGCCAGCGGCAAGGTGTGCGAGATCGGCCGCTGGCTGGAGCTGGACGGCCAGCACATCTACGTGGAGACGTTGGAGATCTATCCCACCCACGCCCGGCTCAAGCTTGGGGACAGCGGGGACAACACCATGCGCCTGAAGGATCTGGAATTTTATCTGGAGGACGACGACGGAAACCGCTACGAGATGGAGGGCGGCATCGGCGGGTACAGCGACCCGGTGACGGGCTTTGCCTTCGACCGCCGGGTGGCCAGTCCGTGGTTCTCCAAGGCAAAGCACCTGACCCTGTGCGTCACCGGCGTTTCGTGGCTGGACCCGGACAAGCGGGACGTGACGGTGGATCTGGTGCACAAGACGGCGTCGGGCCTGCCGGAGGGCGCGAAGCTCACCGGCGTATACCGCGACGGCGATGAGAAAAGCATCAGACTGGCGTTTGAGGCGCCGCTGCACGGCTCCGGGGCCGGTGATCTGTTCGCTTGGACCTACTTCGACCCAACGGGGGAGGAGTACTACTGCACCCAGGGCGGCGTGGGCACCCGCGATGATCTGGACATCATGACCCCCTATGTCTTTTTGAACCCGGACTACGCCTACGACACCGTGACCCTCCGGCTGAGCCGGACGCTGTGGTACAGTCTGGAGACGCCCATGGAGATCACCGTTTACTGAGAAAAAACTGTAAGCACAAGGCCCGCGCCGGGAAGGTTGCGGGCCTTGTGCTTTTTGTGCGGCTTATTCTGTTTTGCTCATAACGTGCTGATTACGCGGAAGGCCAGCAGCCCACCGCGGGCGAAGTCTGGCACATGTCAACAGGCGGCACACCGCTCCTTTATTTATGAAAACCGCCGTCCCGGGTATAATAAGCTGTATCATCACGGAAAGGCGGAGCGATATGGAAGAAACTTATCTGACGCAGGCGATCATCGGACGGTACGCGCAGAATTTGTACGAAGAGGAGAAGAGCAGCCGGACCATCGAGAAGTATCTCCGGGACGTCCGGCACTTCGCCCGGTATCTGGCCGGGGAGCCGGTCACAAAGGAGCGGGCCATCGCCTACAAGCAGCACCTGACGGAGCAGGGCTACGCCCCGCGGTCCATCAACTCCATGCTGGCGTCGCTGAACAGCTTTCTGACCTTCTGCGGTCGGACGGACTGCAAGGTCAAGCTGTGCCGGATGCAGCGGGAGATCTACCTGCCGGAGGAAAAGGAGCTGAGCCGGGCGGAGTACCTGCGGCTTTTGCAGGCGGCGGAGGGGGACCGGCGGCTGTGGCTCCTGCTTCAGACCATCTGCGCCACCGGCATCCGGGTGTCAGAGCTGCAATACTTCACGGTGGAGGCGGCGCGGAGGGGAGAGATCAGCGTGACCTGCAAGAACAAGACCCGGAAGATCCTCATCCCGGCCAAGCTCCAGAAGCTGCTGCTGCGGTATGCGGGAAGGTCCGGCATCACCGGCGGGGTCATCTTCCGCACCCGGACGGGCAGGCCGATGAACCGCAGTCACATCTGGGCGGCCATGAAAGCCCTGTGCCAGCGGGCAGACGTAAATCCGGACAAAGTGTTTCCCCACAATCTGAGGAAGCTCTTTGCCCGGACGTTTTACAGTCTGGATAAGGATATCGCGAAGCTGGCCGACGTGCTGGGCCACAGCAGCATCAACACCACGCGCATCTATATCATGACCACCGGGCAGGAACACCGGAAGCAGATGGAGCGGCTGCGGCTGCTGGCATGACGGCGGCGACATAGCTTTTTCCCGCACAGGCGTCCGCAACATAATTTTTGTTATGTGACAACGGCGCCCTGTGATCGCGTACACAGGATGAATATTCGGCAGAATATTTATGCAGCATACTCCATTTTAACATGGCAAAACCGGCCAATGAAAAATTGGTACTCATTGGCCTTGTTTTCGTGCCTGTTGTACTTTTGAAAATGTGCGGTACTGCGGGCCTGAACGCAAAAACTGCAATTCAGGCTTGAACATCTCATCTGAATGTGCTATTTTAGTGTATGCGATGAGGTGTATTCCGCGTTTTTTGGAACTTTTTTGCAACATAACAAAAATTATGTCGCAAGGCGTACACCACATAACAAAAATTATGTTTGGTCCCTTGAAAATGAATTTTCCATATAAAGGGTATCTGACACACGCTGGAAATTCCGGATAAATTTTCGGAAAAAAGCAGAAAAAATTTTTCGCGGGCCGGAGGTTTTTGTTGTTGTTCTGTTGCAATTCCCGGAAACACCGAAGTGGAGAACCCGGAGAAACGGAGGGTGTTTGGTCCATGTTCAGAGAACAGTGGAAACGATGGATGCTGCTCGGCCATACGGAGCAGGAGCTGAATGCTTTCAACGACAGGATCGCGTATGACAATCTGCGCTACCTGATGGATTACTACACGCTGTTCATCCCGGCCATATTTGTGGCCGGCGTTGTCTATTGGTTTCTCCCCAGCGCCGATCCCAGCCTGCGGCTTCGTTTTCTCCTGCCAATCGCGGTGCTGCTCCTCACGCGTCCGGTGGTCAGGTGGATGATCCGGGAGCGACAGCTCAAATACAGCCGCCTGATGTGTACCGGGTTCATCGTCCTCGTGTACTTTTCGGCGCTTTACTATGACATGCGGCTCTACCCGGAGGTCGTCAACGTCATGCAGTGCATCGCGCTGGTGGCCTTCAACACGTTCTTTGACGGCAGACCACGGGTGAACTTCTCGCTGACGGCCGCTGCGCTGTGCATCTCCATCGGCATCGAGCACGGCATTGTCAGAGACGCGCTGACGGTGGCCAATACCTTTAATTACATATTCGCCGCCGTGCTGGGCTGTCCCATGGGCTGGTACCGCTCCAAGAACCACTACGACGCCCTCATCCACGAGGCAGAAGAGAAGAAGATCCGGGAACGCGAAACGCGGACGCGGCTCATGCTCGATCAGGTGCAGCCCCACTTTATCTGCAATTCACTGGCGTCCATCAGCATTCTGTGTGACATGGACCCCAAACAGGCGCAGTTTTACATCGACCAGCTGTGCACCGTCCTCCGGGAGAACATCAACGCCGCCGTGGGCGGCGCGCAGCTGATCCCCGTTGCGCAGGAGGTGGCCAATGTCCGCCGCTACGCCGATCTGGAGCTGCTCCGGTACGGTAAAAAGCTGAACATCGTCTACGACATCGCGGACGTGGACTTCGGCGTTCCGTCCCTCACCATTCAGCCTATTCTGAGCAACGCGGTGAGCCACGGCGTGGGCCAGAAGCCCGGCGGCGGAACGGTTTCCCTCTCTGTCCGGGAGGAGGGCGCGAACTACGTCATCACGGTGCAGGACAACGGCGTGGGCGTCGATGCGAAGAGCATCGACGAGATCAAACTCAGCGGCGACCGGGAGCACATCGGGTTGGAGAGCGTGCGGGAACGGATCCGCACCCTCACCGGCGGCGACGTGTTTTTTACCAGCACCAGCGGCGTGGGCACTACGGTGCGCATAGAGATACCAAAGAGGTGAACCGATACGAACGCATATATCATGGCGGTGGACGACGAGCCGCTGATGCTGACGGCACTGACCAACAGCTTGAAAAAGGTGTTCCAGGCGGAGGAATACGAGGTCGTTTCCTTTGACGAGCCGACGGATGCCATCGCTTTTCTGAAGGATGCCGCCGCCCCGGTGGTCTACGCCTTTCTGGACATCCAGCTCCGGGGGATGCTGGGCATCGACCTTGCCGCCGAGATCAAGAAGGAGCACCCGGCGGTGCGGATCATTTTCTGCACGGCCTACGCCGGATTCGCGCTGGACGCCTTCAACATTTACGCGGTGGGCTACCTGCTCAAGCCCATCACGGAGGAAAAGATCCGGGGCGCCCTCAAGCAGATCGACCTGATGCTGCCCCGGCAGGAGACTTCGCACCTGTACGTCCAGACCTTCGGCAACTTCGCCGTGTTCCACGAGGGAAAGCTCCTGCCGTGGAAGCGGCAGAAGGCCAAGGAGCTGTTTGCCTTCCTCATCGACCGGCGGGGCGCGCCGGTGAGCAACGCGGAGATCGCCATGGTGCTCTGGGACGACGATACCAAGGTCCGCAACGTGCAGACCGTCATGTCCTCCCTGCGGCAGACGCTGGAGGAGGCGGGCTGCGGGGATGTGCTGGTCCGGACGCGGAACCAGACCTCGGTGGATACGTCGCGGGTCCAGTGCGACCTGTACGACTATCTGGCCGGAGACCCCCAGGCCACGGGAAATTATCAGGGCGAGTATATGAGCAACTACAGCTGGGCGGAGTTCACCAACGGCGAACTGTACACCCACTGTCTGGAAGAAGAGGAGAAGGAAACCAGACAGGATCGGTAAAACACCATCAGAACAGCAACGGGAAAGACACACCGGAAGCCTCCGGTGTGTCTTTTTTTGTTGAAACTTCTGTTGTCCTATTGGTGTACTTGGTGTAGTTCAATGGTACGGAACACAATAGGAACATAATGACGATAGAAAGGGGTGGCTCAGATGAAAGCGAGCCTTGCGGAAGGGTGCCGGATCCAGGGGCGTACCGATCTGATCGCCCAGTGGGACCGGACGAAAAACGCCGGCATCGACATGCGCGGCGTATCCGCGTCCGACTGCAGCGTGAAGATCTGGTGGTCCGACCGCTTTGGCCACACGTGGCAGCAGACCGCCTACGACCGCCTCCAGAAAAACCGCGGCTGCCCCGTCTGCGCGGGCCGGGTGATTCAGGCCGGGTTCAACGACCTTGCCACCACGCACCCTCAGCTGGCCACCCAGTGGGACGCGGAAAAGAACGGCGATCTCACGCCGGAGCAGTTGTCCGCCGGAAGCCACCAGAAGATCTGGTGGCGGTGCGAAAAGGGCCACAGCTGGCAGGCGGCGGTGTCCTCCCGGGCGTCGGGCTGCGGCTGCCCGGTGTGCGCCAACCGCGTGGTGGTCCCCGGGGTGAACGATCTCGCCACCACTCACCCCCAGCTGGCCGCCCAGTGGCACCCGACGAAGAACGGCGATCTTACGCCCCAGATGGTCACCTACGGCCACGACAGAAAAGTCTGGTGGATGTGCAGGAAGGGCCATGAATGGCAGGCCTCGCCGCACACGCGGGTCCGGATGGGGTCCGGCTGCCCCGTCTGCGCGAACGACGTGGTTCTTGCCGGATACAACGATTTGCGCACGCAGTATCCGGTCATCGCCGCCGAATGGCACCCGGAAAAGAACGGGAACTTCACGCCGGAGCAGGTCGTGTCCGGCAGCAGCCGCTCCGCGTGGTGGCAGTGCGCCCTTGGCCACGAGTGGCGGGCTAAGATCGTGGATCGCACCCGCAGCACCAACGGCTGCCCCTATTGTGCCAACAAAAAGGTGCTGGCCGGGTTCAACGACCTCGCCAGTCTCGAGCCGGAGCTGGCCGCCCAGTGGCACCCGGAGCTCAACGGCAGTCTTACTCCGGATCAGGTCACCGCGGGCAGCGCCCGGAAGGTCTGGTGGCAGTGCCCGGAGGGGCATGCGTGGCGCACTGCCGTCTGCAACCGCACGAACCAGTACAAGCGCACCGGCTGCCCGGTGTGCGCCGGGACGGTCAGCCGCAAACGGCACTGCCCCGAGCCGGCGCTCCCCTTTGCCGGGGAGCTGCGCGGCCTGTGAATACAACTGAATACGCGCAAACAATGAGCAATGTATCAAGATGAACCAGACCCCGGCGAAATTGGTATTTGCCCAGTAGAGAAAAATTAAAAATCAGGGGATGTTTATTATGGTTTATCTGAAAAAATTGCGTATGACTACGGCATTTCTGCTGGCGGCGGTGCTCCTTGTGAGCTCCGTCCCGGCTGGCGCGGCGGCATCAGCCGGTGGGAAGGCTCCCACCGGCTACACTGATGTCTGGGCGGGCCAGTGGTACTATCAGGACGTGGCCGACGCGGTGAAGTCCGGAGTGCTGGAAAATACTTCCGGAAAGCAGTTCAAGGCCGGCGGCACCGTGACGCTGGAGGAATTCTCCGGGATGCTGGTGCGCTGTCTCTCCTCCGTGAAAAAATTCAACGACGTCGCCCTTGAAAACCCGGTGCTCACCGTCCGGGCGACGCTGGACGCCGATGCGTCCATGGCCCGGGACGCGGCCCTGACCCGGGCGCAGGCGGTGTGCCTTGTCTTTGCCGCCACCCGCGCAACCGCGTGGCCCCAGGCGGAGCCGGTCTTTGACGATCTGGACGGCCTGACCGCCGCCCAGCGCAGCGCCATTGAGTGCGCCGCGGCGCTGGGCATCGTCAGCGGAAACGGCGGAACGTTCGCCCCCGACCGTCTCGTCACCCGGGCCGAGGCCCTGCACATGATCTTGGCCCTCAAAAACGTCCCGGCGGACGCCGAAAAGGTCCTCCGTCCGGAAAATTTGTCCGGCCTTACATTTAAATATGAAAACAACACCGCTTACAGCAATTCCAGCCGCGCCCGGGCCTACGTGGCCGAGACGCCGGAGCCGATCCTGCGGGCCATGGCGAAGGACGGCTGGACCGTCGAGTTCGTCACCGGCGGCATCGCGTCCGTCTACCCGGTCTACGGCAATGCCAACGGCCTGACCGACGCGGCCCGCTCCCTCATCTGCGTGGACGTTCACGGCAACGTCCTCACGCGGGACAGCACCACCATTCTCCACGAGCTGGGCCACTTCGTGCAGCATAACGCCCCGGCGTGGCTGGATGGCGCGCTGAACGCCGCCTACGCCGCCGAGCGGGACGCGCTGGCGTCCGTCCTCGGCCGGAGCGACTGCAAGAAGAGCGCGTCCGAGTTTTTCGCGGAAGCCTACCGGGCCTACCGGCTGGGCAAGTGTGACGAGATGCGCACGCCGCTGACCTGTGCCATGCTGGATCGGCTGGCGGCGGACGGCTGGGTGGCCGGAAAGTGAGTTTCAGATGAAGAGAAGTTTTTCCAGGCTTTTTGCGTTCCGTCCCGTTCGCGGAGCGATGGCCCCGGCGGAGCGCGGCGTTGAATATGAGCGCTGCGCCCTGTGCGGCGGCTCCACCGGCGTCCGGCGGGACGCCCCCGTGGGGACGCGGCGGGGGTACGTGGACGGCGCGGGGCAGCTGTGCCCGGAGTGCTGGCAGAGCGTGTACGCCTGCAAAGATTATGCCTGAATGATGTGGTTCGGGTTTTATATAGATGGATACCCTACTTAAACATAAGGAGGAAACCAAATGAGAAAGCGAGTACTAAGTATTCTTCTTTCCGTGGCGATGGTCTTGTCGCTTCTTCCAACGGCGGTGTTTGCCGATGAGGTCGACGGGACCGAAGGAACCGGCGAGACCGGAACGGCGGCTTTTGCGACCGGCGAGTGCGGCGCGGACGGAAGCAGCGTCACCTGGACGCTGACCGAGAACGAGAACGTCCCCGGCACCTACACCCTGACCATCTCCGCTAAGGAAGGCGCTGAGACCGCCAACATGGCGGACTTCACCAACCCCACCGACCCCGCAACGGGCGTCTCCGTCGCCCCGTGGTACACCGCGCTGGCGGCTCTCGCGGACAGCGAGAACCACACCGTTCCCATCACGGAGGTCGTGGTGGAGGACGGCGTCACCGGTCTGGGCAACTGGGCCTTCGCCTATACGCAGGTCACCGAAGCGAAGTTCACCTCCAGTGTGACCCGCTACGGCATCCGCATCTACTCCAACTGCGCCGAACTGACCACCGTGAACTGGAACGGCTTTGAGCCGACCGAGGTGAAGCTGGCTGAGGGTGACGATGGGTATTTCAACGGCTGTGCCCTTCCCAGCAATATTTTCGATTCGGACAGCAAGCTGAATACCTGCATTGTGGGCGGCACCACCTACGTCGATACGGTGGCGGTGCCCGCTGAGGTGGTCGCCGTGGGCACCAGCGGCTTCTACGGCACGGCTTTCCGCACCGTGGATTTCGAGAACAATCTGCCGAACGTCAAGCAGATCGGCTACTATTCCTTCGCCAATATGCAGAACCTTGAATCCCTGACCGTGCCCGGATACATGAAGTTCGTTCTTGGCGGAAAAAACAACAACCTCAGCAATGCGTTCGCTGAGGAATTCAGCGCGACCTCTCTGGTGGTTGGAGAGGGCATGAAGGTGCTTCCGGCTTCTGTGGCCCGTGAATGGCGATCCATGCAGACCCTGAGACTGCCCAGCACGCTTACGGACATCGGAAACTCGGCGTTCGCTAATGCCAAGCAGCTCCACTCTGTGGATATGTCCAAGATCGTTGGCCCGATCACGGTCGACATCTCCTTCAATACCTATAAGAGCGCGTCTGGGGAGTTTCCCGTTGACTGCATTTTCTATGTGAACAACAGCGATGTCCAGAGCACTCTGGCCAACGACAACTGGGGCAACAGAAATAACAATAACTCCAGCTCCAGCAGAGTCATCTACGCCGTCACCGACGGCGGCACGTTCTCCGACGAGACCGTGTTTACCGCCGGTACGCTGGCTGCCCCCACGAAGCTCGATTCCCTCTTCAAGGGCTGGTTCGACAAGAATGGTAATGAAGTTACCGATGAGAATCCCGCCAAGGCTGGAAACACCTACTACGCCAAGTGGGACGATGCCCAGTTGTCCGGCAACTGCGGCGCGGTGGACAGCAGCGGCAACTTTGGCTCTAACGCCAAGTGGAACCTGACTCCCAACGGAAACGGCTACACCCTGACCATTTACGGCTCTGGCAAGATGGCCGACTTCAAGGGCAACATCACTAAGCCGGATTCCACCCAGCCGTGGAACGTCTCCAAGACCGGCGTGCCCTACAGCGCCATCACCGCCGTTACCGTGGCCCCGCAGGTCACCAACATCGGCAAGTATGCCTTTAACGGCCTGGGTTCCGTTGAGACTTACAACATTGCCACCACCGTGACCGACATTGCGACTTGGGGCATCGACACCGAGAGCGCCAAGACCTTCAACATCGGCAGCAGCAAGAGCTTTACGCTGGTGGACGGCGTGCTGATGACCGCCGACAAGGCTACCCTCATCGCCTATCCCGGCGGCGCGGACGCGGTGGCTGAGTACGTGATCCCCAGCACCGTGACCAATGTTGTCGGCGGCGCGTTCGTAGGCTGCGACGCGCAGAAGGTCGTTATCCCCGAGACCGTGACCTACTTCCCCGCGTGGTCTTTCTCCGCTTCCACCACGGAAGAGATCGTGTTCAACGCGAGCATGACGGAGATCGTCAGCGGTATGTTTGTCGGTCTGCCCGAGCTGAAGACCCTCGACCTCGGCACCCGCTTGACCAAGATCGGCGAGGGCGCCAGCTACAACCTCCCCAACGTGAAGGAACTGGTCATCCCGGCCAGTGTGACCTCCATTGGGGCGCAGGCGTTCAAAAACCTCACCGGTGCGGGCGGCACTGAAAAGGTCACCTTTGCGGGCAACCTGCCGGATATGGAAAACAGCCCGTTCCTGCGTCAGAACAGATTGACCACCGTTGATTTAAGCAACAGCACTACTTTTGGCACGATTAACTGGAGCTTCTTCGGGGCCGAGTCTGTTGCTGCGTACTATTTTGATACACAAGAGCATGCTGAGATGCTTACACGTAAGAGCATCAATAAGACAAAAGCTATCTTTGCCGTCCTGAACGGCGGCAGCATCCCCGCCGACAAGGGCTACTACGACGACTGCCACGACGATGCGGGCAGCCTCGTCCTCGTCACCCCCAAGAAGGACGGCTACGACTTCAAGGGCTGGTACACCACCGCTGATTTCAGCGGCGAAGCCGTTGAGACGTTCACCGCAGGCGAGACTTATTACGCCAAGTGGGTCAAGGCCGAGCCGGGCGACCTGAAGCCCGATTTCAGCGCCTACACCGTCCGCGTGGAGCACACGGACAGAACTGGCCGCAAGGAGTACGCCCTTGATACCGAGGGCGGCTTTACCGAGATCGGCCGGGAGGGCAACGCCATCAGCGGCTTTACCTACTCCATCACCGTTGACCCGGCCGTGTTTATCGCGCTGTATAACGCGGATAAGACCGATGGCAACCATGTGAAGACTTCCGGGTCCACCAGCATGACTCTTACGTGGATGTGGGAGAACGGCGCGTGGAAGCCTGTCGCCGACAGCAAGGTTCAGGCCACCATCAAGGTCAAGCACGAGATCCCGGTATTTCTCTTCTTCAAGACGGTTGACAGCAATGGCGATCTTGCGGATCTCTCCGCGGCCGATCTGGCCCGCGCCGGGCTCCAGAAAGATCGGCTGAACGGCGACGACTGGTACTGCTATGTCAAGCTGACCTCCAACGCGGCGCTGCCCACGGTGAGGGGTACGACGTACACTGACAAAAATGCGGCCCCGTTCAGCACTGTGCTGGCCGAGCTGGCAGCCGCCGATACTACCGCCGAGCGCCATGACGACAGTAAGAATTTCACGCTGGGTGACAAGATCGTCTGGACGGATCTGAATTACAACCCCAGCACTCATGGCGGCTGGAACAGCTATTCGATCGGCTATCATATGGACGGCACCCTCACTGTCTACAATGTGACCTTTAACGCCAATGGCGGCACCGTGTCCGCTGACGTCAGCGGCTACTATGTGAAGGGCGCTGACCTGACCTTCCCGACCCCCGTCCGCGAGGGTTATACTTTCACTGGCTGGGATCTGGGGGGCTTCCGCTATACGTCTGAAGATGATCACACCGTGCCTGTCACCGGCGACTGGACCTTTGTCGCGCAGTGGGAGGCCAACACCTACAAGGTGACCTTTGACGCCAACGGCGGCGAGGGCACCATGGACGCTCAGACCTTCACCTACGATGTGGCTCAGAACCTGACCGCCAACGCCTTCACCCGCACGGGCTACAACTTCGCCGGTTGGAACACCAAGTCTGACGGTACCGGCGAGAAATACAGCGACGGGCAGACGGTCAAGAACCTCACCGCCGTGAATGACGGCAACGTGAACCTGTATGCTCAGTGGGAGGTCCGCGTGCCTGTCGACTCCGCCAAGTTCACCCCGGATACGCTGGCCGACGCGACCTATGACGCGGACTACACCAGCGCCAAAATCACCGCCGTGCGCACCGACGACTCCGCTCTCACGGCTGACGACGGCTGCACCATCGTTCTGCTGGACGCTAAGGGCAATGTTGTGACCGACGGCAAGCTCGGCCTTGGCCTGACCTATAAGGACGGCACCGTTTCCGGTAAGCCCACCGCCGCCGGCAGCGTGAGCTTCAAGCTCCGTCTGGTGAACGCGGCTGGCAGCACTGTCTGCGAGCAGGCCTACACCATCACCGTCAACAAGGCGGCCATCGCTTCTGTTGATCTGGACGTCGCCGCTCCCGCGGTGGGCAACAAGCCGCAGGATACCGTGACCGCCGGTACGGGCTACACCGCCAGCATCAGCTGGAGCCCCGCGCACGATCCCTTCGACTTCAACACGGCCTATACCGCCACCGTGACCCTCACCCCGGACGAGAACCACAGCTTCGACGGCACTGAGTTCCCCGACGGCTGGACGCTGGACGGTCTGGATGAGACGACTGGCGCGGTGAAGCTGAAGAAGACCTTCGACAAGACCGACATGGATACCGTCAAGACCCCCGTTATCGATCCCAACGGCGGCTTCTTCACTGGCGGCACCACCGTCCGCATCACCTGCGCGACTGAGGGGGCGGTCATCCACTACACCACCGACGGGACTACGCCCACCGCGAACAGCCCCGTCTACACCGGCCCGCTGAACATCTATCAGACGCTGACCGTCAAGGCCATCGCCGTGAAGGATGAGTTCTATGACAGCGCCGTGGCTTCTGCGGAGTTCACGCTGTTCGCCCCTGTGGATCCCAGCACCTGCACCCTGATCTTCAGCACCAACGGCGGCAGCGTCATCCCCAATGTCACCGCGCCCAAGGGTACGGTCATCAGCCTTGCGGGCTATGTGCCCACCAAGACCGGCTATACCTTCGGCGGCTGGTATCTGGATGCGGCGCTGACCCAGCCCGTCGCCGAGGTGACACTCACCGGCACCACCACTGTCTATGCCAAGTGGACGGAGGACGTGCAGGCGAACTTCCCCTTCACCGATGTAAAGACCGGCGACTGGTTCTATGAGGGCGTGGATTACGTCTGGGCCAACGGCCTGATGAACGGCGTTTCCGCCGACACCTTCGACCCCTACGCCAACACCACCCGCGGCATGATCGTCACCGTTCTCGCCCGCATGGAGGGCGTGAACACCGCCGGTACCCCGTGGTACGCTGCGGGCCGCCAGTGGGCCATGGCCAACGGCGTGTCCGACGGCACCAACATGGAGACCGAGATCACCCGCGAGCAGCTGGCCACCATGCTGTACCGCTGCGCCCAGCTCAAGGGCTATGACGTTTCCGCCACCGTGGAGCTGATCTCCTTCACTGACGCCGATCAGGTCTCCGGCTGGGCGGAGGACGCCATGAAGTGGGCCGTGGCCAACGGGCTCATCAAGGGCCGCTCCGATGCCCTCGCGCCCAAGGACAAGGCCACCCGCGGTGAGGTTGCCACTGTTCTGATGCGCTTCCGCGAGACGGTCGGGAAGTAAAAGAAACCATCGGGATATGACCCGATAATGCAATGGCACGTCAGCCGTGAATGCAGCGGCTGACGCGCCATTCATTTTGTCCGGGAAAATAATAAGCCTCCGGCGTCCTGATCGGGACGCCGGAGGCTTATGCATGATTGAAAGGAAGAGCGGCTCAGTTGTGCTGAGCCGTTCTTTTTTGTTCAGATTGTCTGTCAGAGCGCCGAAAACAGCTGCTTTTTCCGCACCGCGTAATACAGCAGCCCCACGTCGTCGGCCAGCGCCCAGCCGATGGGCACGGACAGCCAGATGCCCACCACGCCCAGCGCCGGGATCGCGGAGAGGGCGTAAGCCAAAGCCACCCGGGTGCCGAGGGAGATCACGGTCAGCACCACAGACATTCCCGGCCGCCCCAGCGCCCGGTACAGGCCGTAGAGCAGGAACAGGCAGCCGATGCCGCAGTAAAAGGAGCCCTCGATGCGCAGATACCGGACGCCCTCGGCCAGAATTTCCACCTCGTTCGACGACACGAACAGCCCCATGAGCGGCCGGGCGAAGATGCACACCAGCGCGGACACCGCGATGGAGAAGCCAGCCGCCGCGCGCACAGCGCCCCGCAGCCCGGCGCGGATGCGCTGCTCCTGACGGGCGCCGTAGTTCTGGGCGATGAAGGTGGAGAAGGCGTTGCCGAAATCCTGCACCGGCATATAGGCAAAGGCGTCGATCTTCACCGCCACCGCGAACGCCGCCATGACCGTGGGGCCGAAGCTGTTGACCAGCCCCTGCACCAGCAGGATGCCTAAGTTCATAATGGACTGCTGCACGCAGGTCAGCACGGAAAAGCCGCCGATCTCCCGGATGCAGCTCCACCGGACGCGGAAGCGCCCGCGGACGGGCCGCAGCTGGGGGTAACGGACCCACGTGTAGACGGCGATCCCGACGCCGGAGACATACTGGGCGATGACGGTGGCCTCCGCCGCGCCGGAAACGCCCCGGTCCAGTCCGAGGACGAACCACAGGTCCAGCACGATGTTCAGGACGGCGGACACCGCCAGAAACACCAGCGGGATCACGGAGTTGCCCACCGCCCGCAGAAAGGAAGCGAAGTAATTATACAGAAAGGTAGCGAGGATGCCGCAGAATACGACAGCGAGATAGTCCCGCATCAGCCCCCATACCGAATCGTCCACCCGGAGGAAGACCTGAAGCCAGTCCAGACAGGCGAGGGCGACGGCGTTCAGCACCAGCGCCAGCACGCCGATGAGCACGAAGGAGGCGTATACCCCCTCCCGCAGCCCGTTTTCGTCCCGCTGGCCGAACCGGATGGAAAACACCGCTCCGCTGCCCAGACACAGCCCGAGCAGGATGGAGGTGAGAAACGTCATCAGGGTAAAGGAAGAACCCACCGCGGCCAGCGCGTTCTTTCCCAGAAATTGCCCGACGATCAGTGTGTCGGCCACGTTATAGCACTGCTGCAGGAGGTCGCCCAAAATCATCGGGACAGCGAAGCAGAGCATGGTGCGCATAACGGGCCCCTGCGTTAAATCTTTGTTCATGGTAATAGCCTTTGATCAGTTTCCAATATTTTTTTCTTTACAGACCTTGTGGAGAACTTCGATAAAGTTCGGCAGATAAATGCTTGAGGGAGACTTGTTCCATGCTACGTTCAGCTTTCCGGGGACGTCCAGCTGCTCCAGCTTGATCTTCCGGAGCGCCGTGCTGTTTGCGGGCGCGTCAATGAGGTGGCTGGCCATGATGCTCACGCCCAGACCGGCCTCCACCATCATCATGATGGCGCTGTTGGAATTTGTCTCTTCCAGGATCGCCGTAGACAGGTTGTGCTGGATCAGGTACTGGTTGATGGTGGACCACAGGTAAGGCGTACTGTTCCGGTTGGATACGTAGATGCGCTCCCCCTGAAGCTCCTCGGGCGGGACGGAGGTATAGCCGCTCAGCCGGTGAGTCTCGCCCACCACCAGCACCAGCTTGCCCTCGCTGACCGTTTCGATCTCGATGGACGACTGGTTCACGTCAGAATCGGTGGAGGCAAAGAAGCCGATGTCGATGACCCGGTTCTTCAGCATATTGATGCAGGCCCCCGGCTCAATGATGCGCAGGTCGATCATCACGCCGGGATATGCCTGATTGAACCGCTTGATCACGTCGGGCAGAAAGGCGCGGGTCATGACATCGGGGGTGGCGACGGACAGGGTGCCGAAGCTCTGCTTGCCCAGGTTGGACATCTGGTCCAGCAGTTGGTCATAGCTGTTGAGCAGCCAGCGGGCCTTGATCAGGAAATTGCGCCCGAATTCGGTCAGCCCCACCTTCCGGGTGGTCCGGGTCAGCAGCTCCTGCCCCAGCTCCTTTTCAAGGTCGGAGATGCGGCGGCTCAGGGTAGGCTGGCTGAAATGCAGCTGCTCCGCGGCCTGGGTGAAATTCAGTGTCTGCGCTACGGTGACAAAGATCCTCAGTTCGTCGATGCTCATAATGCTGCCTCACTTCCGTCGAAAGACCTGAAATGTTGAACAACGTTATACTGAAGATATATTTTATAACGTGAACACGGATAAAACAAGACCGACCACACATAAAATGCGGCCGGCCCTGTCATGCGAGGCAAGCTTAAAGCATCGTCCGGATCTGCGTGCCTTCCAGCCAGGAAGTGACGTTCTCGAACGCCATGACCGCACGGCGGTCGATGGATTCCCGGGTATCAAAGCCCACATGCGGAGTACAGACCAGATTTTTCGCGCCCATCAGCGGGTGGTCGGCGGGCAGCGGGGGATCGTTCTCGTACACGTCGATGCCCGCGCAGATTTTTCCGGCGTTGAGGGCGTCGGCCAGCGCCTGCGTGTCCACCACGGGACCCCGGGCGGTGTTGATGAGGATGGCGCCCTGCTTCATCAGGCCGATCTCCTTCGCGCCGATGAGACCCTTTGTCTCCGGCGTGAGGGGGGTGTGGACGGTGACGATGTCCGCCTGCGCCATCAGCTCGTCCAGCG
>CAKUPH010000035.1 GCA_934675115.1 uncultured Oscillospiraceae bacterium | reverse complement strand
AGCGGCGAAAGAAATATGATCCGTTTTCTGCCGCGACATGCGCGTGGCAGAAAACACTTCTCGCCCCGCAAACGTGCAAAATGGCCGCTATCGGCGGCCATTTTGTGCGATGCAGCGGGGTGCGGTCTCTTTCGTCGGAAAAGGCTTTGCCTTTTTCGACGAGTTAAACGGCCGTCTCATCTGAGACGGCCGTTTTTCATGCTCTTTTCAACTTTTACGCTCCCGCGGCGGCGTACTCCATCCGCTCGGTCTCCACCGCTTCGTTGGGGACGGTAAGGCGGCGGATGATATTCTGCCGGGTGACGATGCCCGCAAAGGCCCCGCGGTCGTCCACCACCGGAATGAAGGACTGCCGCATGGCCCGCTCCAGCAGGTCATCCAGCGACACGCCCACCGACACCGGCGGATTGAAGCCGCCGCGCATAATGGTGCTCAGGGGGATCTTTTCCTGACTGCGGATGCTGTTGTCCCGGCGGTCGATGAGGTTCCAGAGGAAATCCCCCTCGCTCACCGTGCCCACATAGCTGCCGTCCCGGGCCAGAACGGGGATGGCGGTGTACCCGGCCACCCGCATTTTCTCCAGCCCCTGCCGGACGGTGAAATCTTCATAGAGATAGGCAACCTGCGCCTTGGGCGTTAATAGGGATATGACGTTCACGCTGCTTGTCTCCTCTCATCGGTTCCGGGCGGCCCTCCGGCCGTCCCGCTGAGATAAGCATAGCATAGACCGGGCGCGAAAGATACAGATAAAATGTAAATTCGCTTTACAGCACCCGCAGAGCGGCAAAATGGGCGGAGTGGATGGCGTCGTAGAGGTTCACGCCGCCGTCCAGATCGCCGGCGGGCAGCACGTCTACCGGGAACCGCGCCCGCAGCGCGTCCAGCAGGGCGGGGTCCGGCCGGACGCCCATGGCAATAACGCAGGTGTCCGCCGTCTCTTCCACCACGCCGCCGGGGCCGGACAGCACCGCGCCGGTTCCGATGAAACGCTCCACCCGGTGCTCCGGCAGCAGGCGCACCCCCCGCTCGGCCAGACACTTAAGCAGATCCAGACGGGGGAAATAGGGCATACCGGCGGCAAACCGCTCCAGCGGCAGCTGGTCGGCCACCGCCACCTCGTGGCCCTCCATGGCAAGGCCGAGGGCGCACTCCAGCCCGGAGGAGCCGCCGCCGCACACCAGCACCTTTTTGCCGGTCGTCACCCGCTTGCGCTCCACGTCGGTGAGCATGGCGGCGGACTCGATGCCGTGGATGTTGGGCCGCAGGTACTTCGAGCCGGTGGCCACGATGACCGCGTCCGGGGCCAGCTCCTCCGCCAGCTCCGGCGTGACCGGGGTTCCGAGCCGGATGTCCGCGCCGCAGTTCATGGCCGCGTCCAACAGCCAGCGGAGGTATTCCTTCATGTACCCCTTGCAGGCCGGGGCCGCCGCGTCGATGAGCAGGCCGCCCAGTTGGCCGGACGCCTCGCATAAGATCACCTCGTGCCCACGCTTCCGGAGAGTGAGGGCCGCCTGAAGTCCGGCGGGGCCGCCGCCGGCCACCAGCACCCGGCGGGAAGCGCGGGGCGCGGGAAGGGTGCGCTCCAGCTCTTCGAAGCCCAGCTCCGGGTTGACGGCGCAGTGGATGGCCTTGCCCCGGGCGGAGTTGTCGATGCACCCCCGGTGGCAGCGCAGGCAGGGCCGGACGGTGTCCGCCTTGTCCGCCAGCGACTTGCGGATCAGGTCGTGATCGGTGAGGTACATCCGGGCGGCGCACACGATGTCGGCGGCGCCGGAGGCGATGACCGCTTCCGCCTCCTCCAGCGTGGAGAAGTTGCCCACCACCGCCACCGGCACATGGACGCGCTCCTTCACCCGGCGGGCCCAGTCCACGTTCAGCGTGCGGTCCCGCAGGAAGGTGGGCAGGGTGTAAATGCCCGCGTCGTCGTACACGATGCCCCGGGAGACGTGGATGAGGTCGCAGTACTTCTGGGCCTCCTCCATAAAGGCAAGGGATTCGTCAAACGCAAGGCCGCCGGGGGTGATCTCCTCGGCGGACACCCGCACCTCGATGGCGATGCCGGGGCCAACGGCCTCCCGGACGGCGGCCAGCACCTCCAGCGGATAGCGGCGGCGGTTCTCGGGGCTGCCGCCGTACTCGTCGGTGCGGAGGTTGGACAGGGGAGAGAGAAACTGCCCCAGCAGGTTGTTGTGGGCGCAGTGGACCATGAGCATCTGGAAGCCCGCCTGAACGCACTGCTTCGCGCAGTGGACGAACAGGCCCTTCACCCGCTCCAGATCCTCCCGCTCCATGGGGCGGACGTTCTGGCTGCACCGGGGAAAGCACACGGCGGACGGCCCGATGGGCTGGCCCTTCGTCAGGGCGTCCTTGGCCCCCCGGCCGGAGTGGTTCAGCTCCACCGACAGCACCGCGCCGCCGAAGGCGGCGGCCTCGGTGAGCTTGATCATGCCGGGGATGCTGGTCTTGCGGGCGATGTTCAGCGTGGCCATGAACGCGCCGCCCAGATCGTCGTCCACCTGGGTGTCGCCGATGGTGACATAGCCCACGCCAGTGGCCGCCTGACTGTAGACGAACTCCACCATGGAGTCGGTGACGGTGCCGTCCACGGTGCATTTGTTGCATACCATAGGGGCGAAGCCCAGCCGGTTTTTCAGCCGGACGGGGCCGATCTGGATGGGGGAAAATACGTGGGGATAGCGCTGTGCTGTCAGCATGGCAAAGCCCTCCTTGCAAAGTTCCGTTGGCTCCATTATAGCGGCTTTCCCCGGCGGGCGCAACGGGCGGCGGTATGCCTTTGGCGGCATTGCTTTCCCGGTTCCGGCATAAATCCCCCGGAGCGGCAGCATTCCGGCAAAATATATTTGCCCTGCGCCGCCGCCTGTGATATACTGTCAGGTACAAAAATCCGGCGGACGGACTGCCCGCGCCGCCTGATGGCTATACTGAGAGAAATACACAAAAGAGGGTATTGTTATGGAACTGTCCGAGTTCAAGGCCAACGAAGGCAAGCAGGTCGAGATCAAGGTGGGGGACCGCACCTTCGCCCGCCACGCCATCCCCACCCACTTCGTGCAGGTGGGCGAGAGCTACATGGATCTCGTCAAGAAGTACGTGGTCCCCATCTATCAGGAGGGGGACATCCTGTCCTCCAGCGAGAAGATCATCTCCCTGTGCCAGAAGCGCATCGTGCGGAAGGCGGACATGAAGCTCTCGTGGCTGGCCAAATTCCTGTCCAGATTCGCGTCCCACTCCTCCGCCGGCATCGGCGTGGACTCCCCGTGGAAGATGCAGTTCGCCATCGACCAGCGGGGCGCGCTGTACGTCATCTGGGCGGCCATCTGCGCCGGCTTCGGCAAGCTGTTCGGCAAGCGGGGCGTGTTCTACGAGATGGTGGGGCAGGAGGTGTCCGGTCTGGACGGCTTATATGACCACTGCTTCGACGTGTACGGTGAGTTCGGCATCCGCATCCCGGAGAATTCCGACGGCGTGTGCGAGGAGGTCTATAAGGAGACCGGCGTGCGCATGATGATCGTGGACGCTAACGACCTGGCCCAGGAGCTGCTGGGCAAGTGCTCCGCCATCACCGAGAGCGAGGCCGACCTCATGGCCATGATCGCCGACAACCCCTGCGGCAACGGCACACAGCTGACGCCGATGGTGCTCATTCGGGAAGTGAAGTGAGGGGTTTCGCCCCTCAGGGCGACATCCTTTTTGTACGCACAAAAAGGATGCAAAAAAGCGCTCAGGGAGAAAACGCGGATTCGACTTCGAACGCAAAAGGCGCGTTCTCGCTCATAGCGTTTTCCCCCTGAAAACCCCAAGTTTACGGGGGCGCAAGCAAGTAGTGCGGCGTTCTATCTCCGGCGCGGGGTAACAGGACACGCGAAGCCGCTGATTCCCGCTGCCGCTCCATTGGTGGTCATTAAAGTCCGTCGGGCCGACGGGCGGCGCCTACGCTGTCTGTATACTTTTAGGTACGGTGCTCTACCGAGCACATTTCTCGCAAGTTTACACCAGACCAGCGGCAACGGAAATAGAAGAACAGCGTCTTACCGAAGGAGTCAGCACAACTTCTGCGGCACCGCAAAAACAAGGCTTATGCCAGTCCCCTTCTAAGGGGTACACAGGGGATTATCCCCTGTGCGTGCTTTTGGTGACTTTTCGCACGAACGAAAAGTCACCCCAGCGGAGCGTCCGCGGAGGACGCTCATAGTCCCTCGCCGGACTTCCGGCGAATCCGAAAAAGGTGGCCCCCGACGAACAAAAAAGGAAGCCCTCCCGGGCTTCCTCTTTTTTATTCCTCGTCCAGCTTGAGGACGGCCATAAACGCCTCCGTGGGCATCTGCACAGTACCCAGCGAACGCATCTTTTTCTTGCCCTCTTTCTGCTTTTCCAGCAGCTTTTTCTTCCGGGTGATGTCGCCGCCGTAGCACTTGGCCAGCACGTCCTTGCGCAGGGCCTTGATGGTCTCGCGGGCGATGACCTTGCCGCCGATGGCCGCCTGAATGGGCACCTCGAACATCTGGCGGGGGATATTCTCCTTGAGCTTCTCGCAGATCCGCCGGGCCCGCTTGTACGCCTTCTCCCGGTGGGCAATGAAGGACAGGGCGTCCACCTGATCGCCGTTGAGGAGCAGGTCCACCTTCACCAGATCGGACGGGCGGTAGCCCTCCATCTCATAGTCCAGCGACGCGTAGCCCCGGGTCTTGGCCTTCAGCGTGTCAAAAAAGTCGTAGATGATCTCGTTGAGGGGCATGAGGTAGTGGATCTCCACCAGATTGGTGTCCAGATACTGCATGTCCTTGAACTCGCCCCGGCGGTCCTGACACAGGGGCATGATGTTGCCCACGTAGTCCGGCGGAGAGATGATGGACACCTTGACAAAGGGCTCCCGGGCCTCGGAAATGGAGCCGGGGTCGGGGTAGTTGTGGGGGTTGTCCACCCGGAGCTCCGTGCCGTCGGTCTTGGTGACCTCGTAGATGACGGAGGGCAGGGTGGTGATGAGGTCCAGATCAAATTCCCGCTCCAGCCGCTCCTGAATGATCTCCATGTGGAGCATACCCAG
Organism: uncultured Oscillospiraceae bacterium; assembly: GCA_934675115.1. Taxonomy (GTDB): domain Bacteria; phylum Bacillota; class Clostridia; order Oscillospirales; family Oscillospiraceae; genus Enterenecus. Next base: position 16,614 of record CAKUPH010000035.1, on the reverse strand, counting down.
GAAGCCGCACCGGAAGCCGAAGCCCAACGCGATGGACGACTCCGGCTCGAAGGACAGGGAGGCGTCGTTGAGCTGGAGCTTTTCCAGCGCGTCCCGCAGGTCGGGATACTTGGAGCCGTCCTCGGTATACACGCCGCAGTACACCATGGGCTGCACCGGGCGGTAGCCGGGCAGTGGCTCCGCCGTGGGGCGGTCGGCCTCGGTGATGGTGTCGCCCACCCGGGTGTCCTTCACGTTCTTGATGGACGCGGTGAAATAGCCCACCTCGCCGGCGATGAGCTCCTTGGCCGGCTCCATGCCCAGCGGATGGAGATAGCCGCACTCCAGCACCGTGTGCCGGGAGCCGGAGGCCATGAGCTGCACCTCCATGCCCGGACGGATGGAGCCCTCCATGATGCGGAAATACACGATGACGCCCAGATAAGGGTCGTACTGGCTGTCAAAGATCAGGGCCTTCAGCGGGGCGGAGGGGTCGCCCTCCGGCGCGGGGACGTTGTGGACGATGTCCTCCAGCACCGCGCGGATGTTGGTGCCCATCTTGGCGGAGATCTCCGGCGCGTCCATGGCGGGCAGGCCGATGATGTCCTCGATCTCGTGCTTCACCCGCTGGGGGTCGGCGGCGGGCAGATCGATCTTGTTGAGGACGGGGCGGATCTCAAGGTCGTGATCCAGCGCCAGATAGGTGTTGGCCAGCGTCTGGGCCTCCACGCCCTGAGCCGCGTCCACCACCAGCACCGCGCCCTCGCAGGCGGCCAGGGAGCGGCTCACCTCATAGTTGAAGTCCACATGGCCCGGCGTGTCGATGAGGTTGAGGAAGTACGTCTCGCCATCGTCGGCCTTGTAGTTCATCCGGACGGCCCGGGCCTTGATGGTGATGCCGCGCTCCCGCTCCAGCTCCATGTTGTCCAGCAGCTGGGACTCCATCTGCCGCTGCTCCACCGCGCCGCAGATCTCGATCATCCGGTCGGACAGGGTGGATTTTCCGTGGTCGATGTGCGCGATTATAGAGAAGTTGCGAATTTTGCTTTGGTCTGTCATACAGAAATACCTCCGTGGGAAAATCCACCCGGCCCCGCAAAGCGGGGCGCGCTGGATGGCGCGTAAATCAAAAATGGGGCCCCCGCAGAGCGCCAGCTCTGTGGGGAGAGGAGGCGCAAGGAAGTGGGCGCAGTTTTCGCCGCAGGCGGAAACTGCGCTAAACGGACTTTGCGCCGACGAGGTCGATGGTCAGCGGTGTTCGGCAGAGTCTGCGCCGACGTCACCACAGCGACTCAAACACCTTATCATAATCATAGTTTGCCACAAACTCCCGCAGCTCGTCCAGTCTTAATTGATAATTTTCCTCGGTGAAGCGGAATTTTCCCTCCAGCAGGTACTGGGTCATCCGCTCCGTCACCACCGTGGACGCATGGACGTGGTCGGCGTACTGGGCCAGAGTCAGGATGGTGTTGTAGTCAATGAGGAAGCAGTGGACCTTCACATTGTCGTATTGCAGCAGCTGCTCCGTGGCGTACTCCACCGCCCAGATGATGGCGTCCGCCCGGCCCTCCCGGGTCATTTTGTCCCAGTAGAGGATGCTGTAGGGCGGAAACCAGATGGTGAACTCCGTGTCCGGGTGCTCCTCCAGCCAGCTTTTCACCACGGCGAGGTTCTCGTCGCAGGCTGCCCGGAAGGCGTCCTCCGGCAGGACGGTGTCACTGACCTCCGGCCGGGGATAGCCGAAAATGGCGTTTTTCTTGGAAAACTCCGCCTGAAGGAGGTAGGCGCTGTCCAGATCGGTGCCCGTGCCGTTGGCCCGGGCCGCCAGCGTCTTGGCCGCCAGCACAACGCTGTCCGCGTTGAGGTAGAATTCCACGTCGTCCAGCGGATTGTTGTTGTAGAGGTACTTCGGCAGCTCCACCGTTCGCTCGCTGTCCGAGCGGACAAGGATGTTGGGGTCCAGCCCGAAAAACACCTTGTCAAGATCCGGGTGGGTGCTGAAGGCAAGATCCAGCGCGGTGTCGAACTCGCTGATCCAGCCGTCGGGGAAGGTGATCTTCAGCGTCTTTTCCCCCAGCCCCTCGGTGAACCACGACGCCCGGTAATTGGCCACCAGCGAGGTGCCCATGACCACGGCGGAGTAGTCCTGACTGCGGATCAGCCCCGGCTCCTCGTACCGCTGGTTGATGAAGAGGGCCGTCTCCCCGTCGGCAAGGCCGCCCCGCATCAGCGGATCCGTCCACGCCACGAAGGCCGCCGCCACGCCCAGCACAACGGCCGCGGCCACCAGCACGACGGCAAAAAATCGTTTCGCGTTCATGGCTCCTCCTCAGAAATTCGCGTAAATGAAGGTGTCCACCCCGGACAGGAACAGAATGGACAGGGCGACGCACCCCGCCGCCAGCAGGGCCTTCCAAAGGCCGGGCTTAAACCGCTCTCCCTGCCGCACCGGATTGGGGAGGGCCAGCAGCGCCATGGCCAGCGGGAAGAGCATCAGCGGCGCCCAGTAGGCGAAGGCCCGGCCGCCGGGCTTGACCAGCGCCTGAAGGGCGTACAGCACCTGCCACATGGCGTCCAGCGGCAGGGTAGAGGCCAGCTTGGCCGCGGGCATGGCAAGGCCGCCGGTGAACACATCGCCCAACAGGGCCAGCGCCTGCCCCAGCGTGTCCGCCCGGAAGAATACCCACGCGATGTTGACGAAAATAAAGGTCAGCAGCCAGCCCAGCCAACGGGGCAGGGAGAGCTTTCCCCGGCACAGCCGCTGGAGCACCATGGCTGCGCCGTGGAGGCCGCCCCAGATGAGAAAGCCCCAGCCCGCCCCGTGCCAGAAGCCGGACAGCAGGAACACGACCATGATATTCCGGCAGGTGGCCGCCATGCCATGGCGATTGCCGCCGAGAGGGATATAGACGGTGTTCCGGAAGAACCGGGACAGGGTGATGTGCCATCTGGCCCAGAAGTCCTGAATGGACACCGCCCGGTAGGGGCTGTCGAAGTTCACCGGCAGCTCCACCCCCATCATCCGGCCCATGCCCCACGCCATATCGCAGTAGCCGGAGAAGTCAAAGTAAATCTGAAGGGTGTAGCACAGCATGACCAGCACCGCATCCACCGACGACAGGGCTCCCGCCCGGGCAAAGCCGTAGTTGGCCCCGTTGGCGAACATCCCGGCCAGCAGCACCTTTTTCCCAAGGCCGAGGGCGAAGCAGTACAGCCCGGCGGACAGCCCCTCCCAGCAGAAGGGCCGGGGCGCGCGGAGCTGAGGGGCCAGCTCGCCCACCCGGGTAATGGGACCGCAGGTGGCGGTGACGAAAAACGTCAGGCAGCAGGCGTAGTCCAGCGGGGACACCGTCTCCACATCGCCGTAATACCGGTCCCGCAGCCAGAAGATCTGCTGAAAGCTCACAAAGCTCAGCCCCAGCGGCACCAGCCAGCCGGGCAGGCCGGTGGTCCAGCGGGCGAGGAAGAAGCCGGTATACTTGAACAGAAGCAGCACCGCCAGCACAAGGCCCACGCCGGTCCAGAGCAGCAGCTTTTCCCGTGCACCCGGCCGGTCCATGGCCCGGCCGAGGCAATAGGTGGCCGCCCCCTCCGCCGCCAGAATGACCAGCGACCACGGCGCGGCCCAGCCGCAGAACAGCACCCCCGCCGCCAGCAGCCAGGCCCGGGCAGCGCACCCCCCCAGACGGCCCAGCAGCCGCCAGCCGATGAGCACCGCCGGCAGATACGCCAGCAGGAAGAGATAGGAGGTTACGCTCATTTGACAGCGTCCCGGTGCTGCTTCACCTGAGCGTTCATCCGCTCCCCGCAGGAGTGGATGATCTGGAGCAGCGACTGATAGGTCCCGGGATAGTTCTCCGTCATGGCCAGATGGGACATGGGCGGGAACTTGGTGTTCTTTCCCGCTGTGGCCAACGCATCCACATACTCCGTCTCGGACAGGATCATGTCCACCCGGGGCAGGCCGGCCACAAACTGCTGATCCGGCACGGAAAAGAAATCGTCGTTATGCTCCGGATTAAAACGGTACAGATCCCGGTACATCTGGTATATCGCCACAGACAGGAAGTTGGCCGCCGCCTTGATGGCCCGCTTGTCGTTGAGCTTGCCCAGCAAATCGAAGAGCACACCAACAGAGTTGACCAGCAGCTTTTTGGACAGGGTGGCCAGCACGGAGCCTCGCAGGATGTTGTCCCGCTCGGTGGATGCGTCGTACAGGGTATCGGCGTCCAGAATGGTGGTGCCGTCCCGGCTGAGGGTGCGCCCCAGCAGGAAGTCAGCGGACACGTTATAAAAATCACAGGCCTTCACCACGAAGGCCAGGCCCGGCTCCCGGATGCCGTTTTCATAGTGGGACAGCAGCGCCTGGGAGATCCCCAAATCCTTGGCCACCTGCCGCTGGGACAGGCCGCGCTCCTGACGGAGAAGGGACAGAGATCGGGAAAAATCGGAGTTCACAGGATCACCTACTTTTCAGAATGACAACGTGTTATATTATACCGACTGTTATACCGGATGTAAAGATGAAATTCCGCTGATTTTTCGGCAAATTCTGTTACCGAAGGGTTGAAAACGACGGCGGTTCGTGCTACATTTATGGGCAGATAAGCCGCACATCATAACACCGGAGGTAAATTCACATGTTTGGTAAACTCATCGAAAAGCTGAAAGCCGACCCCAAGCGGATCGTCTTCACCGAGGGCACTGACGCCCGCATTCTGGAGGCTTCCGCCCGTCTGCTGTCCGCCAACTTCCTGACCCCCGTGCTCGTGGGCAACGAGGACGAGGTCAAGGCCGCCGCCGAGAAGGCCGGCTTCAACATCCACGGCGCCGAGATCATCGACCCCGCCAACTACGACCGCATGGATGAGATGGTGGACACCATGGTGGAGCTGCGCAAGGGCAAGATGACCGCCGAGCAGTGCCGCGAGATGCTCCAGAAGGGCAACTACTTCGGCACCATGCTGGTGAAGATGGGCGTGGCCGACTGCCTGCTGGGCGGCGCCACCTACTCCACCGCCGACACCGTCCGTCCCGCCCTGCAGCTGGTCAAGACCAAACCGGGCAACAACATCGTCTCCTCCTGCTTCATTCTGGTCCGTCCCTCCGCCTCCGGCGAGAACGAAGTGCTGGCCATGGGCGACTGCGCCATCAACATCAAGCCCAACGAGGACGAGCTGGTGGAGATCGCCATGGAGTGCGCCAAGTGCGCCCGCACCTTCGGCGTGGATCCGAAGGTCGCCTTCCTGAGCTACTCCACCAAGGGCTCCGGCAAGGGCGAGGACGTGGACAAGGTCCGCAGCGCCTGCGAGAAGGTCAAGGCCCTGAACCCCGACTTCCCTGTGGACGGCGAGATGCAGTTCGACGCCGCCGTGTCCCCCACCGTGGGCCAGCTGAAGTTCCCCGGCTCCAAGGTGGCCGGCTACGCCAACACCTTCATCTTCCCCGACATCAACGCCGGCAACATCGGCTACAAGATCGCCCAGCGTCTGGGCGGCTTCGACGCCTACGGCCCCATCCTGCTGGGCCTGAACGCCCCCATCAATGACCTGTCCCGCGGCTGCAACGCCATGGAGGTCTATTCCATGGCCATCATCACCGCCGCGCTGGCCTGAAAAACAGCAGTTCCCGTTACTTAGCAAAAATCTCCGCTCCCTATGGGGGCGGAGATTTTCTCTTCCCGGGAAATCTGGCCATGGATAGAGAGCTAATGCATTATTACCATGCAATCGTGAAATTGACGCGAACGTCCTCTTCTTCACCATCTACTATCGCACAAAGCTTCGTGTAAACATTGGTGGGACGATCATCCCCTAACCCTTCCAACGGAATCAGAAGCCATATATCCTGCTCGGTATTTGCGGCATTTTCCTGCTGCTCATACTCTACGGTCAGCGGAACCGATGACGCAAATGTCTCATCAACAGAAGCCACACCAAAACCGACGGTATCTCCCTTCCAACTCATGTCGGTGGAAAACCGCGGCAGGCACTCAATATACAGCGTTCCATCATGAATGTATGGCTTAAACAGATTCCATTCATCTTCATTTTCTCCAGTAATAAACCATTCAACACTCGAGTTTACGGCGTCTATGTATTCAGGACCTTTTGAAACCATAAGCGTTACTTTCGTTTGAGGCTCTACTTTCTCTCCGCTCTGAGGAGTCGTCTCAATAACAGTTCCCTCGGCGCAGGTATCGCTGTACGCATATTCTACCGCAGGGATGAGGCCAACATCAGTCAACGCAGTCTTTGCATCCTCTACCATGACATTAGAAAGGTCAGGAACCGTCACTTTCTTTGCGCAAGCGAAGAGGACAACGCACATTAGAAACGCAACCACTACAGGCAGTATCGTTCGTGTATTTTTTCTCATGCCCACACCTCCAAACAAAATCCCCGAACCTAACCATAGCTTCCATTTTCGTTTTTCTCTTCCATATAGTGTTATTATACACAATTCAATATACAATAGCAAGTTAATATTCCGAAAACGGTTGTATTCCGGTTTTTCCCATGATATACTTTACATGGTCAGCATTGCAACACAATGCAAGTCAGGAGAGACCCGCAATGACGCCGAAATTTTTTGCCGCATTTAAGAGGCACCAGATCTTCTGGTCCTACGCGCTCAATGTCTGCGCCATTCTCGTATACTGCGTCCCCCTGTGGCGGAATCTCGCCTTCTGGCCGGGCCTGTTCCTCGCCGTCGGTGCGTTTCTCATCCTGTTCGCGGCCACGGAGTTGCGCCGGACAGTTCCGAATACCACGTCCAAGCGTCTCCTTTTCCTGTTTCTCTTTGCGCTCCTCGGAGCCACATCTTATCTGAGCCTGTATGTGAAGCTGCACCGATAATACCGCGTAATGCAACAAAAACCGCCCGCCGGGATGTCCCGGCGGGCGGTTCCTTTTCCGAAAATCTCCGGCCCTAATTCTCCTCCCGGATCACATACCGCCGGGTGCGCCACTTGCCGCTGAGATAGTACGTGCCGCCGATGAAGAAGGGCACGAAGCCCGCCAGTGCGCAGCCGTACCAGTAGCCGTACACGCCCATGCCGACGGTCTCGCCCAGCAGCATGGACAGGCCGATGCGGGCAATGACGCCGTCCAGCAGAGCCACCGCCAGATTCAGGCGGGAGTTTCCGCTGCCGTTGATGAGGGAAATCATGGGCGCCCGGGCGATACAGCTGACAAAATTCAGCACCGCCACCGGAACGTAGGTCATAGCCATGGTCAGCGTCTCCAGCTCGGTGGCGAACAGGCCAAATACCGCCCGGGGAAACAGCACGAGGAGCACGCTCAGCGTGCCGCACACCACCGCGTCAAACAGGAAGGACGCCCCGATCACCCGAGGGACCCGGTCGTACTTCTCCGCACCGATGTTCTGGCCGATCATAGAACTGCCCGCAGTGGACAGGGAGGCAGTGAAGACGTTAATGGCTGTATCCAGCTTGCCGCCGATGCCGCTGACCGCCGTGGCCACCACGCCGTAGGAGTTGACGTTGGCGTTGACGAACAGCCGGGAGAAATTCACCGCCGCGGACTGGAGCACCATGGGGATGCCCAGCCGGATCAGCGGGGCGAACACGTCCTTGTGAATGCCGAAGCTGGACAGCCTGAAGTCAAAGCCGAACTGCTCCCGGCGGCGGTACAGAAATGCCAGCGACAGGATGAAGCTCAGGGCCTGCCCCATGACGGTGGCCAGCGCCGCGCCGAAGGCCCCCCAGTGAAAAACCGCCACGAAGAGCAGATCCAGCACGATGTTCAGCACCGCCGCCACGGCGATGAACAGGAAGGGGTGCCGGGAGTCCCCCATGCCCCGGAGGACGGCGCTGACCAGATTATACCCATAGATGAATACAAGGCCTAGAATACAGGGCGTAATGTAGGCCACGGTGTGCTCCCACGCCTCCGCCGGGGTGTTCAGCAGCCGCAGCAGCGGGTCCCGGAAGATCAGGCACAGCCCCATCACTGCCAGCGAGCAGGCCAGCAGGAAGGTGAACAGCGTACCGATGACCCGCCGGACCTTCTCCGGCTGCCGCGCGCCGGTAAACTGGGAGATGATGACCTGTCCGGCGTTGGAAAAGCCCATGGCCACAAAGGTCAGAGTGTGGAGCAGGTCCCCGCCGATGGACACGGCGGCCAGGCCGCCGCTGCCCACCACCTGACCCACCACAATGGCATCCACCATGTTGTATACCGTCTGGAGCAGGCCGGAGGCCAGCAGCGGCGCGGCGAACAGCAGCAGCTGCTTCGGGACGCTGCCCACCGTCAGGTCCCGGGAAAGGGTCGTTTGTTCTGAAGCCATTTTCGTTCCTCATTTTCCTTACCCTCGGTTGACAAGGGTATTTTTACCTATCGTATCATAAAACCCGGAAAATGTTGAGCAAAATTTTGCATATGCCCCCACAACAAAACGGACACCCCGGCAAAGCGCTGCTTCGCCGGGGTGTTTTTCCTCTTATGCGGAAGGAGCTTACTTCACGACTTCGCCGTTGGCCTTCTTGGCCTCGATCTCCTTCAGGGCGTCCTTGTAGGACAGGTTGACGCGGCCCTTCTCGTCGATGTCGGTGACCTTGACCCAGATCATGTCGCCGATGTTCACCACGTCCTCCACCTTGTTGACCCTGTGGTTGGCCAGCTTGGAGATGTGGACCATGCCGTCCTTGCCGGGGGCCAGCTCAACGAAGGCGCCGAACTGAAGGATGCGGACGACCTTGCCGTAGTACAGTGCGCCCACCTCGGGGACGAACACGATGGTGTCGATCATCTTCTTGGCGATCTCGCAGCTGGCGGAATCGGGGGAGGCAATGTGGATGGTGCCGTCGTCCTCGATGTCGATCTGGGCGCCGGACTCGGCGGTGATCTTCTGGATAACGGAGCCGCCCTTGCCGATGACCTCGCGGATCTTATCCGGGTCGATCTTCAGGGTGAGCATCTTGGGAGCGTACTTGCTGACCTCGGCGCGGGGCTTGCTGATGCAGGGCAGCATGATCTCGTCCAGAATGGCGTAGCGGGCGTCGCGGGTGATGTCCAGCGCCTCCTTGATGATGGCGTGGGACAGGCCGTCGTTCTTCAGGTCCATCTGGATGGCGGTGATGCCGGCCTTGGTGCCGGCCACCTTGAAGTCCATCTCGCCGTGGAAGTCCTCCACGCCCTGAATGTCGATGAAGGTGGTGAAGGAGCCGTCGTCGTCCTGAATGAGGCCGCAGGAGATACCGGCCACAGGGGCCTTGATGGGCACGCCGGCGTCCATCAGGGCCAGCGTGGAGCCGCAGATGGAGCCCTGAGAGGTGGAGCCGTTGGAGCTGAGCACCTCGCTCACCACGCGGATGGCGTAGGGGAACTCGTCAACGGAGGGGAGCACCGGCTCCAGCGCGCGCTCGGCCAGAGCACCGTGGCCCTTCTCGCGGCGGTTGGTGGAGCGGGCGCCCCGGGCCTCGCCGGTGGAGTAGCCGGGGAAGTTGTAGTGGTGCATATAGCGCTTCTCCGTCTCCTCCCAGATGGTGTCCAGCTTCTGGCAGGCGGAGAGGGTGTTCAGGGTGCAGACGGACAGGACCTGGGTCTGGCCGCGGGTAAACAGGCCGGAGCCGTGGACCCGGGGCAGGACACCCACCTCTGCGGCGAGGGGACGGATCTCGTTTCTGGCGCGGCCGTCCACGCGGTGGCCCTCCAGCAGCCAGGCCTTGACGATCTTCTTCTGGAACTTGTAGGTGAACTCCTCCAGATACTTGTCCATATCGGGGTGAGTCTCCAGATACTTCTCGTGCCAGTGGTCGATCATGGCGTTCCAGCGCTGCTCGCGGACGTTCTTGTCGTCGGTGTCCATGGCAGCCTTGGCCTCGTCCATGAAGCTGGCCACGATGTCGTCGAACAGCTCCTGATCGAAGGCGGCGTGCTCGTACTCGAACTTGGGCTTGCCGATCTCGGCCACGATCTGGTTGATGAAGGCGACCTGCTTCTTGATCTCCTCGTGGGCCTGCACGATGCCCTCATACATGATGTCGTCGGGGATCTCCTTGGCGCCGGCCTCGATCATGACGACCTTCTCGCCGGTGGCGGCCACGGTGACGTCCATCATGGAGTCATGCTTCTGCTCCTGAGTGGGGTTCATGACGATCTTGCCGTCCACATAGCCGACCTCCATGCAGCCGATGGGGCCGTTCCAGGGGATGTCGGAGTAGGACAGGCAGGCGGACACGCCGATCATGGCGGTGACCTCGGGGGAGCAGTCGTAGTCCATGCTCATGACGGTGCAGGTGACCACCACGTCGTTGCGCAGGTCGGAGGGGAACAGGGGCCGGATGGGCCGGTCGATGAGGCGGGAGGCCAGCACGGCGGGGAGGGAGGGCTGACCCTCGCGGCGCATGAAGGAGCCGGGGATGCGGCCCACGGAGTACAGCTTCTCCTCGAAGTCCACGGACAGGGGGAAGAAGTCGATGCCGTCCCGGGGACGGGCGGAGGCGGTGACGGCCACCAGCACGCTGGTGTCGCCGTAGCGCACCATGGCGGAGGCGTTGGCCAGCTCGGCCATCTTGCCGACCTCGATCTTCAGCGGGCGGCCGGCGACCTCAGTCTCGTACACCTTGTAGTTGGGGAACTGCTTGTGCTTGATAACGGTAGACATTAGGTTACACTCCTTTGTTCAGATTGCAGCCGATGCCCTCGCTCTTTAGCACTTGAATGCGGGTCCGAACTGCGAAGCAGGGCGGGGCGTATGCTGTCATGCTGCTCATGACGGCTCCGCACTTCGTGCTGTCATGCTGCGCCTATTCGCTGCGCCCGGCTTCCTTCCGACTCGGAACACAAACGCAAATTGCGATGCAATTTGTTTGCATTCCTCGCTTCAGTCCATCCGGGCTGCTCATGACGGCTCCGCACTTCGCGCTCAGGCGCACATTCAACTGCTAAATAAGTGTCAGGCAGCGGCTGTGTGGGTTGATTTCTGCGGTTTAAGGCAAAAGGGTGGCGTGATTCCACGCCACCCTCCGTCTTACAGTGATGAACTTGTTGCTGTCACGCGGCTCCGCGCTTCTGATTACTTACGGATGCCGAGCTTGGCAATGATCGCACGATAGCGCTCAATGTCCTTCTTGGCCAGATAGTCCAGCAGCTTGCGGCGCTTACCGATCATCTTGTACAGGCCGCGGCGGCTGTGGTTGTCATGGATGTGCACGCGCAGGTGCTCGGTGAGCTCCTGAATGCGGGCGGTGAGAATAGCGATCTGCACCTCGGGGGAACCGGTGTCGGTCTCGTGGGTGCGGTTGGCCTCGATAACGGCCGTCTTCTGGTCTTTGCGGATCATGGAAGATTCCACCTTTCTTTGATATTCCCCGGCCGCTGAGTAACGGGCAGGTGAAACACCCGCGTCAAGCGGGCTTTCTCCCGGAACTAAGCCGGCGGGCGTGTTCTCAGAACACATACGCAAGCTACTATACCATACGGACGCGGTTTTGTAAAGTAGTTTTCCCGGTTCCCGGAACAAAAATCCGGTGTTCGGCAGTTTGCAGAAAAAGGCCCGAGACTTGCGTCTCCAGCCTTTGCAGAATTCCGCTTTTTTCGATTTTTTACATTGCCAGAATGCGCACCATCAGCAGGGCCATGGTGCCGACCACGGACAGGGTGGCCAGCAGCTCGCCGCCGAAGAGGACGGCGCGCTTATGATTCCGCCGGGGGCGGGCCTCGGCGGGAGCGGACTGCTCCAGCGCCTCGTCCACGCCGTCGTACCACTCGGACTCCAGCCGGGCCTCTTCCTCCCGGGCGAACTTCCACGCGGCCAGATCGATGATCTTGTCCCCGGCGTCGGCGGCGCGCTCCGTGCCCCGGCGGACGCAGAGCAGCTGGCGGGCGGGTCCGCCCGCGGCGGCGGCCACCTGCTGGCCTTCCACAACGATCTCCCGCGCGGTGAAGGTATAATAAGTGGTTTCCATGGCGTAAGCCCCCTCTTTCTCTGATGGGTTTACTCTATCGTATACGCAATCCCATAAACCGGACTGTTTCCGCTTTTTCGAACTTTTGTTCTGCATTTAGGATAATACATCCGTTCGAATTTGTCAACTGTTTTTTGCACATTTGTTCGACAGTCTGCGGAAAACTTCCACATTGGCGCGCAAAAAGCCGCCCGGGCTACTTTGCCCGGGCGGCAGTATCCACAGATGGGGTGTTACTTGAGGTAGTTCAGGGGGTTGACGGTCTTGCCGCCGATACGGATCTCGAAGTGGCAGTGGTTGCCGGTGGAGCGGCCGGTGGAGCCGGCCTTGGCGACGGCCTGACCCTGATACACCTTCTGCCCGGCGGAGACCAGCAGGGAGGAGTTGTGGGCGTAATAGGTCTGGGTGCCGTTGTCGTGGGTGATGATGACCAGCTTGCCGTAGTTGCCTTTCCATCCGGCGTAGGTAACGGTGCCGCCGTCAGCGGCCTTCACGGTGGTGCCATAGGGCACGGCGATGTCAAGGCCGGTGTGGAACTCGCCGTGGCGGTAGCCGTAGCGGGACGATATCTTGCCGGACACGGGCCAGGAGTAGTAGCCCTTGGACGCGGTCTTTGGCTTGGGGGTAGTGCCCTTGAGCATATAGGTGGTAGTGGGCTCCTGAAGGACGGTGGTGGTCAGCACGTTCCGCTCCGTCTCGTAGCCATTGACGTAGGTCACGTCGGCGTTGACCTCGGCAAGGCCGTCCTCGCCCTCTTCGGTGACCTTGGTCTCGCCCACGTACATGCTGGCGGTCTCGGTGTACTCAATGGGGCTCTCGATGGGCTGCTCATAGGTCTCGTTGTCGATGGTGTAGACGGACAGATAGGGAACGGACTGCTGGATGACCAGCTCCTGCCCGATCCAGATCTTGTCGATGACCACGTCGGGGTTCAGGTCGGACAGGTCGGACACCGACATGTCAAGACTCTTGGCGATGCGGCTGAAGGTGTCGCCCTTTTCCACCACGTACACCGCTTCCTCGATGGAATTGGCGGTGAGGGCATTATAGATGGAATCCAGGTCGAACTTCGTGTCGGAGGCCATCTCACGGCTGGTGACGGAAACCTCCTCCACAAAGCCGTACTCCTTGGTATCCTCGGTGATGTAGGGCTGGGCCACCTTGTCCAGCAGGCTCTGGATGTCCTCCTCGCTGGCGGCGCAGCCGATCTCCTGCCCGCCCACGGTGAGCACCCAGCCCTCCATGATGGCTCCGGCGTTGTCGTAGAGGTAATCCTCAATCTCCTGCATGTCGGACAGGTCGTCGGCGGTGGAGTACACGGGGGTGTACGTCACCGCGGCGTCGTAATCATAGCTGACGCCCAGCACGCTGGCCACCCGGTCCTCCACGTTGGACACAGCGGCCTCCACCTCGGCGGTGTCGGCCACAAGGCCGACCTCCACGCCGTCCACCTGAACGGCGTAGGCGGGAATATACACGGAGCGGAACACCGCTACGCCCACCACCAGCACCAGCACCACCACATACAGCAGGGGGGACACCGGGTGCTTCGCCACAGCGGAGCGCACCTTTCCGGCGGCGGCAGTCAGCTTCTCTTTCCAAGTATGGTTCGCCGTCTCAGCGTCGTTATGATCGTCACTGCCGAAGGGCAGATCGTTATGCCGAAGCAATTCATCCATGCCGAAGGACTCCTTTTCGCGAGATATAAAACAAAAATCTGCCGCGGGGCAGAAGTAACAATTCTGATATAATAGTTACAAATTAGTTACAACCGGTATAGTACACTGTTTTTGCCCGTCCGTCAAGTTTTTATTTTGTGAACAAAGTATTGCCAAACTGTGAAACGGGCGGTATATCCTGTGGATTTCTTCCAATACGGGCGAAATTGCACACTCCTGCTTGTGCTTTTGGAACATCTGCCAAAATTCGCGGGCCAATTTTTTACAGGGAGCTTTTCCCGCCCTCCGGCGCAAAAGTTGTGCATTCCGCGGCTTGCGGCAGGGGCGGTCAGGCATTATAATGAGGAAAAAAAGAGGACGGCCCCGCCGGGCCGGGAGGATCAGGAGAGAAATTATGGGGAAATTCGACGGCGTGCTGTTTTTCAGCGATTACGACGACACATTGTATAACCACCGGCTGGAGGTCTCACAGGAAAACCGCGACGCCATCCACTACTTTATAAAGGAAGGCGGGCGCTTTTCCATCGCCACCGGCCGGGCCCACCGCACCTTCACGCCCCAGATCGAGCTGGAGCGGCTGGAGTTCAACGCGCCGGTGGTGCTGTCCAACGGCGCGGCCATTTACGACTACACGCAGGACCGCTATCTGGTGGAGACCTTCCTCCCACCGGACACGCCGGAGCGCATGGCCGAGGTGTGCGCCCGGTTTCCCGAGCTGGCCTTCGAGGCCTACTACGGCGAGGACATCTACCTTTATAACAGCAACATCGTCAGCGAGACCCACCTCAAGCGGGTGGGCGTGCCCTACTTCCAGTGCGCCATTGAGGATATGCCCCGGCCATGGATCAAGGTCATCATGGAGCAGGACGAGCCGTACCTCAAGGACATCCAGGCCTTCGTGCTGGACCGCTGGGGGGACGAGTTCGAGGCCATTTTCTCCAACCGCTACCTGCTGGAGCTCACCGCCAAGAACAGCAACAAGGGCGCCATGGTGGCCCGGGCGGCGGAGCTGCTGGGCATCGACCTGGGCCACATCTACTGCATCGGCGACAACCAGAACGACATCCCCATGCTGGCCCTGTCCGCCATCCCCTTCGCCCCCGCCAACTGCGCCCCGGCGGTGAAGGAGTGGGGCGCCCGGGTGCTGAACCACTGCGACGACCACGCCGTGGCCCAGGCCATCGAAATTCTCGACGGCATTTATCACTAAAAAAGCAAAACAGGCCGCCCGGGCAAAGCTGCCCGGGTGACCTGTTGAGCGTGTCGGAAAACCTCGTAGAGTTCGCCGCCGCAGCGGCGAAAAAATATGATCCGTTTTCTGCCGCGACATGCGCGTGGCAGGAAACACTTCTCGCCCCGCAAACGTGCGCAATGGACACCATAGGCGGCCATTGCGTGCGCTGCCGCGGGGTGCAGCTTTTCCGTTGGAAAAGGCTTCGCCTTTTTCGACGGGCTGAGGCCGCCCGGATATTCCGGGCGGCCTGTTTTTTGATGCTTCCTTTCAGGAGGTAAGGAAACCGGTCAGATGAGATTGTAGCGGCGGAGCAGAGCATCCAGCTCGGTTCTCTGCACCTTTTTGACGCCGGCCTTCAGGGCCATCTCGGCGGCAAAGGGCAGCTTGATGTCCTCCAGCTTCTTGCCGTCCATGAGCTTGTTGGTGGCGTCCAGCAGGCAGCGCACATCGTACACGCTGCCCCAGACCTCGGGCACGCCGCGGTCCACGTTCAGCAGGGTGTAGACGGCCTCCATGCCGGTGCGCATGGAGTACTCGGTGGTGAAGATGGTGTCCCGGGGCGTCTCGGCGAACTGACCGAGGAAGGCGAAGTTCACGCTGCCCTCGGGAACGACGGCCGGACGGTCGCCGTAGGCACGGGGCATGAAGAACGCGTCGATATACGGCATCATAACGGGCACGGTGTTGGCGCTGTTGGCGGCCAGCTCCTCGATCTGGTCCTCGGGCACGCCGATGTGGTACAGCCACTCCATGCAGATCTCCTTGCCGGTACACTCACGCATGGGCTTCTTCACGAAGTCGCCGGGCTTGTCGGTGACCAGGGAGTAGACCCACACAAGGCAGTGATCCTTGGGCTGCTCGCGGAACTGGGGCTGGCGGTTGATGGTCCAGCTCATGAGCCAGCTGGAATCCTTCACGCTGACGATGCCGCCGGTGACCACCTTGCCGGTGAAGGGGTCGCGCTTGCAGATGTTCTTGATATAGGGGATGATCTTCTGGTCGAGGGTCTCCACGGTGGCGCTCATCCAGTTGGTCTTTTCGGGGTCGGAGCAGAACTTGTCCGGATGGCCGAAGAACGGGTCCTGCGCGGCGATCTTCCGCCACATATCCCAGCCGCCGCCCTCTTTCAGCTCGGTGTTGTACGGGGCGGGCTCGTTCTGGCTGCCCATGGAGGAGTTCTCCACGCAGCCGCCGTTGGTGATGAACACCAGATCCTTTTCGGTGAGCTCAATGGCGTCGTTTTTGCCGTCCCGGATGACGTCGATGCGCTTTGCCACCTTGTGGGCGGGGTCGGAGCAGTCGAACTCCACGTTGCAGACCTGCACGCCGTAGTGGAACCGGACGTTGTGGCTCTCCAGATATTTCACCATGGGCAGGATCATGGACTCATACTGGTTGTACTTGGTGAAGCGCAGAGCCTTGAAGTCGGGCAGGCCGCCGATGTGGTGGATATACCGCTGGATATAGAGCTTCATCTCCAGCGCGCTGTGCCAGTTCTCAAAGGCGAACATGGTGCGCCAGTAGAGCCAGAAGTTGGAATTGAGCACCTCGTCGTCGAAGAAGTCGGTGATCTTCTTGTCCTGAAGCTCCTCATTGGGGGTGAAGAAGAGCTTCATGATCTCCATGGCGCCCTTGTCGGACAGGCCGAACTTGCCGTCGGTATGGGCGTCCTCACCCCGGTTGACGGTAGCCCGGCAGAGGGAGTAGTTGGGATCCTCCTTGTTGAGCCAGTAGTACTCGTCCAGCACGCTGACGCCCTCGGTCTCGATGGAGGGGATGGAGCGGAACAG
>CAKUPH010000034.1 GCA_934675115.1 uncultured Oscillospiraceae bacterium | reverse complement strand
CGTACGGACAGTACCTCGTCCATCAGAACGCGAAGATGACCGGCCCGTTCAACAAGCCCACCGACGTGGACTTTGACTCGCAGGGCAACTACTACTTCTCGGACGGATACGGCAACTTTGCCGTGCACAAGTACGATAAGGACGGCAACTATGTGAAGACCTGGGGCGGCAAGGGCGTGTTTGACCCGTACACCGATACTCCGGGCAAGTTCCTTGTCCCGCATTCTCTCTGCGTCGATAAGAAGGACCAGATCTGGGTGTGCGACCGTGAGAAGGACGCGATCCATGTCTTTGACACGGAAGGCAACGTGCTCGCGTATTGCAGCCATAACATGAGCCAGCCTTCCGGCGTTGACACCGACGGCCAGTATGTTTACTTCGTCGGCCGTGGCGGCTACCTGACGATCTTCGATATGAACTTCAATATCGTCGGCGAGCTCGGCTTCTTCAACGGCAACCTGCGCGCGCACCATCTCGTTGCCGACAGCAAGGGAAATCTGTATCTGTTCCCCACCCACGCGAACTTCGAGCATCAGATTATCGCTCTGAAGCGCGTGTAATCATCTGATTGCGCCTGCAATCGCGCAGCAGTGCTGCCACAGGCGTGCCGTTATGTGATTACCTCGGGTGCAGGCAATAAAGCATTGCCTGCGCTCGAGGTTATTGCGGTTATGGAGCAGACGCGGTATTCTGACGGACCCCTGATCTTGAAATGGAAGGTGTGACGTTATGTATCTGATTGGACTTGATAACGGAGGGACCTCAACCAAGGCGGCTGTTTTCGACGAAAACGGCAGAGAGATCGCCGTCGCCGGGCACAACACGAACACCATAACACCGAAGCCGGGATATACCGAACGGGACATGGACGAGCTCTGGCAGGTGAACTGCGCCTGCATCCGCGAAGCGCTGGAGAAGGCCGGCATCCGCGGCAGCGATGTCGGGGGCGTCGCGGTCTGCGGCCACGGAAAGGGCCTGTACGCGTGGGGCAAGGACGGCCGGCCCGCGTACAACGGCATTATCTCCACGGACAACCGGGCATGGAAATACACGAAAAAGTGGTATGAAAACGGCGTGTTTCAGGCCCTTTATCCCCAGCTGTGTCAGGAGATTATACCCTGCCAGCAGATCGCGCTTCTGGCGTGGTTCAAGGACAATCTGCCGGATGTATACAGCAACATCAGGTACGTGTTTTCCGTGAAGGACTATATCCGTTTCCGCCTGACGGGCGAGGCGTACTGCGAGGCTACGGACATCTCCGGCTCCGGACTGATGGATGTCAGAAATGCGCGCTTTGACCGGGAAATGCTCGAACAGCTGGAAATCGGCGAAGCGTTTGATATGCTGTCCCCAATCCGCTACTCCTACGAATTGTGCGGAACAGTCGGCAGGGAAGCGGCTAAACTGACGGGATTGGAGAAGGGTACCCCGGTGGCCGGCGGTATGTTTGACATTGACGCCTGTGCCGTGGCGGCGGACGTCACCAGCCCGGAAGAGCTGGTGACCATCGCGGGAACATGGAGCATCAACGAGTTTATTTCGCCGGAACCCATTATGGACGGGAATATTGCCCGCAACTCCCTGTTCGCGATCCCGGGCTACTATCTGGCGGAGGAGAGCAGTGCCACCTCGTCGGGGAATCTGGAGTGGTTCCTAGAAAATCTCCTGAAGAAGGACGAACTGCCCGAAACCGAAAGCGTTTACAGCTATGTAAACAAACTGGTGGACAGCATTCTGCCGGAGGAATGCAGCGTATATTATCTGCCGTACCTGTACGGCTCAAATGCGCATCCGCTGGGGAAGGCCGCGTTTGTGGGAATGACGAATTATCACAACACGGCACATATGCTGAGAGCCGTATATGAGGGCGTGGCGTTCTCCCATAAGCGCCATATCAAAAAGCTGCTCACGTCCCGCACGCCTCCTAAAGCCATACGAATGGCGGGCGGACCCGTGCGCTCCAAGGTATGGGTACAGATGTTTGCCGACGTGCTGGGATACCCCATCGAGACCGTCGATACGCAGGAACTGGGTGCGCTGGGATGCGCGATGGCCGCCGCCATTGCGGCCGGCCTGTATTCCGATTATAAGGATGCCGCGCGTCATATGGTGTGGGTTTCCGGACGCACGGAGCCTGATCCGGCGAGAACGGCGATCTATCGGAAGAAATATGAGCGGTATATGGCCATCAGCGACGCGCTGGATACGGTCTGGGATAAGTTTGAGATCTGACTTCACGAAATAACGAAGTCCTTGGAGGTTGACGCGAATGAAGCGGTACCATATTGGTCTTTACGAAAAGGCTATGCCGGCGTCTTTGAACTGGCGTGAGAAGCTGGAATGCGCGAAGGAATGCGGCTATGATTTTGTCGAGATCAGCATCGACGAATCGGATCAGCGCCTGTCGCGGCTGGACTGGGCAAAAGAAGAGCGGGCCCAGCTGCGGGAACTGATGGCGGAGATTGGGGTCCCCATCCGCAGCATGTGCCTGTCCGGGCATCGCAAGTATCCCTTTGGCGCCACCGACCCGGCGGTGCGCCGGAAAAGTCTGGAGATCATGGAAAAGGCGATACAGCTTTCCGATGACCTCGGCATCCGGATCATTCAGCTGGCGGGATACGACGTTTATTACGAAGAGGGAACGGACGAAACCAGAAAATATTTTGCCAAAAATCTGAAAAAGGCGGTCGAGATAGCGGCGGTGCACGGCGTGATGCTCGGGTTCGAGACCATGGAGACCGAGTTCATGAATACCGTGGGCAAGAGCATGACATATATTAAGCAGATCAACAGCCCCTATCTGGGGGTCTATCCCGATGTGGGCAACCTGACGAATGCCGCCAAGCTGTACGGCACAGACGTCCTTTCCGACATGGAGTCCGGCGCGGGCCATCTGGTGGCGATCCATCTGAAGGAGACCGTACCCGGGAAATTCAGAGAGATCCCGTTTCTGACCGGACACGTTGATTTTCCGGCGGTCATCAGAAAGGGATGGGAACTGGGCGTCCGGCGCTATGTCACGGAGATGTGGGATGTCGGCAGCAGCAGCTGGAAGCAGGACATCTGCTTTGCGCATGACAACATGAGCATAATTTTGGACGCAATGGAGTGAATCATATGCTGGAAGAGCTGAAACAAAGAGTATACGAGGCCAATATGCTGCTGCCGCGATACGGCCTTGTCACATTTACATGGGGCAATGCCAGCGAGATCGACTGGGAGCGGGGCATTTTCGCCATCAAGCCCAGCGGCGTCGCCTATGACGAACTGACGGCGGACGACATGGTCCTGGTCGATCTTGACGGCAACAAAGTGGAGGGCAGATACAATCCTTCCTCGGATACCGCCACGCATCTGGAGCTTTACAAGGCGTTTCACCAAATCGGCGGGATCGTTCATACGCATTCTTCCTATGCCACGTCGTGGGCGCAGGCGGGGTTGAGCATTCCCTGCTATGGGACCACCCACGCGGACTATATCTATGGCGAGGTCCCGTGCATCCGCAATCTGACGAAGGACGAAATCGAAGATGCCTATGAAAAAAATACCGGCATTCTGATTGTCGAAGAGTTCAAGCGCATGGGAAAGGATGTGACTGCGGTCCCCGCAGTTCTGTGCAAAAACCATGGTCCCTTTACATGGGGGAAAAACGCGGGGGAAGCCGTGCATAACGCGGTGGTGCTGGAAGAGGTCGCGAAAATGGCGTACCGCGCCCGCCTGATCAACCCCGGCATCGTACCGGCTCCGCAGGAGCTGCGGGATAAGCACTACTACCGGAAGCATGGCAAGAACGCCTATTACGGTCAGGGGCAGGGCTGATTTTTTGCTCTGCGCATAAAACGGCCATAACACGCGGGCAGTACGGAGAATCCTCCGTGCTGTCTGCTTTTTTGTTTTCTTTTCGTCAAAAGCGGTTATGATACAGTGGAAAAAACGCCGAAAATGTGCGGGAAACCGCAGAAAATTTGGAAAGTCCTTGTGTATCGCCAAAAAAGTGGTATAATTTTATATAAATTCATTCTGGAGGTGGGAATCGTGTATCAGGTTGGAGACAAGATCGTTCATCCCATGCACGGCGCAGGGGTGATCGACTCCATTGTGAGCCGTAAGTTGAACGGCGTTCAGCGAGACTATTATCAGATGCGCCTGCCGACGGGGAGCATGCTGGTCATGATCCCCACGGACCACACCGATGAGATCGGCGTGCGCCCGGTGATGGACAGGGAAGAAGCCGTCCGGATCATGGACGTGCTGAGCACCATCGAGGTGGATATGTCCCAGAACTGGAATCACCGCTACCGCGAGAATATGCTGCGGCTGAAAAGCGGCGACCTCATTGAGGTGGCCCGGGTGGTGAAGGGACTGATGCTCCGGGACGACGAGCGCGGGCTTTCCACCGGGGAGCGGAAGATGCTTCACTCGGCCAAGCAGATCCTCATTTCCGAGCTGGTGCTCTCGCAGGATCTTTCCTATGACGTGGTGGAAGAGCGCATAAACCGGGCGCTGGCGTAATATAGCTAAACAAAGGTAAAAAGGAGCCGTTCCGGCTCCTTTTTCGCGAAAGGGGCGTAATGCCTGTGTTCTGGAGAAAAAAGAAGAAGGCTCCGGGTATCCTGTGCTCGGCGGTGGTGGTGGCGGCGGGTTCGTCCACCCGGATGGGAACGGATAAGCTCATGCTGACGCTGGGCGGCATCCCGGTGATTGTCCGGACGCTGAAGGCGGTGGAGGCCGCACCCAGCGTGGACGAGATCATCCTCGTCACCCGGGAGGATATGATGGTGCCCCTCAGCCAGCTCTGTCAGGAATTTGCCCTGACAAAGGTAACGAAGGTCATCCGGGGCGGAAAGACCCGGACGGAGTCCGTGCGCCTTGGAACGCTGGAAGCAAGCGGGGACGCGCAGGTCATCGCCATCCACGACGGCGCCCGGCCCCTCGTGACCACGGAGGTCATCGAAAACGCCATCGCGCAGGCGCTGGAATCCGGCGCGGCGGCCCCGGCGGTGCCGGTGAAGGACACCATCAAGGTGGCCCGGAAGGGCATTGTGGAGTCCACCCCGGACCGGGCCAGCCTGTTCGCCGTGCAGACACCGCAGGTCTTTGAGGCGTCCCTCATCCGGGCGGCGCTGCAGAAGGCGCTGGACGACGGCGCGGAGCTGACGGACGACTGCTCTGCGGTGGAGCGGCTGGGCATGAAAGTGGTGCTCACCGAGGGCGACGTGAGAAATCTGAAGCTGACCACGCCGGAGGACATTATAACGGCGGAGGCGCTGCTGGAAGGGAGCGAAGCATATTGAGGATCGGACACGGCTATGACGTCCACCGGCTGGTGGAGGGGCGGAAGCTCATTCTGGGCGGGCAGGAGATTCCTTATCAGTACGGCCTGCTGGGCCATTCGGATGCGGATGTGCTGGTCCACGCGGTGATGGACGCACTGCTGGGCGCTGCCGGGCTGTGGGATATCGGGCACGCCTTCCCGGACAATGACCCGGCCTACAAGGACATTTCCAGTATG
Source organism: uncultured Oscillospiraceae bacterium (assembly GCA_934675115.1). Classification (GTDB taxonomy): domain Bacteria; phylum Bacillota; class Clostridia; order Oscillospirales; family Oscillospiraceae; genus Enterenecus. Next base: position 16,186 of record CAKUPH010000034.1, on the reverse strand, counting down.
CTGCTGCTGGAAAAGGTCATGGAAATGCTCCGCACGGAGGGCCTTTCCGTGGGGAATATCGACGCCACCATTCTGGCCCAGCGGCCCAAGCTGGCCCCCTATATCCCGGCCATGCGGGCAGCCATCGCCCGGGCGGCGGGCGTGCCGGAAAGCCGGGTGAACGTCAAGGCCACCACCGAGGAGGGCTTGGGCTTTACCGGAAGCGGCGAGGGCATTGCGGCCCACGCCGTGGCGCTGCTGGAGGAAAAATAACGGAATACGACGGACCAACGCCCCTTCCACGGCATAGGATGCTGCGGGAGGGGCTGATTTTTTGCGCCCTTTTCCACGGGAGCCATGAAGAACAGATGGGAAAGGAATGGTCGATCTCATGGTTTATTATCTTATCGTGTGCCGCTCGCTGACCTATGCCCAACGGACGGCCCGGGCGCTGGAACGGGCCGGGATCTCCGGTTATATCGTCCGCGCGCCCAAAAGCGTCTCCGGGGAGGGCTGTTCCCACTGTGTAAAGATCGCGGAGCGCCATCTGGCTTCGGCGCTGACGGTGCTGAAACGGGAGGGGCTGGGGCCGAAGCGGGTATTTTTGCAGGATGCCGGCGGGGAATACAGCGAGGTGGAGCCATGATTTATTTTGACAGCGCGGCCACCACCATGCAGAAGCCGCCGGAGGTGGCCCGGGCGTCGGCCTACGCCATGACCCACATGGTAAGCCCCGGACGGGGCGGCCACAGACCGGGGATGCTGGCGGCGGAGACGGCCTTCCGCTGCCGCCAGACGGCGGCGGAGCTGTTCAACGTGCCGGACCCGGAGCACGTGATCCTGACCAGCAACGCCACTCACGGCCTGAATATTGCCATCCGTTCGCTGCTCCAACCGGGCGGCCGCGCGGTCATTTCGGGCTACGAGCACAACGCCGTGACCCGGCCGCTGGCGGCCATACCGGACCTGACGGTGCGGGCGGCGGCAAGCCCGCTGTTCGACCGGAACGCTGCCTTTGACGCCTTTGCCCGGGAGCTTACCCAAGGGGCGGACGCGGTGATCTGCACCCACGTTTCCAACGTGTTCGGCTTTGTGCTGCCGGTAGAGGACATCGCGCAAATGTGCGCCCGGCGGGGGATACCATTCGTGCTGGACGCTTCCCAGTCGGCGGGCGTCCTGCCGGTGGATATGCAGGCGCTGCGGGCCGCCTATGTGGCCATGCCCGGGCACAAGGGCCTGTACGGCCCGCAGGGGACGGGGCTTTTACTGTGCGGGGAGGACCTGCCGGAGCCGCTGCTGTGCGGCGGCACGGGAAGCCTGTCCGCCCGGCAGGAAATGCCGGACTTTCTGCCTGACCGGCTGGAGGCCGGCACCCAGAATGTCTGCGGCGCGGCGGGGCTGACCGAGGGGATGCGCTTTGTACGCCGCCGGGGGCTGGCCGCGATCGAATCCCACGAGCGGCGGCTGTGCCGCCGAATGATGGATGGTCTGGAAAAGATCCCGGGAGTGCAGGTGTTCCGCGGGGCGGGGGACAGCCAGAGCGGCCTGTGCTCCTTCCGGTCAGAGCAGATGGACTGCGAGATCATCGGCGAGGAGTTGGGGAAACGGGGCATTGCTGTCCGGGCGGGACTGCACTGTGCGCCGTTAGCCCACCGCTCCGCCGGAACGGAGGAGAGCGGCACGGTGCGGGTGAGCTTTTCCGCCTTCAACAGCACAGACGAGGTGGACCGTGCCCTCCGGGCGCTGCGGGATATCCTGAAGTAAAGAGGGGCGCGGCGAAAGCCGCGCTCCTTTGTCATTGGGAAAGAATGAAAAAAATATGAATTTCGCCGCCGTATCCTTGCCTTTTACACGGTGGTACGATATAATATGCTAATAAACTGGAAACTGGGCGGTTATGCGCATCAGACAGTTTGAAACCAGGAGCAATGGGAGCGCGGAGCCATGGGAGACAATTTGCTACAACTGATCAGCAATGCGTTTGGCTATGTTAGAATGATCGGCCTGTCCGACGTACTGGACATCGTCATCGTGGCCTATGCGGTCTATCATATTCTGCAGTTCATCCGCCGGACCCGGTCCGGTCAGGTGGCGAAAGCCCTTCTCATTATTTTCGTGGTGTTTGGCATCGCCAGTCTGCTGAAGCTGCGGGTGGTCTCCTACATCTTCAGCAAGGCGGTGGAGCTGGGACTGCTCTCGCTGGTCATCATCTTCCAGCCGGAGATCCGCCGGGTGCTGGAGCGGATGGGCAGCGGCAGGATCAAGGAGTTTTTTGTAACGGAGACCGCCGCGGAGGACGTTCCGGCGGCCATCCGGGAGACGGTGGAGGCATACACCTCCATGTCCAAGGACAAGGTCGGTGCGCTGATGGTCTTTGAGCGCCGGACTGTGCTGGATGACGTCATCAAGTCCGGCACGCCGCTGGACGCCGCGGTGTCGGCGGAGCTGCTGAAAAACCTGTTCTGGAACAAAGCCCCCCTGCACGATGGGGCCGTTATTGTCCGCAATGGGCGCATCGTGGGCGCGGGCTGTATGCTCCCCTTGTCCGGCAACACCAATCTGAGCCGGGATCTGGGTATGCGCCATCGGGCGGGCATCGGCATCAGCGAAAATTCCGACGCGGTGGTGGCCATCGTCTCCGAGGAGACGGGCTCCATCTCCGTGGCCATCAACGGGATGCTCAAGCGGCACCTGTCGCCGGAGACGCTGGGCCGCCTGCTGAAAAATGAACTGATGCCGGACGTGGAGGAGAAGAAGCCCTCCACCGCCGCCCGGCTCACCAACGTGTTCCGCACCAAAAAGGGAGACAAGGGCAATGGGAAAGAAGATTCTTGACAGCAAGGCGCTCTATGTGATCCTGTCCATCGTGATCGCGGTGGGGCTGTGGTTTTACGTGGTGACCCGGGACGGAAATGAGGACACCCAGACGTACAGCGGCATCCCCGTGGTGTTCGAGGGCAAGGACATTCTGGAGAGCAACGGCCTGATGATCCTTGAAGACGACATCACAGTCAGCGTCCGGGTCCGCGCACCGGTGAATACCATCGCCAAGCTGCGCCGGGACGACATCACGGCAAAGGTGGACGTATCCTCCGTCACCTCGGAGGGAAAGATCACGCTGGGCTATACTGTGACCTATCCCGCGGCGCTGCGCAGCGGCCTGTCTCAGGAGAGCCAGAGTCCCACCAACATCACCTTCACCGTTGTCAAGTACGTCAGCGACGTACCCGTTGAGATCCGCGGCGTGTTCAACGGCACCGTGGCCGACGGCTATGTGCCGGGAGACGCAGAGGATGATTTCAAGTTCTCGCCGGGGACGCTGTCCGTTAGCGGGCAGGCGTCGCTGGTCAACCAGATCGCCTACGCGCAGGTGGTGGTGGACGGGACGGACCTGACCGAGTCCATCGCCGGAGACTATGCCTATCAGTTCATCAGCAACAGCGGCGCGGTACTGGAAAATCTGGACGTGTCCTGCTCCACCGATACCGTCTATACTACGTTCCCCATCCGGGCCACCAAATTGGTGCCGCTGAAGATCGAGACCACCGCCGGCGGCGGCATCACAGATGCCAATGTGACCTTTGACATCAAACCCGAATCCATTACCGTGGCCGGGTCCCGCAGCGATGTGGATGCCATTGAGGAGATCATCCTGAAAAACATCAGCCTCGCCACCGTCCGGGACGGCGACGTGCTCACTATGCCCATCCCGCTGGCCGAGGAGCTTGAAAACCTCAGCGGCCAGACGGAAGCCACCGTCACCGTCCACATCAGCGGCGTGGAGACCCGGAGCATCGAGACCACCAACATCTCCGCCATCTATGTGCCGGAGGGCTGGCGCAGCGAAAAGGTCACTCAAGCCGTCACCGTGGAGGTCCGGGGCACGGCGGAGGCACTGGCTGAGATCAGCGGCGAAAATATCCGGGTGGTGGCGGATCTCTCCGAGATCACCGATCCCTCCTCCGGGCAGTATACCATCACCGCTAAAGTCTATCTGGACAACGTGGGCGGCAGCGCGGGCATCGTGGGCACGGAGTACCGGGTGGTCGTGTCCCTGACCCGTTAAGCCGTGTTCGGATATGTCCGCCCGGCACTGAACGCTCTGCCTCAGGCGGAGCAGGAGGCCTACCGGGGCGCTTACTGCGGCCTGTGCCACACCATGGGCCGGCGGCACGGCTTCTGGAGCCGATTTACCCTCAACTACGATTTCACCTTTCTGGCCGTTCTGTTTGCCGCCGGGGGCGGCGGGGAGACCTGTGCCTGCCGCTGTCCCGTCCATCCGCTGCAAAAGCGGCGGAAGTGCCTGTCGGGCGCGCCCATGGACGCAGCGGCGGACGCCAGCATGATTCTCACATGGTACAAGCTCCGGGACGACGTGGAGGACAAGAAATTTTTCGCTGGCCTGCCCGCGCGGTTCCTCAGCGCGGTGTTCGGACACTCCGCCCGGCGGGCGGAAGCGAGAATGCCGCAGTTCGCAGGGGAGGTCCGACAGGGCCTTGCCCGGCTCCACGCACTGGAGCAGGCAAACTCCGGTGAACTTGATCGGGCGGCGGATTCCTTTGCACGGATCCTTCAGGCCGCGGCCCCGGCGGGCGGCGGAGAAGTATTCCGGCGGGCAGCGGCTCAGCTGCTGTACCACGTGGGCCGCTGGATCTACCTCATCGATGCATGGGACGATCTGAAAGAGGACAGGCTAAAAAGCCGCTATAACCCGCTGGACGCCCGGTTTCACGGAAGGGCGGAGGATCAGCGGGAGTATGTATCCGCCACCATGACCCATTCGCTGAGAATGGCGGTATCCGCCGCCAACCTCATGGAGCTTGGCTCCTGGGAGCCGGTCATCATCAATACGCTGTACCGGGGCCTTCCGGCGGTGCAGGAGGCAGTGCTGTCCGGACGGTGGAAGGAAATGAAGAAACAACGCAGGGAGATAAACAGATGAAAGATCCGTATACCGTGCTGGGCGTCGACCCCGGCGCCAGCGACGACGAAGTCAAAAAGGCATACCGTGACCTTGCCCGGAAATACCATCCGGACAATTACCAGAATAATCCGCTGGCCGATCTCGCCGAAGAGAAGATGAAGGAGATCAACGAAGCCTACGACGCCATCACCAAGTCCCGCTCCGGCGGCTCCTCCGGCGGGTACCAGTCCGGCTATCAGTCCGGATACGGCTACCAGTCCGGCTATCAGAGCCAGCAGAACTACTCTTCATCCAACGCCTCCGTTTACGCGCAGGTGCGCCAGTATATCAACATGGGCAATCTGGACACGGCGGAGCAGCTTTTGCAGGGCAGCGGGAACAAGAGCGCCGAGTGGTATTTCCTGATGGGCGCCATCGCCTACCGCCGGGGCTGGCTGGACGAGGCCCGGCAGAATTATGAGCTTGCCTGCCAGATGGAGCCGAACAATCCGGAGTACCGGCAGGCCCTGAACATGATGCAGCAGGGCGGCTACGCCTATCATGGCTCCGATATGGTGGGGACAAGCTGTGATTCCCTTGACTGCTGCACTACGCTGATGTGCATGAACTGCCTGTGCGGAGGGTGCCGATGAAAGCGGGCGCCCGGGTGCGGAAGGTCGTCCTCCCGGCGATCTTCGGGGCGCTGGCACTGATCTTCCTGTTCATCGCCGCCGTTTCGCCCACGGGAAGCTGGGGCATCGCGGCGGTAGCCGGACTGATGCCGGTGGCAGTGGTGCTGGCGGTGGGCATTTCCGCCGGGTTTCTCTGCTGGGCGGGAGTGACCATTCTGGCGTTCCTGCTGCTGCCGGATAAGCTCATGGCTCTGCTGTTCGGGGCGCTGTTTGGACTGTACCCCATCGTCAAGGGCCTGATCGAGCGGCTGCGCCGCCTTCCGCTGGAGTATCTGCTGAAGCTGGCCTTTTTCAACGTCAGCCTGACGGTGATCTACCTGACCATGCGGGCTGCCGTGCTTGCCTCCCTTCCGGAGGCCCTCAGTGCCGCCGTGTGGGTGATGTATCTGGCGGGCAACGTGATTTTTCTGGTGTATGACTACGGTCTTACCAAGCTGATCGCCTTATATATGTCGAGAATTCATAAACGTGCGCGGTGAGCGCGGCGAAGGGAAGGATTGTTTTGATCAAGAGCATGACCGGTTACGGCCGGGGGGAAGCGGCCTTTGACGGGCGCACCATCGTGGTGGAGGTCCGCGCGGTGAACAACCGCTATCTGGACTGCACGGTGAAGATGCCCCGGGCCTATATTTTCGCGGAGGACGCGCTGAAAGCCCGGGTGCAGGCGTCGGTGGCCCGCGGCAAGCTGGACGTATTCGTGAACATCAGCGGCGCCGGGGCGGAGGGCGTCTCCGTCACCGTCAACGAGGAGCTGGCCAAGGCGTATATCGACGCGCTGGCGCGGCTCCATGAACTTAGCGGCGGCAAAGCGCCGGAGAGCTATTCCGTCACCGATCTGGCCCGATTCCCCGACGTACTGACGGTGGAGAAGCAAGAGGAAGATCAGGACACGCTGAAGGAGCAGCTCCTCGCGGCGCTGGATCTGGCTCTCGCGGACTTCGCCGCCATGCGGGCGAAGGAGGGTGAGCGGCTGGCGGAGGACATCCTGAGCCGGGCCGCTGCCATCGAGACACTGGTGGGCCGGGTGGAGGAGCGCTCCCCCCAGACGGTGAGCGAGTACCGGGCCCGGTTGGAGGCCAAGATGACCGAGGTGCTCCAGAACACCCAGATCGACGAGAGCCGGCTGCTCACCGAAGCAGCCATCTTTGCCGACAAGATCGCCGTGGACGAGGAGACCGTGCGCCTGCGCAGCCACATCTCCCAGCTGCGGGAGCTGCTGGCCAAGGGCGGCGCCGTAGGCCGGAAGCTGGACTTCCTCATTCAGGAGTTCAACCGGGAGGCCAACACCATCGGCTCCAAGTGCAGCGACATTGAGATCGCCCGCTACGTGGTGGACATCAAGGCCGAGATCGAGAAGATCCGGGAGCAGGTCCAGAATCTGGAGTAAACAGCAGGGGAGTGAGAGAGGATGAAGCTCTTTAACATCGGCTTCGGCAGCGTGGTATCCGCCCAGCGGGTGGTGGCTATGGTCAGCCCGGAGTCCGCGCCCATCAAGCGGCTTACCCAGGAGGCCCGGGACCGGGGTACACTGGTGGACGCAAGCTACGGACGCAAGACCCAGACCGTCCTCATCATGGACAGCGGGCATGTGATTCTGTCCTCTCTCGCGCCTGACGTATTATCGGCCAGAGCCGAAAATCAGAAAGACAGTCAGAGAGAGATGGAGGACGAGAGTTTATGAGCGATCAGAAAAAGAAAAAAGGCACCCTGATCGTGCTGTCCGGCCCGTCCGGCGTGGGAAAGAGCACCGTCATCGCGGAGCTTTTGAGCGAGCGGAAAGACATCTATTTTTCCGTGTCCTTTACCACGCGGCAGCCGCGGCCGGGCGAGGTGGATGGCGTCAACTACAATTTTGTGACCCGCCCGGAGTTTGAGCGGATGATCCGGGACAACGAGCTGCTGGAATACGCCGAGTACGTGGGCAACTATTACGGCACCTCCCTGAAGGTCATCCGGGACCGGCTGGATCAGGGGCAGGACGTGCTGCTGGACATCGAAGTTCAGGGCGCGGCCACCGTCAAGGCGAAGTGCCCGGAGGCGGTGCTCATCTTCATCCTGCCGCCGTCGCTGGAGGAGCTGGCCCACCGGCTTCAGGCCCGCAGCACCGACCCGGAGGACGTGATCGTCAAGCGGCTGAAGCGTGCCCGCGAGGAGTGCAGCGAGATCGGCCGGTACGACTATCTGGTGGTCAACGACAGCGTCATCGCCGCCGTGAGCGAGATCATCTCCATCCTGACGGCGGAGGGCTGCCGGGTGAAAAACCGGGGCTACCTGACCCGCCAGATCATTGAATGTGAAAACTGACAAGCTATTTGTGTGAAATAAGAAAGGAACGTGAAGCATTATGCTGCTCTATCCCCCTATGAAAGAACTTCTTCAGAACGTCCCCAGCCGCTATCTGCTGGTCAATCTGGTGGCTAACCGCGCCCGCAAGCTGTCCAGCGAAGCGGAGGAGAGCGGGATCCCGCTGACGGAAAAGCCTGTCACCCTTGCGGTGCGCGAGGTTGCGGCCGGTGAGCTGAAGGCGGAGGACAGCGACGAATAAAAAGCTGCAAGCGGCCGTTCTGGCCGCTTGTCTGTTGCAGAGAGGAGGGTCATGGTGAAGCGTCTGGCAAAAATCGCGGTGGCCTCCGCCACCTACGCCATCGACCGTCCTTACGACTATCTCGTTCCGGAGGAGTTGTGGGCGCAGACCAAGCCCGGGATGCGGGTGCTGGTGCCCTTCGGGGCGGGCAACCGCAGGACGGACGGAATCGTGCTTGCGGTGGCTGAAGCCGAGACGGCGCAGAAGCTGAAAAGCATTATCGCTTTACTGGACGACGTACCCGTGTTCACGCCGGAACTGCTCCGGCTGTCCCTCTGGATGCGGGAGCAGTACTTCTGCACGGTGTACGACGCGGCCCGAGCGGTGCTGCCCGCCGGACTGTGGTTTGCCCTGCGGGACTGCTGCAGGCTGACGGACGGCACGGACCGGGAGCGGGCCTATGACGCCGCCGGCCGTTCCGTTAAAGCGCGGCAGCTGGTGGAGCTGCTGTTCGCCAACTCCGGCTGCGCCGAGATGCGGCAGATCCGGGAGGCTTTCGGCACCTCGGATCCCAACCCGGCCATCCGCCAGCTGACGGAGGCGGGGGTTATCTGTGTGGAGACCAGCGCCGCCCGCGGGGTGGGCGACAAGACGGAGCAGGTGGCTGTGCTGGCCGTCCCCCCGGAGGATGCCATGGCCCAGATCTCGCCCAACCGGAGCCGCGCGCCTCTCCAATACGCCGTCATGGAGCAGCTGTGCGCCTTCGGCCGGGTCTCCGTGCAGGAGCTGTGCTATTTTACCGGCGCGTCCCGGACTACGGTCAAGGCGCTGGCGAAAAAAGGTCTGCTCACGCTGGAAAAGCAGGAGGTGTTCCGCCGTCCGGAGCTTCCGGCAGCGGAGGACGCGGCTCCGGTGACGCTGAACGCGCAGCAGCAGACGGCCTACGAGGGGCTGAAAGCACTGCTGGAGCAGGACGCCGCTGCCAGCGCGCTGCTGTACGGCGTAACGGGCAGCGGCAAAACGCAGGTGTATATCAAGCTCATCTTTGACGCGCTGGCGCTGGGTAAGACCGCGTTGGTGCTGGTGCCGGAGATTGCCCTGACGCCCCAGCTCATGCGGCTGTTTACGTCGCGGTTTGGCCGGAAGGTCGCCATTCTCCACAGTTCGCTGAGCGCGGGGGAACGGTACGACGAGTGGAAACGGGCCAGAAGCGGCGACGCCCGGGTGGTGATCGGTACACGGTCCGCTATTTTCGCGCCGCTGCCCGATCTGGGCCTGATCGTACTGGACGAGGAACAGGAGCCAAGCTACAAATCGGAGCAGACGCCCCGCTACCACGCCCGGGACGTGGCCCGGTACCGCTGCGTGAAAAACGGCGCGCTGCTGGTGCTGGGCTCGGCCACGCCGTCGGTGGAGAGCATGTACTACGCCAGAGAGGGGCGCTATCACCTCTTTACGCTGACAGAGCGATACAACGAAAAGGCCCTTCCGGAGGTCACAGTGGTAGACATGAAGGAAGAGCTGAAGGCCGGAAACGGCTCGGTCCTGAGCCGCCCGCTGGAGCAGGCCCTGTCTGACACCATCTGCCGGGGAGGACAGGCCATCCTGTTCCTGAATCGGCGGGGGGCCAGCCGGATGGTCACCTGCGGCGAGTGCGGCGAGAGCCCCACCTGTCCCCGGTGCTCCGTCCATCTGACCTACCACTCCGCCAACAACCGGCTCATGTGCCACTACTGCGGCTACTCGGAGCCGCTGCCCCGGGAATGTCCCCAGTGCGGCGGCCTGCTCAGCTTCGTGGGGGCCGGGACGCAGAAGGTAGAGGAGGCGCTGAAGGCGCGTTTTCCAGCGGTACCGGTGCTCCGGATGGACACGGACACGGTGACCGCCACCCACAGCCACGAAAAGATCCTGACCCAGTTCCGGGAGAAAAAGATCCCCATTCTGGTGGGAACACAGATGGTGGCAAAGGGACTGGATTTTGAAAATGTGACGCTGGTGGGCGTGATCTCGGCGGATCAGTCTCTGTACGTGGACGATTTCCGGGCGGGGGAGCGGACGTTTTCCCTGCTGACGCAGGTGGTCGGACGGGCGGGCCGGGGCGAAAAGCTTGGCCGCGCCATGATCCAGACCTATACGCCGGACAACGAGATTATCCGCTGCGCCGCGCGGCAGGATTACGACGGCTTTTACAAGGAGGAGATCCAGCTGCGGCGGCTCCGGGGCTACCCGCCCTTCGGGGATATTTTCATGCTCAGCGCCTCCGGACTGGAGGAATCGGCGGTGCTCTGGGCCTGCCTGCGCCTGCGGGACGCGCTGAGCGCCGCGCTGAACGCGCCGGAGTACAGCAGGATCGGCTACCGGTTGCTGGGCCCGGCTCCGGCGGCGGTGGCCCGGGTCAACGACCGCTACCGCTACCGACTGGTGCTGTACGCGCGCAATCAAAAAGAACTGCGGGAGCTGATCGCACATCTGCTCCGGCAGGCACAGAAGGATAAAAACAACCGCGGGGTGTCCCTGTTCGCGGACGTAAACCCCATGGATTGACAGGAGGAATATACAATGGCACTGAGAAAAATTCTGGTACAGGGCGACCCCTCGCTGGCCAAGCACTGCCGCCCGGTGGAGAAGTTCGATGAAAAGCTCCATGTTCTGCTGGACGACATGAAAGAAACGCTGGCGGACGCCAACGGCGCCGGCCTTGCCGCGCCCCAGATCGGCATTCTGCGCCGGGTTGTGGTCGTGGTGGACGCGGACGACCAGATGGTGGAGCTCGTCAACCCGGAGCTGATCCACACCGAGGGCGAGCAGACCGGCCTTGAGGGCTGCCTGTCCGTTCCCGGAAAATACGGCGTGGTGACCCGGCCCTACAAGGCCACCGTCCGCGCCCAGGACCGGAACGGAAATTTCTTTGAGATGGAGGGCGAGGAGATCGTGGCCCGCTGCTTCTGCCACGAGATCGAGCATCTGGACGGCCACCTCTTTGTGGAGCACGCCGACCGGCTGTACACCATCGAAGAGCTGGAAGCCATGGAGGAGCAGAACCGATGAAACTGGTCTTCATGGGCACGCCGGATTTCGCTGTTCCCTCCTTGAGGGCGCTGGTGGAAGCTGGGCACGAGATCGCCGGCGTATTCACACAGCCGGATAAGCCGAAAAACCGTGGTATGAAGCTCCAGCCAACACCTGTAAAGGAATATGCGCTGACAGCTGATCTGCCGGTATATCAGCCCGCGTCCCTCCGGGATGGGGAAGCGCTGGCGGTTTTGAAGGAGCTTGCGCCGGAGCTGATCGTGGTGGCGGCCTACGGCAAGATCCTGCCGGAAGAGATCCTGACGCTGCCGCCGCTGGGCTGCGTAAATGTCCACTCGTCTCTGCTGCCGAAGTACCGCGGCGCCGCGCCCATCAACTGGGCCATCCTCGACGGTGAGGAGGAGACCGGCGTCACCATCATGTATATGGCGAAGGGGCTGGACACCGGGGATATTATTTCTCAGGAAAAGACGCACATTGACATCAATGAGGACGCACAGTCCCTCCATGACCGGCTGGCGGACATTGGCGCGAAGCTGCTGGTGCGCACGCTGCCGGAGCTGACCGCTGGGACGGCGGGGCGGACGGCGCAGGACGATTCTCTATCCTGCTACGCGTCCATGCTGAGCCGGGAGCAGTCCCCCATGGACTGGAACCGGACGGCGCGGCAGCTCCACGATCAGGTCCGGGGGCTGGCCCCGTGGCCGTCCGCCACGGCGGAGATCGACGGCGTGCGGTGCAAGATCTGGAAGACGACGCTGACGGGGGAGAGCACCGGAAAAGCGCCGGGCTCCGTGGTCCAGGCGGACAAAAAGGCGCTGAAGATCGCCTGCGGCGATGGACAGGTCCTGCGCATCGACGAGCTTCAGCCTGACGGGAAAAAGCGGATGGCGGCCACGGCGTTCCTGCTGGGCCACCCCATCCAAGTAAACTGAGAACAGGAGAGTGCCGCCCATGGCAAATGCCAGAGAGGCTGCGCTGCGCACACTGGTCGCCTGCCAGCGGCAGGGTGCGTGGTCGGACGGACATCTGAAAAAAGAGATCCGCTCAGGCGGCCTTGACCGGCGGGACGCGGCGCTGGCCACCCGGCTGTGCTTCGGCGTGCTCCAGAATCAGCTGCTGCTGGACTGGCACCTGAGCCGCTACTCCAACACCAGACTGGAAAAGCTGGACATCCCGGTGCTGTGCAGTCTGCGGCTGGCCCTCTACCAGCTGCTGCTGATGGACCGGGTGCCGGACAGCGCCGCCGTCAACGAAGCGGTGAAGCTCACGAAAAAATACAGCCGGAATCCCCGGGCCTCCGGCATGGTCAACGCTATTCTGCGCTCGTTCCTCCGGGAGCGGGACACCCTGCCCCAGCCGCAGGGCGGGGACTGGGCGGAAACCATGTCCATCCGATACAGCCATCCCCGCTGGCTGATCGAGTTGTTTTGCGAACAACTGGGGCAGGAGGGGACGGAGCAGCTGCTTTGTGCCGACAACGAGCAGCCACCCACCACCGCGCAGGTGAACCGCCTGCGGGCCACGGCGGAGCAGGCACGGGAGTCGCTGGCGGAGCAGGGGGTGACGGCGCTGCCCCACCCGTGGGTGCCTGACTGTCTGGAGCTTTCTGGCAGCGGCGATCTGGAGCGGCTGACGGCCTATCAGCAGGGCTGGTTTTACATTCAGGACGCGGCGGCAAAGCTGTCCGTCATGGCGGCGGCTCCGGAGCCAGGGCAGAGCGTGCTGGACTGCTGCGCCGCTCCCGGGGGCAAGACCTTTGCGGCGGCGTCCCTGATGAATGGCGAGGGCCGGATCGTCTCCTGCGACATCCACCCCCACAAGCTGAAGCTCATTGAAGCGGGCTGCGGGCGGCTGGGCATTTCCAACGTCACGGCGGAGCTTCAGAACGGAATGCAGTTCCGGCCGGAGTGGGAAAACGCCTTCGACACAGTCATTACGGATGTTCCATGTTCCGGATTGGGCATCATCCGGAAAAAGCCGGACATAAGATATAAGGATCCGGAGCCGCTGGCCGGTCTGCCGCGAGTACAGGCGGCGATCCTGAACAACTGCTGCCGCTACGTGAAGCCGGGCGGCGTGCTTCTGTACTCCACCTGCACGCTGCTGCGGCGGGAAAACGAGGACATCGTGTCAGAATTTCTGGAAACGCATCCGGAGTTTGCTCTGGAACCCTTCACGCTGTCGGGGATCGGCGGGACCGGCGGGATGCTGACCCTCTGGCCGCACATCCATGGAACGGACGGATTTTTTATGGCAAAGCTGAGAAAAAGCAGGTGAACATGCGGTGAGAGACATCAAATCCATGACGCCGGAAGAGCTGAGCGTCTATATGAAGGAGCTGGGCCAGCCCGCCTTCCGGGCAAAGCAGATTTTTCAGTGGCTTCAGCGGGGCGTCACCTCCTTTGACGAAATGAGCAATCTTGCAAAGCCCCTGCGGGCAAAGCTTGCGGAGGAATGCTATATCACCGCTCCGGCGGCGGAGCGCAAGCAGGTCTCCAAGCTGGACGGCACCATCAAGTACCTCTGGCGGCTCCGGGACGGAAATTGCATCGAAACGGTTTTGATGCGCTATATGCATGGCAATACTGTGTGTGTATCCTGTCAGGTCGGGTGCAACATGGGCTGCATATTCTGCGCGTCCACGCTGGGCGGTAAGGTGCGGGACCTGACAGCGTCGGAGATATTGGATCAGGTGATCTTTACCCAGCTGGACAGCGGGGAGGACATCTCCAACATCGTCATGATGGGCATCGGCGAGCCGCTGGACAATTTTGACAACGTCCTGCGGTTCCTCACGCTGGTCAACCACCCGGATGGGCTGAACATCGGGATGCGGCATATCTCGGTATCCACCTGCGGCCTTGTGAAGAAAATTGACAAACTGGCCCAGTTGGGGTTACAATTAACTTTAAGTGTATCCCTCCACGCGCCGGACGACGAGACCCGATCCCGGCTGATGCCGGTGAACCGGGCGGTGGGAGTGGAGACGCTGATGGATAGCTGCCGGCGCTATTTTGAGACCACCGGCCGGCGGATCTCCTTTGAATATGCCATGATCGACGGCGTCAACGACGGCGACGCGCAGGCGGATCGGCTGGTAGAGCTACTCCGGGGAATGCCGGGGCACGTGAACCTCATCCCCCTGAACGACGTGGCGGAATCTCCCCTCAAGCCCAGCCGGCGGGTGCGCCAGTTCCAGCAGCGGCTGGAAAGTCAGGGCGTCACCGCAACGGTGCGGCGCAAGCTGGGCGGGGACATCGACGCCTCCTGCGGGCAGCTGCGGCGCAAGCACATGCAGGAGAACAGCCAGAGCAGAAAGGATACAGAGCAATGAATCTGTGGGGCATTACGGACATAGGCGCCGTAAGAAGCGACAATCAGGACAGCTACGCTATCGAGCGGCTGGACGATCAGACGGCGCTCGCCGTCGTGTGCGACGGCATGGGCGGTGCCCGGGCGGGCAACGTGGCCAGCAGGACAGCGGCGGAGGTGTTTGTGGCATCCGTGAAGCAGAACTTCACGCAGGACGCCGGGCCGGGGCAGGTCATGCTGGACGCGGCGGCGGCGGCAAATGAACGGGTACATGAGCTTTCCGTGGCGGAAGAAGCGTACCGCGGCATGGGCACCACGCTGGTGGCCGCGCTGATTACGCCGGAAAAGCTCTATGTGGTCAACGTGGGCGACAGCCGGTGCTACGCGATCGTGAACGGCGACATGACCCGGGTGACACGGGATCATTCCCTCGTGGAGGATCTGGTGGAGCGTGGTGAGATCACCCCGGAGGAGGCCAGAAACCACCCACGGAAAAATCTCATCACCCGGGCCGTCGGCGTGGATCGCTCCGTCCGGGCCGACCTGTTCGAGGTGGAAAATCAGGGCGGCTATCTGGTGCTGTGCTCGGATGGCCTGTCCAACACCGTCACGGACGAGGAGCTTCGCCGGGAGGTCGTGGCCGCCGATAAGGAAGGCTGCTGTCAGCGGCTGCTGCGGCTGGCGCTGGAACGGGGCGCGCCGGACAACGTGACGGCCGTCATCGCCCAACTGTAACGTAGGAGGACATTTACCATGGATCAGTACATAGGTAAAATGCTCGATAACCGATACGAGATATTGGAGTGCATCGGCACCGGCGGCATGGCCGTGGTGTATAAAGCCCGGTGCCACCGGCTCAACCGTCTGGTAGCCGTCAAGATCCTCAAGCCGGAGCTTGCCAGCGACGCGGAGTTCCGCCGCCGCTTCCACGACGAATCTCAGGCCGTCGCCATGCTCTCCCACACCAATATCGTCACCGTGTACGACGTGAGCCATTCCGACGGGCTGGACTATATCGTCATGGAGCTTGTGGACGGGATGACACTCAAGCAGTATATGCAGAAGCGGGGCGCGCCCCTGAACTGGCGCGAAGCGCTCCACTTCATCACCCAAATCGTCCGGGCGCTGGGCCATGCCCATAGCCGGGGCATCATCCACCGGGACATCAAGCCCCAGAACATTCTGGTGCTCCGGGACGGCAGCGTCAAGGTCACGGATTTCGGCATCGCCCGCATCACCAGCGCGGCGCAGGCTACCCTTACGCAGGAAGCGCTGGGCTCTGTCCACTATATCTCGCCGGAGCAGGCAAGGGGCAGCCACATCGACGGCCGCTCCGACCTCTATTCCGCCGGCGTGGTGCTGTACGAAATGCTGACCGGCCGTCTGCCCTTCGAGGGGGAAACCCCCGTTTCTGTGGCCATCCAGCACATCAATTCCATCCCCATCCCGCCCCGGGATCTGAACCCCAGTATCCCGCCCGCGCTGGAGGCCATCACCCTGAAGGCCATGGCCCCCAAGGTGGAGGACCGCTATGCCTCTGCCGACGAGATGCTGGACGATCTGGAGGAATTCCGCAAGAATCCGGACGTGGTGCCCGAGCACGCCCGTGAGGTGGAGGCCATGCTTGACGAGCCCACCCGGGTCGTCCCCGTGGCGGACATCAAGCAGGAGGCGGAGGCCCAGCGCAGCCACCGCAGTCAGAGCCGCGAAACGCCGGGCTATCGAGACGACAGCAGCTACCGC
>CAKUPH010000033.1 GCA_934675115.1 uncultured Oscillospiraceae bacterium | reverse complement strand
GGACACCGCCGTGCGCATGGCATCCTCAAAATCCGCACTCTCCAGAAAGGCGGTGACGGCCTGAGGCACCGTCTCCTGACAGCTCTCCACGTGGCGGTAGGCCGGGCGGATCTCGTCGCAGGTACGGCTGAGATCGTAGCCGAGCTCGCGCTCCACATACGATTTGATGTCCGCCTTGCTGTGTCCGGTGCGGGCGAGAAAGATGGCCGCGGCGGTGGCCTGTGCGCCCTTGATGCCCTCCGGATGGTCGTGGGTCACCACGGCGGTGAGCCGCGCCAGACGCAGCGTCTCCGCCAGATCCCCCGCCAGCCACGCCGCGGAGGATACCCGCATGGCACTGCCGTTGCCGTAGCTGTGGTATGGCTGCGGGTCATCCTCGTACAGCCAGCCACCAAACCGCGCGCCGTAGCCCCGGTCGGGATAGGCGCGGCCCAGCCGCCGCATCTCCGTCACCAGCGCCGTCCGGATGACGTCGTCGGCCTGCCCCCGGGTGTCCAGCAGAGCCCTCGCCACGGCCAGCGTCATCACCGTGTCGTCAGTAAAGTCGGAATTCCGGCTGAACAGCGGAAAGTCTTTGGCCTTGTAATTGTTGCAGTCGAACTCGTAGGGACTGCCCACGATGTCGCCCAGGATCGCTCCGTACATACCTGTTTATCGTCCTCTCCGATTTACATCCTCGTCAATGCGGCGCTTCCAGTCGGCGCTGAGGGGCCGGGCCGCCCGGACGCTGCACACGGCCTCGCTGATGACCTCGTAGTTCAGCGCCGTGCCAGCCTCGTCGCACTTGTAGTTCACCGAGCGATCCGCGCCGATGCCGAAGCGCGCCGCCTCCTTGGCCGCGTCGATGTTTGCGCCGAGGAACAAAAACTCCCAGCCGTATCTCTCCTTCTGCCGCTGGATCATGCGGCGCACACGCTCGTAATCGTAGCGGCGGCTGGCGTTTTCATAGCCGTCGGTGGTGATGATGAACATCGTCTTCTCCGGCACGTCCTCCCGGCGGGCGTACTTGTGAACGTTGCCGATGTGGTGGATGGCGCCGCCCACGGCGTCCAGCAGCGCCGTGCAGCCCCGGGTGAAGTACTCCCGCTCCGTCATGGGCGGCACCTTGCTGAGGGGCAGGCGGTCGTGGATGACCACGCTCTCGTTGTCGAACAGCACGGTGGAGACCAACGCCTCCCCTGCTTCCCGCTTCTGCTTTTCGATCATGGAGTTGAAGCCGCCGATGGTGTCCTTTTCCAGCCCCGACATGGAGCCGCTGCGGTCAAGAATAAAAACCAGTTCTGTCATTGGGAAAACCCTCCTTCGTTTGATTACGCCTTGATTTTAGCGGACCCGAAGGAGGGTTTGGTCGCCTGAGAAGCGACAATTATTCGGTTTTCAGCCGCTCCGTCATAGAGTAGTGCTTTCTTCTATATTGTCCAATATTGAACAGCACTTTCATATTCTAAGTCATCAACGCCATTGCTTTTTATCCATGCAATAGAAAAGGAAATTTCAGAAATCGTATCATCAATTAAATAAAAGGAGTAGCCCGAACAATCATCGGACATTTCAACATCATATTTCTTAAACTTACTTGTGTCATATTGGGAAGGTTCAACAATAAGGTTACGGTTTAAAAACCCCATTTTTTCAGAGTAGTCCTCTGCTTGCCGCAATTTTTCATCGTCATTTGGCAACCATGTCCCGATGGCGATGCAATATTCATTCAACCAGCCAGATACACACTCTACATACTCATCGGCATCTCCATATTCAAGCCGTGCACCTTTCAACATAATCCGATGCTCAATGCCTTTTGCCAAATCAGACGTCTTTATCACTAGTTCATAGTTTGTATCGGTACTCAGTTTTACCATTTTCCCCTGTGCATCCTTAAACTCGTATGGATGGTCAAATTGGTTTTTTCGCACTGTAAAGGGAATGCAATTATTGTTTTTATCGACAATAGTCACTATACCACACGGAGTTACTAGCTCTTTTAGGTTTTCTTTCATCTCACACCCCCAGCAGACTCTGATCAAAGGCGAACAGGGCCTCGTTGATCTCAAAGATATCGTACTTTTTCTGCCGGATGAAATACTCGATGATGACGTCGAATTTGCTGCTGGGGCTGAGGGCATAGCCCGCCCGGGCAATGAGATCCCGGGTCTCGTCCAGATCCAGTTCCAGCGCGATGGCGAAGGCGATGGCCGTGGACTTGGAGGGCTTGTAGGCCGGGTTGTTCCGGATCTTGGAGAAGAGCTTCCGGTCCACGTTGGCCTTCTTGTAGACCTCTGAGTCCTTTTTGCCGCTGCGGTCGATGAGCTTCAGCAGCGTCTCCGAAAATCCGGCGTCCAGATGGGCCAGCAGATCGTCCAGCCCGTTAGCGGCCATGGGGGCCGCCATGCACTCCGGCATACTGGCTTTCCGGGCGGCGCTGAACGGCTTCGCCGTGGACCCCATCCGGCGCAGGCGCTCCCGCCGGGCATCGGTGTGGGCGTCCACATAGTGGTCGTCGATGTACTCGGCGATGTCGGCGAACAGCTTGCCGCTGATCTGGTAAGCCTTCCGGTCGAAGATGACGAGGTAGACCGTCATGTCGTTTTCCATCAGGAATCCGCTAATGGTATCCACCGCGACGCGGAGCGCCTGATCCTTGGGGTAGCCGAAGGCGCCGGAGGAGATCAGCGGGAAGGCCACGGTCTCGCAGCCGTGTTCCTTTGCCAACGCGAGGCTCGTCCGGTAGCAGGAAATAAGCTGCTCCCGCTCGCCGCACTTACCGCCGCTCCACACCGGGCCGACGGTGTGGAGCACGTATTTGCAGGGCAGGCGGTAGGCCTTTGTGATCCTGGCGTCGCCGGTCTTACAGCCGCCCAGCGTCCGGCACTCGGCCAGCAGCTCCGGCCCCGCAGCCCGGTGGATGCTGCCGTCCACGCCGCCCCCGCCCAGCAGGGACTCGTTGGCCGCGTTGACGATGGCGTCCACCGCCATTTTTGTGATGTCATTGCGCACGATCTCAAGGGGCATGTTATCACCACCTGAACATTTTCTGCCTCAATACTACCATAGTCCCGGCGGCAGGACAACAGAAATCCGCGCCTTCGGGCAAACTGAAAGCCGCCGCGGACATCCGCGGCGGCTCCGCGTGCCGGATTTCAGGAAATGGAGACGTTGCCCGCAAAGGTATTGACGGCGAAAAACAGCATGAACGCGGCCAAGAGGAAAAATCCGAACCCGCCGAAGATCGGCTTCCTGATCCGGTTTTCCGTGATGTCCTCCGGGTTCGACGGGTCGTAATAGCCCGGAACCTGGCGGCCCAGTTCCTTCTTACTGGAAAGGGACTGGCGGCTGAAGTAGCGGTAGGTCCTGCCGTCCACCGTGTACTCATAGGTCGGCAGATAGAACGTTTCTCGGGTCAGCACGCTGGAGCCGTCCTCCCGATCTTCCCACCGTTCCACCTCCGACTCGTCGATCCACACCACCTTCATCATGGTGCTGGCCGTGTACTTCTTCACGTCGCGCTCGTAGCCCTTTTTTACGCTCTGCCGCCGGCGGACGCCGAGCCACACCAGCACCGCCGCCGCAATCGTAAATACGGTCCCCCAAATGATGTATTCCATATGCGCTCCTCCCTGCCATGCATTATGATACCCTTGATGAGAACAGTGTAGTGGAAAACCGCGGCGGAATCAACTGGTTTCTTCAAGTTTTTCCAGATGATCTCCATCCACGGCTGCCCGGAGCGGGTCGGGCCGTTCAGTTCCCGCTTGACAAACGCTTCTGTCTGCGCTATCATATCGCTAACTAATATTAGTTAGCTCGACAAGGCGGTGCGCGGATGAAACAGGAAGACACAAAGCAGAAGATTCTGGACAAAGCGCTGGAGCTGTTCTCGACGCAGGGCTACGACTCCGTCAGCGTGGGGGAAATCGCCCGGGCGGTGGGCATCAAGGCGCCGTCCCTCTACAACCACTTTCCCAGCAAGCAGGCCATTTTCGACGCCATCGTGGAGTCCACGGCGGCGCAGTACGAGGCGGACACCGGCAAGATCGACATCCACGTGCAGAACGTGACTCAGGACATTCCCGTTTTCACGGAGATCACCGAGGACGCCCTGTTCGGCAAGGTGCGGCAGATCTTCGAGTACTCCCTACACAACGAGCGCATCAGCCGTTTCCGCCGCATGATGACCATCGAGCAGTTCCGCTCGCCGGAGCTGGCGGCGCTGTACTCCCGGCGCTACGTGGAGCGCATTCTGAGCTACCACGCCGGAATTTTCCGGGCCCTCATCGCCGCCGGAGAGATCAGGGCGGAGAACCCCGACGCGCTGGCCATGATGTACGTGGCCCCGGTGCTGACCCTCATCGGGGTGTGCGACCGCCAGCCGGAGCGGGAGGGCGAATGTCTGGAACGGCTCAGCCGCCATGTCCGGCTCTTCTTCCGCATGGTCCACAGTAAAACCCCCGAAGCCTGACAAAATCATTCAAAATTTCATTAATTTTAAGGAGAACTGTTTGAAGCTTATCACTTTATCACTGGAGCGTGTGGTCTAACCGGGAGGTCCGGCAAATTTATCACACGCCGCTCCTCCCGAAGAACAGACCACACATCTTCAGGAGGACTTAACATGAACCGCGAAAACAAACGCAAAGCCTTTGAAAAGGGTTACTATAAGACGCACGCCTGCCATGACAGCTTCACCTGCAAGGTCTGCGGCCGGCTGTGCACCCCGGAAAACGCGGGCAGCGGCCACCGCAACCACTGTCCCAACTGCCTTTCCAGCCTGCATGTGGATATCGAGCCCGGCGACCGGGCATCGGACTGCGGCGGCATCATGGAGCCCATCGCCGTCTGGGTGCGCCGGGGCGGCGAGTGGGCCGTCATCCACCGCTGCAAGCGCTGCGGGGCCCTCAGCTCCAACCGTGTGGCGGCGGACGACAACCCCATGAAGCTCATGAGCATTGCCATGAAGCCGCTGTGTGAGCCTCCGTTCCCGCTGGAGCGCATCGAGGAAATGACAGCCCTCATGGGCGGCGACGGAACTCTGAAATGACCAAGGCCGCCCGGCGGCTCAACGCCGCCGGGCGGTCACCTCCGCAAAAGCACCCAAGAACATCAACAAGGAGGAAAAAGGATATGGAAAAACCCCCGTTTGTCATTGAGCGCGCGCGGCCCGAGGATGCCGCCGCGCAGCTGGAATACCTGAAGGTCATCGGCGGAGAGACGGACAACCTCAGCTTCGGCCCGGAGGGCGTGCCCCTGAGCCGGGAGGAGGAGGAAGCCTACCTCCGCGCCCAGAGCGGCTCTTCGGACAACGCGCAGTATCTGGCCAAGGTCAACGGCGAGATCATCGGCACGGCCAGCCTGAACCGCAGACCCAATCGCATGGCCCACCGCGGGGTGTTCGGCATCAGCATGAAAAAGGCGTGGTGGGGCTGCGGCGCAGCCTCCGCCCTGATGGAGGTCATCCTCGCCTTCGCGCGGGAAAACAACTTCGAGCAGCTGAACCTTGAGGTCCGGGCCGACAACGCCCGCGCCATCCGGCTGTACGAGAAGTACGGCTTCCGGAAGCTGTGTACCTTCCCGGCGTTTTTCAAGATCAACGGGGAGAACATTGATTTCGACCTGATGAATCTCGATCTGACGCAGTCCTGAACATAACAAAGGAGCATACCATGAAAAAGAAAATTCTCATTCTGGGCGCGGCGCTGACCCTTGGGCTATCGCTGATCGCGGAATTTCCCTTTGCCGACGGCAGCACCGCCAGCCTTGTCTGGTTCTGGGCGGATGGCGGGCTGGTGCATAACGAGGAATTTTCCCGGCTCCCCGAAGAACCGGCCGCCGGGAATGGGGGCCGCTGATGCGCTCCATGAGACCTGACCCCGGCGTCCGCGTCCGGAAGCTCCGCGTCCCGACGCCCCACGGCGGCATTCCGGCGCTGGCGCTCTCGCCGAAAAACGCACCTGTGAATGCCGCAGGCATTTTATGGATCCACGGCGGCGGGTACATCGCGGGCATGAAGGAAATGGTCCACATGTCCCGGGCGGTGGAGCTGGTGAAGCGCTTCGGCGCGGTGGTGCTGTCTCCGGGGTACCGTCTGGCGGAGCTGGCCCCCTACCCCGCCGCCATGGACGACTGCTACGCGGCGCTCCTTTACCTCAAGGAAAACGCCGGGTCTCTCGGCGTCCGGAGCGACCAGCTCATGGTGGGCGGCGAGAGCGCCGGGGGCGGGCTGTGCGCCGCCGTCTGCATCCGGGCGCGGGACGAGGGGACGGTGAACGTGGCCTTCCAGATGCCCCTCTACCCCATGCTGGACGACCGGGACACCGAGAGTTCCCGGGACAACCACGGAAAGGTCTGGAACACCCGACGGAACCACTTCGCGTGGCGGATGTATCTGCGGGGAACGGACCGGGCGAAGCTGTCCCCCTATGCCGCCCCGGCACGACTGACGGATTTTGCCGGACTGCCCCCGGCGTACAGCTTCGTGGGCGACGGCGAGCCGTTTTACGCCGAGACCGTCCGCTATTTCGAGCAGCTCCGGGCCGCGGGCGTCCCGGCGGAGCTGGACGTTTACCGCACGGACGTGCACGCCTTTGACATGATGCGTCCAGACGACGCGATGAGCATTCAGGCGGCGGAGCGGTTCAACGACCGCTTCGCCCACGCGCAGGCGCGGTTTTTCGCGCCCCAGCGGGAGGACGCCGCAGACGACCGCGACCTGTAACCCTCCCATAAATCATAACAGCCTCCGGTTAAGCCGGAGGCTGTTATGATTTGGCCCTATCAAGGAGGAGCCGCCGGCAATGCCGGCGGCCCCTCTTTTGTTTTATTCCCGGCCCGGAACGTCAGTTGAGCTTGTTCCGGTAAACATTCAGGGTGTTCTCCTTGATGTTCTGGAGATGGACGGACAAATACCGGGTGGCGTTGACGAAATCCCGGGCCTCCAGCGCGTAGATGATGTCCAGATGCTCCTGACGGGACTTCTTGAGCCGCTGGGGCGCCATGGCGGACAGGCGGCGGGACTGCTCCAGCTGGATCTCGAGGGTCTCGTAAAATTTCGCCATCCGGGAGTTTCTGCAATACTTCATAATGAGCGAATGCAGCTCCCGGTCGGAGCGATAAAACGCGTCCTCAGGCGAAAAATCCTCATCGCCGCCGTCCCGTTTGCGCAGACCCACCAGATCCTTCTTCACCGTCTGGATCTCCTCGTCCGTGGCGTAGCGGATGGTGTTTTTCAGGGCGGCCAGCTCGAAGATCTCCCGCAGCTCAAAGATCTCCTCAATATCCTGTGCCGTCAGGCTGGCCACAAAGGTTCCCCGGGAGGGCAGATGGTAGACCAGTCCCTCGGATTCCAGCTGCTTGAATGCCTCCCGGACCGGCGTCCGGCTGATGTTGAGCGCGTTGGAGACGTCCTGCTCAATAATAGCCTGACCTGGCGCCAGATGGAAGGAGGTAATCTCCTCCAACAGATAGTTATACGCGATGTTCTTCAATCCCCGCTTTTCCATATATCTCACTCCCTTTTCATATCGTGCTTCCGGAATAGTCCCCGCCTTCGCCCCAGCGGCCCGCATTCTCCAGATGCAGCCCCAGCTGGTCCAGCGTCCGGATGACCTGATAGCGCACCAGATCATCGATGGTGGCGGGATGCTGATAAAAATTGGGCATGGGCGGCACCAGCTTTACGCCCAACCGGCTGAGTTTGAGCATGTTTTCCAGATGGATCGCGCTCAGCGGGCTCTCCCGCGGGCAGAGGACCAGCGGCCGCCCCTCCTTGATGGTCACGTCCGCCGCCCGGACAATGAGATTATCGTCATAGCCGTGGGCAATGGCGCTGAGGGTCTTCATGCTGCACGGCAGCACGACCATGCCAAGCGTCTGGAACGATCCGCTGGAGACTGGGGCGGCCAGATCCCGGACATCGTACACCTCGTCCGCCAGCGAGCGGACCTGCGGGACGGTATAGCCAGTCTCATAAGTGATGGTCTCCTCCGCCCAAGGACTGATGATCAGGTGTCGGGAGCAGTCCGAGTGCTCCCGCAGCAGTTCCAGCAGCCGGATGCCGTAAATCGCGCCAGTGGCCCCAGTCATCCCGATCACGACACGTCTTTTCTCCAATGTCCTCACCCCTGTTCCGCCAATCGTTCTCTCAGATAGCTGACCGCCCGCTGACCCAACGTCCGGCCGGCGGAGAGGATCTCCGGGATCCACTCCTTCGGGATGTCATCATAATGCACCCCGGCGCAGATGACGAAATGGCCCAGAAGGCCGCTCTGCTCCAGCTGCCCGGCCAGTGTGTCGGTCAGCGCGTCCTCCCGGTGCCCGGGATAGGTCACCGCAAGTCCGCCGTCCTCTCCTGACACCCGCACCGCGCCGATGTGAGGGCGGTCTCCGCCGTACATCCAGAACACGCCGTCTCCACCACGGACAGACCCGGCCAGCGTCACGGAAACAGGCCCCTGCGTCTGCGTAAAAACAAAATCCACAGTCACCCCTTCTCTCCTGTATCTTAAATCGAACACGCTCTTACTACACCCCAGTCTATCGTATACAATTCAGAATGTCAATACTTTCACAGCACATTTTTTGAATTCATTTGTATACAAACAGTAAATCGTCGTCTTTTATGCTTTTTAGCCAGCTATCATGCATAATGCACAATTTTCATGGATAAAAGCTGTTCAAGCTGGAGAATCGCTCAAAATTTTCAAAATCACTATTGCATTCAGCCTTTACTTCGAGTATTATGACGGTGCAAGCATTGTATACAAAAAAAGAGGAGCTGCACAAGGATCTCCAAATCCGCGCCGCATTTTGTGTACAAACAAAGCCAACCGCTTGTGGAGATATGTACCATTTTTAAGGAGGAATCGGTAATGGCAAATCTGAAGGTAAACGTCTGTGGTGTTGAGTTCCCCAATCCCGTGATCGTGGGTTCCGCCTCTCCGTCTATGGACTGGATCGGCGTCAAGAAGGGCATCGAGGGCGGCTCCGGCGGCGTCATCGTCAAGTCTCTGTTCGGTGAGAAGGGCAAGCTCGGCCGCAACTTCCCCCGTCCCCGCTTCAAGCTGTATGACTACAAGAATTACCCCGGATACCCCCAGCAGCTGCCTCACGCTTTCACCCTGAACTCTCTGGAAGAGTGCTCCCACTTCGGTTATAAGGAGTACATGGAGGACGTCAACCGCGCCAAGGATGAAGTCGGCGATAAGGGTATCGTCATGGCCTCCCTGTCCGGCGTCACGCTGGACGAGTGGGAAGAGATGGTCGGCCTCGTCAACGAGACCAACGCCGACTGGGTCGAGCTGAACGTCTCCTGCCCCTTCGCCGCCGACATGGGCGTTAAGATGGGTGCCGGCGCCGTCGATATGACCGCCGAGATCGTCCGTCTCTGCTCCGGCCTGCTGAAGAAGCCCTTCAGCGTCAAGGTCTCTCCCCAGACCGCCAATCAGGCCGACGTGGCTCTGGCCTGTCAGGAAGCCGGCGCACAGTGCATCAACCTGTCCGCCCGTTTCTCCGGCTTCGATCTGGATATCAACACCGCCCGTCCCATCGGTCCCGGCGCCCAGGGCGGCTGGGGCGGCCCCTACTTCATCGGCTACGGCATCAAGAACTGCGCCATCGCCGCCAACAAGCTGAGCGTGCCCATCATCGCCGGTCTTGGCGTGTGGGATTGGCGCGACATCATCAAGTACACCATGGTCGGCGCTTCTCTGGTCCAGTCCGGCGTGGGCATCATGCTCCAGGGCTATGACGTGGCCAAGAAGTGGAACGAGAACATCAACGCCTGGCTGGACGCCCGCGGCTACAGCTCTCTGGACGACATCCGCGGCATCGCTCTGCCCAACATCCTGAAGACCGCCGAGGTCGAGCGTCAGCCCGAGGGCGTGTACGCCTCCGTGGACTACAATAAGTGCACCAAGTGCGGCGTTTGTAAGCGCAGCTGCTTCTATGATGCCATCACCCTCACCAAGTGCGGCGCCGTCATCGACACCAAGAAGTGCGACGGCTGCGGTATGTGTATGGAAGTCTGCCCGGCCAACGCCGTGAGCATGACCGCTCCTCAGAAGCGCGTCACGAAGTAATTCGTCATTAAGTACGCAAACGAGGAGGTCCTGCAAGTGAAAGAACTCGAATGCGGCGTTCTGGTGATCGGCGGCGGAGCCGCCGGCACCAGAGCCGCTTACGAAGCCAAGCGGGCCCATCCTGAACTGGATGTATACCTGGCTGTCACCGGCCGGTACGAGACTGGAGGCAGCACCAACATGGTGGCTTCGGAAGCTCTGGGGATCAACGCTCCTTTTAATTATGAAGGAGACGGCGACAACCCCGACATTTACCTTGAGGACACCCTTCAGACCGGCGGGGGGCTGGGAGATCCAGCCCTCTGCCGGACTCTGGCCTATGAGTCTGCGGACCGTGTGCAGGAATTGGAGGATCTGGGTGTCCCATTTGTCAGGCACAACGGGCATATCCAGCAGCAGAAGCTCTCCGGCTGCACAAAGGCCCGCTCGCTGACCTGCGGCGGCAGCACCGGAAGGCAGATCACCTCCCGGCTGAAGGACGCCGCGCTGAAGGCCGGCGTGACTCTGCTGGAAAACGCCACCTTCTACGGCCTGTGCAAGGACAAGAAGGGCCGGGTCTGCGGCGCGTGGGGTCAGGACGAGAACGGCGCGCTTACCATCAGCGCCCGCGCCGTCATTCTTGCCACCGGCGGCCCCGGCAGCATTTTCTCCGTCAACGTCACCCCGCCCACCCAGACCGGCGACGGCTGGGCCATGGCCTACGACGCCGGCTGCCGGTTCGTCAATATGGAATTTTTCCAGATCGGCCCCGCCGTGGTCCATCCCGGGCTTACCTTTATTATCCACAGTCATATGTGGCGGTTCCTGCCCAAGCTGACCAACCGGGAGGGCCGGGAGTTTCTGGCGGATTACTGCAAAAACGGGACGACGCCGGAGGAAGCGCTGGAGCTGAAGGCCATGTCCTACCCCTTTTCCGTCCGCACCGACGCGAAGTACGTGGACATCGCGATCTTTCAGGAGATTGCCCACGGCCGCGGCACCGACGAGGGCGGGATCTACTTTGACGTGACCCATATTTCCCGGGAGGAGCTTCTGGAAAAGGCTCCCATCACGTATCAGACGCTACTGCACGCTGGCATCGACTGCGCCAAGCAGCCCATTCAGGTCACCATGGCCGTGCAGAACTTCAACGGCGGCATCCTCATCGACAGCAACGGCTTTACCGGCGTAGAAGGTCTGTTTGCCGCGGGGGAGATCACCGGCGGCGTTCATGGCTCTGACCGGCCCGGCGGAAACAATCTGACGGACACGCAGGTCTTTGGCTGCCGCGCGGGACGCGCAGCGGCGGAATACGCGGCCACGGCCCCCGCTCCGGCGGAAATGGTCCCCCACACCGAGCTGAAGCTCGACACGGATGAGCAGGAGCGGCAGATCATTGAAGAGAGCGAAAAAATGTATTACGAAAATCTGACCGTGGTGCGCAATCGCGAAGGATTGCAGAAGGTGCTGGCATTTACATCGAAGTACCTGCACCCCGGTATTTCGGCATCCCTCTACAACCGGCTTCTGCTGGGGCAGATCTTCGCAGCCGCGCAGCTCGCCCGAAAGGAAAGCCGGGGCACCCATTACCGGGAGGACTATCCGGAAACCTCGGGCAGCTGGTGCCACCGTCAGGTCTTCTATCGCGGTTCGCACGGCGAATTCGTCCTGTGCGCGGAAAACGAGGTATGAGCATGAAAGAATTTACAGCCGAATACAGAGCGCGGTTTGAGGCGCTCTCCACCACCAATCTTTCGGACGCCATGGACGCGCTGCACATCCACGGCACCACCCACGGCATCCGCCCGATCTGGCACACCATGGGCAAGGTCCTTGGCCCGGCCGTCACCCTGAAGATGACCGCCGCGGGACAGACGAAGCCCACCCCCTATCACCTTGGCTTCCGCGCCATCGACGCGGCAAAGCCCGGCGACGTTGTGGTGGTCGACAACGGTGGGCACATGGATTCCTGCTGGGGCGGCGTGCTGGCCACCGGCGCCAAGAAAAAGGGCATCAGCGGCGTCGTCATCGACGGCGCCTGCCGGGACGTGGACGACTATGTGGAGCTGGACTTCCCTGTTTATTCCCGGGGCGCGGTGGTCGCCACCGCCCGCGGCCGGATCACGGAGGAGGCCACCAACGTGCTCATCCAGTTCGGCGGCGTGCAGGTCCGGCCCGGAGACATTATCATGGGCGACCGGAGCGGCGTCGTGGTCATCCCCGTGGAGCGCGCGGACGAGATCCTTGAAAAGGCGGAAGGCCTTCTGAAAAAGGAAGAAGCCATGGTGGAGCTGGTCCGTTCCGGCAAATCCATGATGGAGATCGATAACGAATTTCAGTATGAAAAAATGCTGAAGTAACGGCGGTATCCCCTTTCCTTCAAAATCCCCCAATCGGCAAGACACAAAGCAGAATAAAGTCCTTCAAAAGGAGGGTAAGTGAGTGGGTTTATTTAAAAAGAAGAAGGAGACGGACGCTTCTGAAAAGGAAGTCATCGTCACCAAACGAAATCTGACCGGTACGCTCGAGCTGATCGCTACCATCGTCTGCGTGGTCGGCGCAGTGTTCCAGTTATACAACGCGGGCTTCGGTGCCATGACGGAGCTTCAGCTCCGTGCGTTCCACTGGGCCTACATCGGTTTCCTCGGCTTTTTACTCTATGGAGTTAACCCTTCGCGCCACACCGACAAGGTGCCTTTCTACGATATTATCTGCGCCATTCTGATGGCCGGAAGCTGCATTTATCTGTTCTTTAACTGGGACCGGATCGCACGCAACTTCGGCTTCATCAATACCGTGGATACCATCGTGGGCATCATCCTGGTGCTGCTGGTCCTCGAGCTGACCCGCCGGGCCATCGGCCTTCCCCTTGTCATCGTATCGGTGATCTTCCTGCTGTACGCGTTCTTCGGCGGGCACATCTCCGGTATCTTCGCCAGCAAAGACTTTACTCTGAATCAGGTAGTCCGGACTCTGTTCGCCAGCACTGACGGCATTTTCGGCATGCCTATCGGCGTTTCCGCATCTTATGTCATTCTGTTTATTCTGTTCGGCTCCTTCCTGCAGGAGTCCGGCGGCGGTGAGTTGTTCACCGACGTGGCCTTCGGCCTGGTGGGCCGCTACCGCGGCGGCCCGGCGAAGTCTGCCGTGGTCAGCAGCTGCCTGTTCGGCATGATCTCCGGCGCGGCCGTGGCCAACGTGGTCGGCACCGGTACGTTCACCATCCCCCTGATGAAGCGCGGCGGCTATAAGGGCCACTTCGCCGGCGCCGTGGAGGCCGTGGCCTCCTGCGGCGGCCAGTTCATGCCCCCCATCATGGGCGCGGCCGCCTTCATGATCGCCACCAACTGCGACGTGCCCTACGGCACTGTGGCGATCTCCGCTATCATCCCCGCGCTGCTCTACTATTTCTACCTCTTTATCTGTCTGGATATGGAGGCCCAGAAAAACGGGCTCATCGGCCTTCCCGCCGAGGAACTGCCCTCCGTTCTGGGCGCGCTGAAAAAGCGCGGCCACATGCTCATTCCCCTGATCGTGCTGATCTTCACGCTGGTGAGCGGCTACTCCCCCGGCAAGTCCGTGTTCTGGAGCCTTGTGCTGCTGATCGTCACCGCGTCCGTCAGCAAGACCACCCGGATGGGCTGGAAGCAGATCGTCCACGCCATCAAGAACGGCGTCTACTCCGCCGCTGCGGTGGCCATCGCCTGCGCCTGCGCCGGCATCATCTCCGGCGTCATCTCCCTGACCGGTCTGGGCCTGCGTTTCTCTTCCATCCTCATCAAGCTCTCCGGCGGCAACCTACTGGTCCTGCTGGTCCTGACCATGCTGGCCGCCATCATCATGGGCATGGGTCTGCCCACCTCCGCGGCTTACGTCATTCTGGCCGTGCTGACCAGCCCCGCCATGATTGAGCTGGGTGTGCAGCCTCTGGCCGCCCACTTCTTCATTTTCTTCTTTGCATGCATCTCCACCATCACCCCGCCCGTGGCCCTTTCCGCCTACGCCGGCGCCGGTATCGCCGGTGCGGACCCAATGAAAACAGGCTGGACGGCCTTCGCCCTCGGCCTGGCGGGCTACATCGTCCCCTTCCTGGTCGTGTATAAACCCGCGATCATGATGATCGGCACCCCGGCACTGCCCTCCGTGCTGGACATCTTCTTCTCCACTGTCGCGGTCATCAGCATGACCTTTACCGTGTGCGGCTTCCTGAGCGGAAAGAAGCTGTCCCCGGTCCTTCGGGTCGTCTTCGCCGGACTCAGCGCCATGATTTTCCTGAATACGCCGTGGTGGATGGACTTTGTGGCGACCTGCGGCATCGCGGTCCTGTGGCTCCTCATCCACTTCCGCAACAAGAAGGCTCTGGCGGCAGCCGCCTGACCAAGGTAAGCTCTGTTCCATACGGAATGAGTTTCAAAAAAACAAAGAAAGAGGTATACAAGGATGAAAAAAGTGGCCAAACGTCTTACATGCGCCCTGCTGGCTTCTACCATGCTGTTCCTTACCGCCTGCAGCGGCACAGCGCAGCCTTCCTCCAACCCCGGCAACGCCTCTGACAAGCCCTCTGCTGGCACCAGCGGCGGCGAGCAGGTCTACTCTCTGGTCAGCGCCAGCCTGGGCGGCACCTACTACATCGTGGCCTCCGCTTTGGCCGAGATCGTGACCAACAACGTCGACGGCCTGACCGTGAACAACGTGGTCTCTCAGGGTTCCACCGCCAACGCCATCAAGGTGGGCACCGGCGAATCCGAGCTGGGCATGACCAACTACTACTCCGGCATGCGGGCCATCAACGGGACCGAGCCTTATGACCAGTCCTACGACATCATGGGCATCTGCGGCCTGCAGTTCAGCGTGATCCAGTTCACCTCTCTGGCTTCCTCCAACATCAAATCCATGACCGATCTGAAGGGCAAGAAGGTCTCCATCGGCCCCGCCGGAGGCGGCGGCGCCCTGATCTTCGAAGAGATCCTCCCCTTCTGGGACCTGACCATGAATGATATGAACCTGAGCTATATGTCCTACGCCGACGGCGGCGAGGCCATGACCGACGGCCGCATCGACGTCAACGTCCCCCACGGCGCTCCCCCGTTGGAGGCCAACTCCACCGCGGCCGCCACAAAGGACATCGCCCTGATCAGCATGGAACCTGAGATTTTGGACAAGATCATCGAGAAGTATCCCTACTATGCGGCTGCCACCATCCCCGGCGGCACCTACAAGGGCATCGACGAGGACGTGACCAGCATCGGCGTACAGGACATTCTGGTCTGCCGCGCCGACATGGACGAGGAGACCGTCTATCAGATCACCAAGGCCATCTACGAGAATATCGAGTATCCATGAACTGAACTACAACATCTTCACCAAGGGCTATTACATGGTCACCGGCAAGGACCGCGTAGAGGTCGATCAGGTCAACGTTCCCGTCTCCGTCTCCGGCGTCCGCATCGAACCGGGCGATCTGGTGGTGGGCGATGCCACCGGCGTTGTCATCGTTCCGCAGATTAAGGCGGAAAAGGTGCTTGCGGTGGCCAAGGAGATCGCCGAGAAGGAGGCCCAGATCGAGGCCAACGTCCGGGCCGGTATGCCCGTGGGCGAGGCCCGGGCCAAGGTGGGCTACCACCATCTTCAGACCCGCGTGGAAGAATAACGCGATACCGATAAAAAGCCAGAGATTGGAGAAGGACGCTTATGATGCATCTAACACAAGAAGAGCAGGATATGCTGAACGGTGCCCGCGGCGAAACCGTTCGCAAATGCATGAAAGTGCTGGTGACGCTGGGCGAGATCTACGGCGCCGACCACATGATCGAGGTCAAGAACGTTCACACCCCCGGCGTGAGCTACCGCGTGGCCGGTGACGCCGGACTGGGCTATGTGCGGGACGCCAGTCAGGACGCGAAATTCTGCGTGCCCACCACACTGAACACCATCGGCATTGACGAGCAGGACTGGAAGAAGATCGGCTTCCCCGAGGAGTTCTCCCACAAGCAGCTGGAGCTGTCCAAGGCTTACCGGGATCTGGGCGCCATCAGCACCTGCAGCTGCACCCCCTACCTCAACGGCAACATCCCCATGTTCGGCGAACACATCGCCTGGGGCGAATCCTCCGCCGTGGCATTCGTCAACTCGGTGATCGGCGCCCGCACCAACCGCGAGGGCGGCCCCACCGCCTTGGCCGCCGCCATCACCGGCCGCGTGCCCGCTTACGGCTACCATCTGGACGAGAACCGCAGAGGCACCCACCTGATCCAGGTGGACGTGGAGCTGAAAACCGACAAGGACTTTGCCGCTCTGGGCTATTTCGGCGGCAAGATCGCGGGCAAGGACGTGCCCGTGTTCACCGGCATCAAAAAGCGCCCCACGCTGGAGCAGTTCAAGGCTCTGGGCGCGGCGCTGGCCTCCGCCGGCGCGGTGGCGCTGTACCACGTGGTGGGCTTCACGCCGGAGGCCCCCACTAAGGAAGCCGTCATCAGCGACGACATCCAGCCCATCATCTTCGATCAGGCCGCCTATGACAAGACCTGCGAGAAGTTTAGTCAGACCGGCCCCATCGACTTCGTGGTTCTGGGCTGCCCCCATGTCTCCATCAACGAATTTGAGGAGATCGCCGGTCTGGTGCGCGGCAAGAAGCTCAAAAGCGCCCTGTGGGTATGCACCTCCCGCATGGTGCGCGACCTTGCAGACCGCATGGGCTTTGTGGACGACATCGTCAAGGCCGGCGGCGAGATCATCTGCGACACCTGCCCCGTCCTGTGCTGCACGCTGACGGACAGAGGGTACAAGACCGTCGCCACCAATTCGGGCAAGATGGCGCACTACGCGCCTGGCCTGTGGAATCTGCAGCCTGTGCTGCTGAGCACCAGCGACTGCATCCGGGTCGCCGTGGAAGGAAAATGGGGGGAATGACCATGAGCACAGAAAAGGTATTGCAGGGCAGACGGATCGTGGAAGGTTACGTAGAGGGTGAGGCCCTCGTGACCAACGACGCCATCTCCTTTATGGGAACGGTCAATCCCAAGACCGGCTATGTCATCGAGCGCAAGCACGAGATCGAAGGCCAGTGTCTGAAGGGCAAGATTCTGGTCTATCCCACCGGCAAGGGCTCCACCGGCGGCTCCTACATGCTGTACGATCTGGTAAAGAACGGCGTCGGCCCGCTGGGCATCATCAACGCGGAGTGCGAGAGCGTGGCCGTCATCGGCGCCATCGTGGCCGACCTGCCCATGATGGACCAGATCGACATCTCTCAGATCCACACCGGCGACTACGTCCGTATGGACGCTACCAACGGCAAAATCACCGTCATCTCCAAATAATTCCGTCAGACAGGAGGTAAAGCCTCATGGGAGAAGTTTTTGCGCTGGTCAACGCCATCGGCTGGAGTGCCGGCATGGTCTTCGCCCGGCGGGGCCAGCAGCGGGGCGAAACAGGGATACTCGGCGGACTGTACTGCTCGATCCTGGTCAACACTGTCATCAACCTTGTGATCTTCCTTGTTATGCTCCCGGCCATGAAGCTGCCCGCGGTCACGGCAAAGGGTCTGCTGTATCTCTTCCTCGGCGGCGTATTCAACAGTCTGATCGGCCGCGGGATGCTCTTCTACATCGTGTCCCTCCTCGGTGCGTCCCGGGCTGGCGTCATCAAGGCGTCCACCCCCATGTTCGCCCTGCTGTGCGGGATCGTCCTGCTGCACGAGACCATCGCCCCCGTCAAATGGATCGGGATCGCGGCCGTGCTGTTCGGCGTGCTGCTCATCGCACTGGAGGGCAGCCGAAAAAGCAGCGAAGGCTGGGGCAAAAGCTCATTGAAGGGCGTACTCGTCGGCCTGCTGGGCAGCCTGTTTCTGGCCATGGGCAACATGTTCCGGAAGCTGGGCGTCTCCGCCATCCCGCAGTCGGCCTTTGGCGCGTTCATCGGCTCCATCAGCGCCTTTCTGGTGCTGACCGTCTACTTTCTGCTGAGCGATCCGAACATGGTGCCGAGGACTCTCCGCCGCGTGGACCGGGATTACGCCCTGTCCGGCCTGAGCACCAGCATCGCGCTGAATTTCCTGTTCGCTTCGCTGAAGCTGATCCCTCTTTCCATCGCAAACTCCCTCACCGCAGTGGAGCCGCTTTCCACGCTGGTACTCAGCCGGATCTTCCTCGGAAAGCAGGAAAAGCTCACTGTCCCGCTGGTGCTGGGCGCGGCAAGCACCATTCTGGGCGCGGTCGTGCTGGCCTGTCTGTAAATTCTCCGCCTGTATCCACATCACAAAGGGCATGGCCGGAACCGCTTGGGTTCCGGCCGTGTTCTTTCATCATTATAGTTGTATTTCAGCGGAAGCATCTTGCGCACCGCGGCACTTCACTGTATAATACCATCATACAAATGTACGAAACGCCTATCCCGGAAAGGAGCGAAGTTATGGTATCCACCGCGCGTTACGACTCCCCGCTGGGGGGCATTCTGATCGCCGCCGACGAGACCGGCCTCACCGGCCTGTGGTTCGACGGGCAGAAATATTTCGCAAATCAACTCCCGGCGGAGCATACCCGGCAGGAGACGCCCATTCTGGCGGAAACGAAGCGCTGGCTGGACGTCTACTTTTCCGGCCGGGAGCCGGACTTCACCCCGCCCCTCCACCCCACCGGCTCTCCCTTCCGGCAGGAGGTGTGGGCTATCCTGCTGGAAATCCCCTACGGGCAGACCGTGACCTACGGCGACATTGCCCGGCAGATGGCGGCCCCGCGGGGCCTGCCCCGGATGTCCGCCCAGGCTGTGGGCGGCGCGGTGGGGCATAACGAGGTCTCCATCATCATCCCCTGTCACCGGGTGGTAGGCGCCGGCGGCAATCTCACCGGCTACGCCGGGGGAATCGGCAAAAAGGTGAAGCTGCTGACGCTGGAGGGGGCGGACATGAGCCGCTTTTACGTGCCCTCGAGGGGCACGCCACTTTGAACACAAAAAACACGCAAAAAGGCGCAGAGCGTATCCGCTCCGCGCCTCTTGATTTTTCTTATGATACGAAATACATCACCGGAACACCCGGTTGAAGTCCCGGGGCGTTTTGGCGAGGAAGGTCACCGGCTCACCGGTGACGGGGTGGTTGAAGGACAGCTCGTTTGCGTGCAGGCACAGCCGCCCGATGGGGTTGGTGCGGGCGCCGTACTGCTTGTCCCCGGCGATGGGGCAGCCCAGCTCCTTCATGTGGACGCGGATCTGGTTCTTCCGGCCGGTGTCGATGGAGATGTCCAGCAGAGAGTACCCGCCGCCGGTCTTGACCACCTCGTAGTTGGTGATGGCCTCCCGAGCCCCGGGGCCAGGGTCGCCGGAGAAGATCATGTGGGTCTTGGTCTCCACCAGATAGGAGCGAATGGTGTCCCGCTCCGGGCGGGGCGTGCCCTCCACCAGTGCCTTGTACCCCCGGCGGGTGACGATCTCGTTCCACCGGGACTGGAACAGCTCCTTCGTCTCCGGGTCCCGGGCGAACATGAGCACGCCGGAGGTGTCCCGATCCAGCCGGTGGAGGACGTAAATGCGGTTGTCGATGTGCTGGCTCTTCACATAGTCGGTGACCATGTGGTAAGCGGTGCGGGTCTTTTCCTTTTCATTGGCCACGCTCAGGAGCTTGGTGGGCTTGTTCACCACGATGAGATGCTCGTCCTCAAAAAGGATGGGGAAGGGCAGCGTGTCGCTCTTCGGGGCGGGGACGGACAGGATGGACACAGTCTGGCCGGGGGCCAGCGGGGTGTCGAACCGGCTCACGGGGTGTCCGTCCACCGTCACCAGCTTCCGGGACAGGAGGGATTTGACGTTGTTGCGGCTCTTGCCCTTGAGGGCGTCCAGCAGGAAGGGCAGCAGCGTGGTATCCTCCGTCACGGGGTAGCTTGGCTCCCGGCTGCGGTCGCGGTGGGCATTGGTGGGTTTCATATGGTCATCACGCCTTATTATCAAAGTAACAAAATCTTTGTCATGTGCCGGTATTATAGCATGGATTTGTCCGCTTGTCACGGAAAACCCGGGAAAAGCCGTCCCCGGCGGGGCGGTTTCCGCCGGTATGGCGGGAAATCTCCGAACTGGCAAATTCCAAGGATGGAACGGGAGCGAATTTGTGAAAGATTCTCTCCCGGCGAGGGGTTTTATTTTGTCCGCCGGTGTGGTACAATCTCTCTAATCATATTTTGAAATATTCAGGGAGGAATCTATTCATGGCACATATTTTCAGTGAGCCGTCCCGCACCTTCAGCGAGTATCTGCTGGTCCCCGGCTATTCCAGCTGCGAGTGCAGCCCCGCCAACGTCAGCCTCAAGACCCCGCTGGTGAAGTACCGCAAGGGGGAGGAGCCCCCCCTGTCCATGAATATCCCCATGGTCTCCGCCATCATGCAGGCCGTGTCCGACGACAAGCTGGCCATCGCGCTGGCAAAGGAGGGCGGCGTGGCCTTCATCTACGGCTCCCAGTCCATCGAGAGTCAGGCCGCCATGGTGGCCCGGGTCAAAAGCTACAAGGCCGGCTTCGTGGTGTCCGACTCCAACATCAGCCCCGACGCCACGCTGGACGACATTCTGGCCCTGAAGGAAAAGACCGGCCACTCCACCGTGGCCGTCACCGAGGACGGCACCTCCACCGGCAAGCTGGTGGGCATCGTGGCCAGCCGCGACTATCGCGTCAGCCGCATGGACGGCAGCGAGAAGGTCCGGGACTTCATGACCCCCATCGACAAGCTGGTGACCGCCCCCGCCAGCACCACCCTGAAAGAGGCCAACGACATCATCTGGGAGAACAAGATCAACTCCCTGCCCATTCTGGATGACGACGGCCGCCTGATGTATATGGTGTTCCGCAAGGACTACGACGCCCACAAGGCCAGCCCGCTGGAGCTGCTGGACAGCCAGAAGCGCTACGTGGTGGGCGCGGGCATCAACACCCGCGACTACGCCGAGCGGGTGCCCGCCCTCATCGAGGCCGGGGCCGACGTGCTGTGCATCGACTCCTCCGAGGGCTTCTCCGAGTGGCAGAAGATCACCCTCAAGTGGATCCGCGACCACTACGGCGACACCGTGAAGGTGGGCGCGGGCAACGTGGTGGACAGCGAGGGCTTCCGCTTCCTGGCCGAGTGCGGCGCCGACTTCATCAAGGTGGGCATCGGCGGCGGCTCCATCTGCATCACCCGTGAGCAGAAGGGCATCGGCCGCGGACAGGCCACCTCCCTCATCGACGTATGCGAGGAGCGGGACCGCTACTTCGAGGAGACCGGCGTGTATATCCCCGTCTGCTCCGACGGCGGCACCGTTCACGACTACCATGTGACGCTGGCGCTGGCCATGGGCGCGGACTTCATCATGCTGGGCCGCTATTTCGCCCGGTTCGACGAGTCCCCCTCCAACAAGGTCCGCATCAACGGCAGCTATATGAAGGAGTACTGGGGCGAAGGCTCCGCCCGCGCCCGCAACTGGCAGCGGTACGATCTGGGCGGCGACAAGAAGCTGTCCTTCGAGGAGGGCGTGGACTCCTACGTGCCTTACGCCGGCAGCCTGAAGGACAACGTGGGCCTGACCCTGAGCAAGGTGCGCTCCACCATGTGCAACTGCGGCGCGCTCACCATCCCCGAGCTCCAGAAGAAGGCCAAGCTCACGCTGGTATCCGCCACCTCCATCGTCGAGGGCGGCGCGCACGACGTTATGCTGAAAGAGAACACCGCTATCAAGTAAAATCTCACAAACCACCGTCCCCCCGGCCCTGCCGGGGGGATTTTTTATGCCGCCCTCGCGGGCCGCGAAGCGGCCCCGGCGCAGACGCGCCGTACAAGCGTTTTGCGCAGCAAAACCTTGAAATCGGCGGAATTCACTTCCGGCGATCTGAATCAAATCAATGG
>CAKUPH010000032.1 GCA_934675115.1 uncultured Oscillospiraceae bacterium | reverse complement strand
CCTATACGCTTCGGGTGCTATGCTTATTTTGTACCAAACCATCGAAAAACGGCTTACAGCGGTCATTTTTGTCGGGTGTTGACAGAAAAGATGCGTTCTGGCAAATTTCAAGCAAGTGTCGCTTCCTATATTGAGTCTTATAACACCCAAAGGCCTCATCGCACACTGAAAAATCTAACGCCTTGCCAGGTGGAAGAAAACTCCATTGAAAAAGCCGAATGAGACATTCGTGTTCGAACTGCCTGATTTTTTCGTTTTCTATGCCAAATTGAAGCTGTTTGAGTTTTTGTGTCTCATATTTACTTGGCACAGCATTTTCAAAAAACGCTGTTATGCCAAGGCTTTCAGAGTATAAAACAGCCCCACCAAATTCGCAAGTCTCATCGACTTGTTCGAATTGAGTGGGGTCGTTCATTCTGGTGCGGGCATGGGGACTCGAACCCCAACGCATCACTGCACGAGAACCTAAATCTCGCATGTCTACCAATTCCATCATGCCCGCAAATATGAGCGGCAGAACTACCTGCCGCTATTTTATTCTCCTCTGATTTTTACACGGTGAGGGAGCCGAGGCGGAGCATAACGCTTGACCCGCATCTATAAAAAACAGGATGAACCTGCTTTTACCAAAGAATGAGCACGGCGAATGATGGGGCAATAAAAACCTGCACTGAGGTGACATCACCTAAATCCGCCGAGCCTACCAATTCCGCCACGCCCGCAAATGCAAAAAGCATTATACCTCATCCCGCGGCGGCTTGTAAAGAAAAATTCGCCAAAACACGGGCGTGATCCGGGAATTTTCCCCGATTCCCGCCGGAAAGCCCTTGCGGCCCGGCGGGGCGGGCCGTATAATGGGGACATCATGTTACTTCGGAGGGATCCCCATGCACACCACGCCTCGGGTGGCGGCCATACACGATCTGTCCGGCTTCGGCCGGTGCTCCATGACGGTGGTCAGCCCCGTTCTGTCCGCCATGGGCGTGCAGTGCTGCCCCATTCTCACCGCGTACCTGTCCACCCACACCGGCGGCTTCGAGGGCTATGTGTCCGTGGATCTGACGGAGCAGATGGAGGGTACCATCGCTCACTGGCGGCGGCTGGGTCTGACCTTCGACGGCGTGTATACCGGCTTCATGGCATCGCCCCGGCAGATCGAGCTGTCCGCGCTGGCCATGGACACCCTAAAACGGAAGGGCGGCGTGGCGGTGGCCGACCCGGTGATGGGCGACCACGGGCGGCGGTACGCCACCTACACCGACGAGCTGTGCGCCGCCATGGGCAGCCTGTGCGATCACGCCGACGTCATCACCCCCAACCTCACCGAGGCGGCATTCCTGCTGGGCGT
This sequence comes from uncultured Oscillospiraceae bacterium, assembly GCA_934675115.1. Lineage (GTDB taxonomy): Bacteria > Bacillota > Clostridia > Oscillospirales > Oscillospiraceae > Enterenecus. Next base: position 20,594 of record CAKUPH010000032.1, on the reverse strand, counting down.
CGACTACGGCTCCCTCACCGGGGACGGGGCGGAGGGGCTGGAGCTGGCCCGGGCCCTGTCGGCGGACGGGCGGCGGAGCGTGGTGCTCACCGGCGTGTCCGGCGGCCCGGGACAGGTGGGCGCGGCCTGCTATGACTGCCGCACCGGGACCGCCGGCCTTGCCATGGCGGAGCGGGTGGAGGGCGAGTACCACGGCACCGGCGACATCTTTGCCTCCGTCCTCACCGGCGCGCTGGTGAGGGGGGCGGAGCTCACCGACGCCGCAGGCCGGGCCGCCCGGTTCGTCTCCGCTTGCGCCCGGCGGACGCTGGCCCAGGACTACCCCCGGCGGGAGGGCGTGGACTTTGAGCCGCTGCTGGGGCTGCTCACCGGGGAAAAGGGATTGTAACCGGGCCGGAAGTGTGGTACACTTTCGACAGAATATTTGCAGCTCGACAGGAGGGCGATGACGGATGGGACGGGTGCTCCATAAATTCCGCACCACGCTGGGCGGCTTCAACCGCCGGGACGTGATGAACTACATCGAGGGGACGGACGCCGAACACCGCAGGCAGGTGGCCGCACTGGAGGAGGAGCTGGAAAAGCTCCGCGCCGAGCGGGACGAGCTGTCCGCCACGCTGGCGGGGCTCCAGAACGAAAAGGGCACGCTGGACGCGCAGGAGGCGCAGGTCCGGGCGTCGCTGGAGGAATCCACCCGGACGCTGACCCGGGTCCGGGGCGAGCTGAGTCAGGCGGAGAGCAAGCTGGGCGTGGCCAAGCAGGAGCTGTCCCGCCGTCAGGCGCAGGTGGAGCAGCTGGAGCCGCTGGCGAAAAGCTATGAGGAGCTGAAGGACCGGGTGGCCACCGTGGAGCTGGACGCTCACAAAAAGGCACAGGCCACCGTGGACGCGGCGCAGGTGGAGGCCGAGCAGATCCGGGGCGAGACCCGCCAGTGGCTGACGGGGATTCTGGGCCAGTACGACCGGCTGCGGCAGGCGGTGGACGGGCTGGACAGCCAGCTCAAGTCCGTGGGCACGCTGGCGGACGGCATGAAGGACGGCTCCGAGGCCGTCCAGCGCCTGAAGGAATGGGGGGAGCTGGAATGAGCCGCACCCTCACCATGACCACCGACGAGCTGGCCGCCCGTGTGGGCGAGCTGGAGGCCGGAGACCGGGTCATCCTGTCCGGCACCATCTACACCGCCCGGGATGCCGCCCACAAGCGCATTTTCGAGCTGCTGGATGCGGGGAAAGAGCCGCCGTTCCCACTGAAAGGCTCCATTATTTATTACGCCGGACCGACGCCGGGCCAGCAGGGAATGGCGGTGGGGGCCTGCGGCCCCACCACGTCCAGCCGGATGGATGGCTTCGCCCCCCGGCTGCTGGATCTGGGCCTGACGGCCATGATCGGCAAGGGCGGCCGGGCTCCCGCGGTGGTGGACGCCATCGTCCGCAACGGCGCGTGCTACTTCGCCGCCGTGGGCGGCGCGGGGGCGCTCATCGCCAAGCACATCGAGACGGCGGAGGTCATCGCCTTCGACGATTTGGGCTGTGAGTCTGTGAAAAAAATGACAGTGAAGGATTTTGCAATCACTGTTGCCATCGACAGCCGGGGGAACGACCTCTATGCGTCGGGTCCCTCCGGCTATCAAAAAGAGATCTGAATCAGCGAAGGCCCGAACAGAGTGCGCGCCGCAAAGTATTGCGGTGCGCGCTTTTTTTATGAGAAAGGAGCGGCCCAAAGGGCGGAAATTCTCGCCGGACACGGGGCGTGTTAGTTTGTTAAATAACAATCAAATAGACCTAAAAATAGCGGAATATTGTTAAAAATAAAACTTTTCTTTACAAAAAGTTCTGAATGAAATATACTGTGTTTGCTGGCTAAATCAGAACCTGAACAGGAGGTTTTTATATGGGCATTTATGCTGTCACCGGCGGCTCCAGCGGCATCGGAGCAAGAACGGTGGAAATTCTGAAGGAAAAGGGCAACGAAGTGATCAACATCGACGTCAAGGGCGGCGACATCAGCGCGGACCTTGCCACCCCCGAGGGGCGGAAGGAGGTCGTCCGCAAGCTCCACGAGCTGTGCCCCGACGGGCTGGACGCCATGATCTGCAACGCCGGTGTGTCCGGCGGCTGCGGCAACATCCCGCTCATCATCTCGCTTAACTATTTCGGGGCCATCAACATCGCGCAGGGCGTGTTCGACCTGCTGGAGAAAAAGGGCGGCAGCTGCGTCGTCACCTCCTCCAACTCCATCGCCCACGGCGACGCCCGCATGGACGTGGTGGGCCTGCTCAACAATCAGGCCGACGAGGAGCGCATCCTGAATCTGGTCCGGGACGCCGACCCCAAGACCGGCAACAAGTACTATGCCGCCACCAAGTACGCGCTGGCCCGCTGGGCCCGCCGTATGTCCGCCGACTGGGGCGCTCACGGCGTCCGGCTCAACGCGGTGGCTCCCGGCAACGTCCGCACCGCCATGACCGACGCCCTTCCGCCCATTCACAAGGCGGCGGTGGAGGCTCTGCCCGTGCCTACCAACTACGGCGCGGACAGCGCACTCATGGACCCGGTGGACATCGCCAACGCCATCGCCTTTCTGGCCTCTCCCGAGGCCCACGGCATCAACGGCGTGGTGCTTTTTGTGGACGGCGGCACAGACGCGCTGCTCCACTCCGAGAAGGTCTATTGAGAGGAGGACGAAGAGCTATGATGATCGCAGATTTCAGCCGCGCCATGGAGAGCAAGGACTACAAGGCGCTTTCCGAGTGCTTTGCCGAGCAGTGCCGCCTCTTTGATTACTGCCCCGCCGGGACGGGCGAGGAGAACTTCTATATCTACGGCAAGCGGGCCGTCGATATGTTTTATCACAACAAGTTCGTCCTCGGCGGCCTGTCCGTGAAGGACCCCGTCATCGTGGACGAGCGCACCGTCAACTACTACTGCATCTACGGCGGGATCATCATCCACGCCGTGGCCACCATCGAGAGCTACGACCCGAAAACGGGCCTGATCAAGGAACTGGTCATCCGTCCGGCATAAGTGCGTAGCGCCCCCAGCAATAAAAAAGGTCCTGCCCATACAAATGGGCAGGACCTTTTCCGTTTCCTTCCGCCTTATTCGGCAGGGGCAATGGCCTCCATGGGGCAGGTGCCGGCGCAGGAACCGCAGTCGATGCAGGTACCGGCGTCGATCATCATGTGATCATCACCCATAGAGATCGCACCCACAGGGCAGGCACCCTCGCAGGCGCCGCAGCTGATGCAGGTATCGTTGATCGCGTAAGCCATTGTGTAACACCTCCAAATAAAAATATGTCTCGAACCAACCTTCATTCTAACATAAGCTGACAAAAATGCAACCGTAATTTTTCTGGGTTTCTCTGGGTATAAATCCGGCGGGAAACTGCCATGATTATACTGTTATCACGGCGGATGGGAGGAACAGACGAATGGATGGCAGGGGATTTTTCTGGCGGCGGGGCCGCCGTCGGGCGGAAAAGGACGCGGCGCGGCAGCCGAACGCCATGGGCCCCGCCGGGCCGGAGCAGCCGCCGTGCGCCCGGCGGGAGGAGCCGAAGGCCCGGGGCCGGGAGGGAGGAGAGGCAAAATTGACGGAGCGTTTTTCAAGAGATCTGACCCGACTTGCCATTGCCGGGCGGCTGGATCCGGTGGTGGGCCGGGAGCGGGAGGTGTCCCGGGTCATCCAGATCCTGTCCCGCCGGACAAAGAACAACCCCGCCCTCATCGGCGAGCCGGGGGTGGGCAAGACGGCGGTGGCCGAGGCGCTGGCCCTGCGCATCGCGGCGGGGACGGTGCCGGAGCCTTTGCGGGACAAGCGGCTGCTCAGCCTTGACCTGTCCGCCATGGTGGCGGGCACGAAGTACCGGGGTGAGTTTGAGGAGCGGGTGAACGCCATGGTGGGCGAGGTGCGCCGGGCAGGGAACATCATCCTCTTTCTGGACGAGCTGCACAACATCATCGGCGCGGGCTCCGCCGAGGGGGCCATCGACGCGGCCAACATCTTAAAGCCCGCCCTGTCCCGGGGAGACCTTCAGGTGGTGGGGGCCACCACGCTGGAGGAATACCGCCGCTACATTGAAAAGGATGCGGCGCTGGAGCGCCGGTTCCAGCCGGTAACGGTGCCCGAGCCCACCCGGGAGCAGACGCTGGAGATCCTGCGGGGCATCCGCAGCCGGTATGAGCAGCACCACGGCCTGACCATCTCCGACGAGGCCCTCACCGCCGCGGTGGACCTGTCCCGGCGGTATCTGCCCCAGCGGTTTCTGCCGGACAAGGCCATCGACCTCATCGACGAGGGGGCCGCCCGGCTCCGATTGGAGGGAGAGGTGCTGCCCCCCAACCTCAGGGAGCTGGCGGGGCGGGCGGACACGGCGGCCCGGGAAAAGGAGCTTGCCGTGGCCCGGCAGGAGTACGAGCGGGCGGCCATGCTCCGGGACGCCGAGCGGGACTTCCGCCGGGAGCTGGACCGCAAGCGCAGCCGCCGGGCGGCGGGGCAGGAGGGCGGCGTCCTCACGGCGGCCCATGTGGCGCAGGTGGTGGCCCAGTGGACGGGCATCCCGGTGACCGCCGTGACTCAGGGCGAGTCCCAGCGGCTGCTGCATCTGGAGGAGGAGCTTCACCGCCGGGTGGTGGGGCAGGACGCGGCGGTGTCCGCCGTGGCCCGTGCCATCCGCCGCAGCCGGGTGGGGCTCAAGGAGCCGAACCGGCCCGTGGGGGCGTTTCTTTTCCTCGGCCCAACCGGCGTGGGCAAAACGGAGCTGACCCGGGCGCTGGCGGCGGCCCTCTTCGGCAGTGAGGACGACCTCATCCGCTTCGATATGTCGGAGTATATGGAAAAGCACGCGGTGTCCCGGCTCATCGGCGCGCCGCCGGGTTACGTGGGCCATGAGGAGGGCGGCCAGCTGACGGAAAAAGTCCGGCGGAAGCCGTGGTCGGTGGTGCTGTTCGACGAACTGGAAAAGGCCCACGACGATCTGCTGAACATTCTCTTGCAGGTCATGGAGGACGGCGCGCTCACCGACGGCCTTGGGCGGAAGGTGGACTTCCGGAACACGGTGCTGGTGATGACCTCCAACATCGGGGCGCGGAAGCTGGTCAGCCGGGGCCTGGCGCTGGGCTTTGCCGGGGGAAGCGGCGAGGACCGGGCAAAGAGCGAGGTCATGGCCGAACTGAAAAGGCGCTTCAAGCCGGAATTTCTCAACCGGCTGGACGAGGTCATTCTCTTCGACCGGCTGGGCGAGCCGGAGACGGAGGACATCGCCGCCCGCCTGCTGGACGGGGTGGCGGGGCGGCTCCGGGCGCTGGGCGTAGGGCTGGACGCCCGCCGGGAGGCGGTGGCCCTGCTGGCCCGGGAGAGCTACGACGGCGACAACGGCGCGCGGCCCATCCGCCGGGCCATCCGGAGCCGGGTGGAGGAGCCGGCGGCGGAGCTGCTGCTCACCCACGCGCTGGACAGCGGGGATACCCTGTGTCTGGCGGTAGAGGAGGAAAAGCTGGTGCTCCGGCCGGAAAAGGCGGGGCAGCGCCGGGAAAACGGCGCGAAGCTGCTGTAAAAAAGGCAGGAGGGACGGCCAAAATGGCCGTCCCTCCTGCCTTATGTGTTTGAATGGAGAAAGAGAGAAGAGAAAGCTGTGTCATGCCGCTTTCAGCGGTACTTGTAGAAGCCCTCGCCGGCGTTGATGCCGGTCTTGCCCTTGTCCAGATAGTCCTCCTTGAGCATTTTCGCGATCTTGCCGGTGGTGGTGGAGGGATCGCTCGCGCCGGGCAGAGTGACCACGATGTTGTAGGCGGTGGTGAGACCCACCACGTCCAGAATGCGGAAGGGCCCCATGGGCGCGCCGGTAGCCAGCGTCCAGGTCTTGTCGATGGTCTCGATGTCGGCAATGCCGTTGGCCAGCAGGGCCTGTGCGGAGCTGAGGAAGGGCACCAGCATGGAGTTGAGGATATAGCCGGCCTTTTCCTTCTTGAGCTTCAGGGGGATCATGCCGATGTCCTCGGCGAATTTGGCCGCCGCGTCGTAGACGGTGGGGTCGGTGCGGTCGTGGCCCATGACCTCGGCGGTGTTGCCGCTCCAGATGTTGTTGGCGAAGTGGAGGGCGAGGAACTTCTCCGGGCGGCCGGTGGAATCGGCCAGCATGCTGGGCAGCAGGGTGGAGGAGTTGGTGGCGAGGATGGTTTTCTCGGGCAGCAGGGGCTGGAGCTGCTGATAGAAGGTGGTCTTGGCCTTGGGGTCCTCGGCCAGCGCCTCGATGATGAGGTCAGCGTCGTTGACGGCGGCGGCCAGATCGGTGGAGTAGCCCAGCTCCTGATAGGCCTTCTCCGCCCGGGCCAGCAGTTCGCTGTAGTTGACGGCGGCGGTGTCGGCGGCGTTGAACACAAGGCCGCGGCTCACGGGCGCGCCGGGGTTGGCCTTGGCGGCGGTCAGCTCGGCGACATAAATGGCGTGGAGCCGGTCCACCTTGGGACGGGCGCGCTCAATGGAGGCCTCGCTGCGGAGATAAATAGTGGTGTGGAATCCGGCGTAGGCGGTTTGATAGGCGATCTGGCTGCCCAGCACGCCGCCGCCCACGACAACGACATTTTTGATAGACATATGGTCGAACCTCCCGTACATTTGTTAGTATGCTAACATGATAGCCTGAAATTATGAATAAATCAACATAAGTTTCCGAAAAAGATATGAAAGATAAGCAATGTGATATAAAGGAAACGGAATAAGAGTCAAGCATCAGGACGGAAGTACATAATATGTGTGAAAAATTAACGATATGTGCCGTCGCGGCGGGCGGGCGCGGGAGCATACAGAAAATCAATGAATATTCGACACAAAATGAATAAAGCGGATATTTGGTGAAGTTTTACCATAAATACTGGGATATTTGCGCATGATTATGCAAAATGAGTGTTGAAATTACCGGGAATAGGGCGTATACTGACACCACACTAAGAAATAACCTCATGGAGGAATGAAATCATGTCTGACATCAAAAAAGTTGTGCTTGCTTATTCCGGCGGTCTGGATACCTCTATTATCATCCCCTGGCTGAAGGAAAACTACAATGACCCCGAGATCATCGCCGTGTCCGCCGACGTGGGTCAGGGCGACGAGCTGGACGGTCTGGAGGAGAAGGCCATCAAGACCGGCGCGTCCAAGCTGTACATCGAGGATCTGGTGGACGAGATGGTGGACGATGTCATCGTCCCCTCCATGATGATGGGCGCCAAGTACGAGGACTACCTGCTGGGCACCGCCTTTGCCCGGCCTATCATCGCCAAGCGGCTGGTGGAGATCGCCAAGGCTGAGGGCGCCGACGCCATTGCCCACGGCTGCACCGGAAAGGGCAACGATCAGGTCCGGTTCGAGCTGGCCATCAAGCGCTTCGCCCCCGAGATGAAGATCATCGCCCCGTGGCGTGAGTGGGACATCAAGGGCCGGGAAGAGGAGATCGACTACGCCGAGGCCCACAACGTGCCCCTGAAGATCTCCCGGGAGACCAACTACTCCAAGGACAAGAACCTGTGGCACCTGTCCCACGAGGGCCTCGATCTGGAGGACCCCGCCAACGAGCCGAAGTACGACAAGCCCGGCTTCCTTGAGATGAGCGTGTCCCCCGCCATGGCCCCCGACGCGCCCACCTATGTGACGCTGGACTTTGAGAAGGGCTGGCCCGTGGCCATCGACGGCGAGAAGATGAAGGCCTCCGACATCATCCGGAAGCTCAACAAGCTGGGCGGCGAGAACGGCATCGGCCTGCTGGACATCGTGGAGAACCGGCTGGTGGGCATGAAGGACCGGGGTGTTTACGAGACACCAGGCGGCACCATCCTCTACCGGGCCCACGAGGTGCTGGAGATGATCACCGTCGATAAGGACACCAAGCACATGAAGCAGAAGCTGGCGGTGGACTTTGCCGATCTGGTCTACAACGGCAAGTGGTTCACCCCCCTGCGGGAGGCCCTGCAGGCCTTCGCCGTGGACACCCAGAAGCACGTCACCGGCACCGTGAAGCTCAAGCTCTACAAGGGCAACATCATCACCGCCGGCGTCACCTCGCCCGAGACGCTGTACTCCGAGAATCTGGTCACCTTCGAGGAGAGCGACTACAATCAGGACGACGCCACCGGCTTCATTAACCTGTGGGGCCTGCCCGATACCGTGCAGGCGCTGCGGGAGCAGGGAAAACTGAAGTAAGTCCAAGGGGGAATTCTTCCCCCTTGGATACGCCGGAAAAGACCACCCGGCGATAACCCCTCCGCCGGAAAAGGCTCTGCCTTTTTCGACGGGTTGAAGCAGGGGCGGCGCACCGCCGCCCCTGCATTTCCGCATATTTTACACACATTCGGCGAAAGGCTGTGCTTTTATGAAACTTTGGGCAGGCAGATTCCAGAAAGAGACCGATACGCTGGTCAACGACTTCAACTCCTCCATCGGCTTTGACGCCCGGCTGTACGAGCAGGACATCCGCGGCTCCATTGCCCACGCTGCCATGCTGGGCAAGACGGGCATCATCGAGGAGCATGAGGCGGAGAAGATCATTGAGGGGCTGAACGCCATTCTGGCGGACATTGAGGACGACAAGGTGGAGTTCTCCCTCGACAACGAGGACATCCACATGAATATCGAGGCCCTGCTGACTGAGCGCATCGGCGCCACCGGCAAGCGCCTCCACACCGCCCGGAGCCGTAACGATCAGGTGGCTGTGGATTTCCGTCTGTACGTCAAGGAGGAGATCCCCGTCATCATCGGTCAGGTGCTGGATCTGGAAAAGGTGCTGATCAAAAAGGCCAGGGCCAACCTCCACACTGTCATGCCCGGCTACACCCACCTTCAGCGGGCACAGCCCACCACCTTCGGCCACTACATGATGGCCTACGCCAACATGCTCAAGCGGGACGTGACCCGGCTGGAGGACTGCCTTGAGCGGATGGACGAGTGCCCGCTGGGTGCGGGTGCGCTGGCCACCTCCACCTATCCCGTGGACCGGTTCGCCACCGCCGAGGCGCTGGGCTTCAAAAAGCCCACGGACAACTCCATGGACTCCGTGGCCGACCGTGACTACGCCATCGAGCTGCTGTCTGCCCTGTCCATCCTGATGATGCACCTCTCCCGGTTCTCCGAGGAGATCATCCTCTGGTGCTCCTGGGAGTTCAAGTATGTGGAGCTGGACGACGCCTATTCCACCGGTTCGTCCATCATGCCCCAGAAGAAGAACCCCGACGTGGCCGAGCTGGTCCGGGGCAAGACGGGCCGGGTGTACGGCTCTCTCATCACCCTGCTCACCGTCATGAAGGGTATCCCGCTGGCCTACAATAAGGACATGCAGGAGGACAAGGAGCCGGTGTTCGACGCCATCGACACCGTGGAGCTGTGCGTTCCCGTGTTTGCCGCCATGCTGGACACCCTCACCGTCAAGGAGAAGAACATGGCGCGGGCGGCCTCCGGCGGCTTCATCAACGCCACCGACTGCGCCGACTATCTGGTGAAGAAGGGCATGCCCTTCCGGGAGGCCTACATGATCGTGGGCCGGCTGGTGAACATGTGCATCCGCAGCGGCGAGAGTCTGGACACCTTGCCGCTGAAGGACTTCCGCTCCATCTCCGCCCTGTTCGACGAGGACGTGTACGACGCCCTCCAGCTCAAGACCTGCGTCAACGGCCGCAAGGTGTACGGCGGCCCTTCCGCCGAGAGCGTCCAGACCCAGATCCAGCTCATCGAGGACTTCGTGGCCGCCCGCGGCGGTGCGGACGCGCAGCAGGGGGCGGAGCAATGAAGCCGAAGGTCTATATCGACGGCAAGGAGGGCACCACCGGCCTTCAGATCTACGACCGACTGTCCGCCCGGGACGACATCGAGCTGCTGCTCATTGATGAGGACAAGCGCAAGGACGCGGACGAGCGGAAAAAGCTTATGGACAGCGCCGATCTTGTGTTCCTCTGCCTGCCGGACGCCGCCGCCGTCGAGGCGGTGACGCTGGTGGAAAACCCCAAAACGAAGATCATCGATGCCTCCACCGCCCACCGGACGGCGGAGGGCTGGGTGTACGGCTTCCCGGAGCTGCTGGCCGGTCAGCGCCAGCGGGTGAAATTCGCCCACCGGGTGGCAAACCCCGGCTGCCACGCCACGGGCTTTCTGTCCTCCGTGGCCCCGCTGTCGGCGCTGGGCATCCTGCCCCCGGATTACCCCGTGACCTGCTACTCTCTCACCGGCTACTCCGGCGGCGGCAAGAGGATGATCGCCCAGTATGAAAACGACAAGACCCCGGATCTGTTCAGCCCCCGGACCTACGGCCTGAACCTGAACCACAAGCACCTGCCCGAGATGCAGAAGCTGGCGAAGCTGGACCATCCCCCGGTGTTCTGCCCGGTGGTAGACGACTACTACAAGGGCATGGAGACGGTGGTCATGCTCCACAACCGGCTCCTCCGGGGCACCCCCACCGCCGAGGACATCTCCGAGATGCTGGCCGCCTACTACGACGGTCAGGCGGTGGTGCAGGTGGTCCCCTTCGGGGAACATCCCGACCAGCTGGCCGCCAGCGATATGGCGGGGAAGGACGGCCTGCGGCTCATCGTCTGCGGCGACGGGGACCGCACCACCGTGACGGCCCTGTTCGACAATCTGGGCAAGGGCGCTTCCGGCGCGGCAGTCCAGAACATGAACCTGATGCTGGGGTTCAATGAGACTACCGGACTTGTTCTGGACTGACGAAGTCCAAAAATTGAACCCGGGCTTTGACGAAGCCCGGGAGCATCCCTTATAATAAAAGCAATGGGGCCGCCAGCGCGGCCCGTGACGGGTGCCGGAGGCGCAGCCGCGGCACGAGATCAAAGGAGTTGTCTGTATATGAAAACCATTTCCGGCGGCGTGTGCGCCCCCAAGGGCTTCAAGGCATCCGGCGTGTACTGCGGCGTGAAGAACGGTCATGCCGACGCGCCCCAGACCGTTTTGCCCTCCGCCAAGCACAAGAGCGACCTTGCCATGATCCTGTCCGATTGCGAGTGCACCGCCGCGGCAGTCTACACCCTCAACCGGGTGAAGGCCGCGCCGCTGTACATCACCATGGATCATCTGGAGGACGGCGTGTGCCGGGGCGTCATCGCCAACAGCGGCAACGCCAACGCCTGCGCCCCCGAAAGCCACGAGAACGCCGAGAAAATGAGCGAGCTTGCCGCGGCGGCCACCGGCCTGAAGGCTGCGGACTTCGTGGTGGCGTCCACCGGCGTCATCGGCCAGACCCTGAACATCGCCGCCATCGAGAAGGGCGTGGGCCCGCTGGCCGAGGGCCTGAGCTATGACGGCTCCGACGCGGCGGCTACCGCCATCATGACCACCGACACGGTGAAGAAGGAGACCGCCGTCACCCTGACTATCGGCGGCAAGGCCGTCACCATCGGCGCCATCGCCAAGGGTTCCGGCATGATCCACCCCAACATGGGTACCATGCTGTGCTTCATCACCACCGACTGCGCAATTACCCACGACATGCTTCAGGAGGCCCTTCACGAGATCGTCCCCCGCACCTTCAACCGCGTCACCGTGGACGGCGATACCTCCACCAACGACATGTGCGTCGTCATGGCCAACGGCATGGCGGGCAACCCCCTCATCGAGTGGAAGGACGACGATTACACCATCTTTGAAAAGGCCCTCCATCAGGTGTGCGAGCACATGGCCCGATCCATTGCCGCCGACGGCGAGGGCGCGTCCCGGCTCGTGACCTGCTCCGTCACCCGCGCCCGCAGCGAGGAGTCCGCCGAGCGCCTTGCCAAGGCCGTGGTGGGTTCCTCTCTGGTGAAGGCCGCCATGTTCGGCGCGGACGCCAACTGGGGCCGCGTCCTCTGCGCCATGGGCTACTCCAAAGCCCCCTTCCGTCCCGAGTACGTGGACATCAAATTCTCCTCCATTCTGGGCGAAGTGCTGGTCTGCGAAAAGGGAACCGGCCTTGATTTCGACGAGGACCTTGCCAAAAAGATCCTCTCTCAGGACGAAGTGGTCATTGACGTCTGCCTGAACGAGGGGGAGCACGAGGCGACGTGCTGGGGATGCGACTTAACATACGAATATGTCAAAATCAACGGCGACTACCGCTCTTGACCCGCGTTAAAATCCCGCCATGCTTCGTTGGCCCGGCTTGCCTGACGAAATTTTCTCTGCGAGCGGGCGCTCCTGACCCACACCGCTGCGTCTGGCGGAATTTCTGCGCAAATCCTATCCTGAACTTTTGAACGAAGGTGTTCCTTATGGCTTATTCACTGGTAGATCGGGCGCAGGTGCTGGCCGAAGCCCTGCCCTACATTCAGAAATACAGCGGCAAGACCATCGTGGTCAAATACGGCGGCAACGCCATGGTGTCCGAGGAACTGCGCCGGGCTGTCATTTCCGACATCGTGCTGCTCTCCCTTGTCGGCATCCGGGTCGTGGTGGTCCACGGCGGCGGGCCGGAGATCAACGACATGCTCCGGAAGATCGGCAAGGAATCCAGGTTTGTGGACGGCCTGCGGTATACCGATGAGGAGACCATGGACATCGTCCAGCAGGTGCTGTGCGGCAAGGTCAACAAGGACCTTGTGGCCCTCATCAACCGTCAGGGAGGCCGGGCCGTGGGCCTGTGCGGCATGGACGACGGGCTTATCCGGGCGGTGCGTCTGAATGAGAAATACGGCCTTGTGGGCGAGGTCACCGAGGTGAACCCCCAGCCGGTGTTCGACTGCATGGAAAACGGCTACATCCCCGTGGTGTCCACCGTGGCTCAGGGGATGGACGCCGACACTGCCTACAACATCAACGCCGACACTGCGGCGGCCAAGCTGGCGGTGGCCCTCCACGCGGAAAAGCTCATCCTGCTCACCGACGTCCGGGGCCTGCTCCGCGACCCGTCGGACGAGGAGACCCTTATCCATCAGGCCCGGGTGTCCGAGATCCCGGGGCTTATCAAGGACGGCGTCATCAAGGGCGGCATGATTCCAAAGATCGACTGCTCCGTGGAGGCGGTGCGCTCCGGCGTCCACTCCACCGTCATTCTGGACGGCCGTATCCCCCACTCCATCCTCATTGAGCTGCTGTCCGACGAGGGCGTGGGGACGATGCTGATTCAATAAGAAGCGCGGAGCCGTCGAGAGCAGCGCAGATGGACTGAAGCGAAGGCGAGCGGAGGGGCGCGCAGCGGCCCGAAGACCAGCCTGAGACGGAGGGAAGCTGCGCGTCGCGAACAGGCGGAGCGTGACAATAAGAAGCGCGGAGCCGTCGGGAGCAGCGCAGATGGACTGAAGCGAAGGCGAGCGAAGGGGCGCGCAGCGGCCCGGAGACCAGCCTGAGACGGAGGGAAGCTGCGCGTCGCGAACAAGCAAAGCGTGACAGCTTCAAACACATAAAAGGGGAAATATACATGACCTTTGAAGAACTCAAGGCGCTGGACGAGCAGTATGTCCTCCAGACATACGGTCGGAATCCCATCGCCATCGACCACGGCCGCGGGGCCACCCTGTACGATCTGGACGGCAGGGAGTACATCGACTTCACCGCCGGCATCGGCGTCAACTCCGTGGGCACCGCCAACCCCAGGTGGCAGGCGGCCATCGCGGAGCAGGCGGCCAAGCTGGGGCACATTTCCAACCTGTTCTACACCCAGCCCTATGCGCTGCTGGCGGAGAAGCTGTGCACCCGCTCCGGCATGGCGGCGGCCTTCTTCGGCAACTCCGGCGCCGAGGCCAACGAGGGCATCATCAAGCTGGCCCGGAAGTATTCCTTTGACAAATACGGCGCGGGCCGGGGGACGGTCATCACCCTGAACCACTCCTTCCATGGCCGCACCATCACCACCCTCGCCGCCACCGGTCAGGACGTGTTCCACAACTATTTCTTCCCCTTCACCGAGGGCTTCCGCTACGCAGACCCCACGCTGGACAGCGTGCAGGAGGTGGCGGGCCACGACGTGTGCGCCGTTATGCTGGAGCTGGTGCAGGGCGAGGGCGGCGTGCTGCCCATGGAGCCGGAATTTGTCGCCGGGCTTGCGAAGCTCTGCGAGGAGCGTGACTGGCTGCTGCTGGTGGACGAGGTGCAGACCGGCATCGGCCGCACAGGCTCCCTGTTCTGCTTCCAGCAGTTCGGCATCCGGCCCGATGCCTGCTCCTTTGCCAAGGGTATCGCGGGCGGCCTGCCCATGGGCGGCTTCCTCGTAAACGAGAAGTGCCGGAAGGTCCTCGGCCCCGGCCAGCACGCCACCACCTTCGGCGGCAACCCGGTGTGCGCCGCCGCGGGCTGCGCCGTACTGGACATTCTGGACGATGCCGTCATGGAGGACGTGAAGAAAAAGGGCGCGTATATCCGGAAATCCATTGAGGCCATGGAGCTGCCCTGCCTCGGCAAGACCCGGGGCATGGGCCTGATGATCGGCGTGGCCGTGGCGGACGGCTATTCCAATAAGGACCTGTGCGCCCGGCTCAACAGCGCGGGCCTGCTGTCCCTGACCGCCGGGCCGGGGCTGCGGTTCCTGCCGCCGCTGACCATCACCGTGGAAGAGATCGACAAGGGCCTTGCCATCCTGAAGGATGCACTGAGCCGCGTATAAAAGGGGAGAGAGACGATGAAAAAAGACCTGCTCAAGCTGCTGGACCTGACCCGGGAGGACATCACCGAGATCTTGGACACGGCAGATCAGATGAAATACAGCCAGAAGCACGGCATTGCCCACGATTACCTCAAGGGCAAGACGCTGGCCATGATCTTTGAGAAGAATTCCACCCGCACCCGCGTGTCCTTCGAGGTGGGTATGTACCAGCTGGGCGGCCACGCCCTGTTCCTCTCCGGCAAGGAGAGCCAGATCGGCCGGGGCGAGCCGGTGGAGGACACCGCCCGGGTGCTCAGCCGCTACTGCGACGGCATCATGATCCGCACCTATGCCCAGAAAGAGGTGGAGGATCTGGCGAAGTACGCCTCTATCCCCGTCATCAACGGCCTGACGGACTTCTGCCACCCCTGCCAGGTGCTGGCCGACCTGATGACCATCCGGGAGAAGCAGACCCGGCTGGAGGGTCTGAAGCTTGCCTTCATCGGCGACGGCAACAACATGGCCAACTCCCTCATCGTGGGCGGCCTGAAGTGCGGCATGGACGTGTCCGTGGCCTGCCCGGAGGGGTATGACCCCAATCCCGAGGTGCTGGCCTTCGCCAAGACCGTCACCGACGCGAAGTTCGAGCTGTGCCGTGCCCCCGCCGACGCCGTCAAGGATGCCGACGTGGTGGTCACCGACGTGTGGGCGTCCATGGGGCAGGAGGAGGAGAAGGTCGTCCGAGAGAAGGCTTTCACCGGTTATTGCGTGGATGAGAAGCTCATGGAGCTGGCCCATCCCGGCTGCATGGTGCAGCACTGCCTGCCCGCCCACCGGGGTGAGGAGATCAGCGCAGGTGTGTTCGAGGCCCACGCCGACGAGATCTTTGAGGAGGCCGAGAACCGACTCCACGCCCAGAAGGCGGTCATGTACCTGCTGATGAAGGATTGACGGCGGGCGGGAGACCGTGCGGATAGAACGGGTACGGAGGCATAGTGCCCGTTGTGTCCGTCACCGCCATCCTCATCACCGCGCCGGTGGGAGCGATGCTTATCGACCGGACCAGCCATCGTTGGCTTCGGCAGGAGGAGCGGAACGCGCCGTGCAACCTGACTTCTGAGGACGGAACAAGCACGTGAAAAACCCGGGAAACTGCGAAAAAACCGATGAAAAGCATGTGCTTTTCATCGGTTTTTTCTTTTGCATCAATTCAAATCAGGGTTTATGCGCCGCCGCCCTCGGTAATGGCCTCCGGGACGTTCTGATAGTCCCACTGGTGGTCGGTGTCCGCCATCCAGTCGCTGGTGACGTTGAAATAGCTCCAGCAGTCCGGAGCGTCCATGCCCGCGTCCCACGTGGCGTCCACGCAGTACCACCTTCCGTCCAGCTTGACCTCGTTCCAGGCGTGGTTCTCCCGGCTCTGGAAAGCCGCGCCGACGACGGTGATGCATTCGATGTCCGCCATGTCCATAAGCAGCTGAAAACCGCTGGCGAAGCCCAGACAGACGGCGGTGCGGTTCACCAGCGCGCCGTAGGGCTCAAAGGACTCCCGGGGCGTTTCCGTCTGCGAATCCTGATGGGTCCAGTCGTACTCTACATTGGCACAGAGCCAGCGGTAAATGGCCCGCTCCTTTTCGAGGTCGGTCATATCGCCGGTCAGCACTTCACTAAGGATCCCGGCGGCGGCAGACAGGGTGACGGCGTCCTTTTCGGACAGGGAAGCGGCGTCGCCGCCCCGCCACGCGGACAGGATGGCGGAGGTGTCGTAGATGGTCATGTCGTCCAGCCCGGGATCGGTATAGGGGATGCGGCCGTTGTCCAGCCGGTCGGACTGGAGCACCTCGGGCACACCCACGGCGTTGGCACCGCCGCCGAAGCAGCTGTCAAAGGCGGCCCGCACGGCCTCGGGGTCGTCGGCAATGATGAGGGCCACGTGCCCGGTGCGGCTCAGAACCAGCGCGTTTTCCACCATGGCGGCCTGATCGGGGGCGTAGCCGGTGAAGTCGCCCTGCCGCTGGAGCAGGTAGTCCTGAAGCCGCTCCACGGCGGCGGGGATATCGTCGTCGCTGAGCATGAAAACGGCCAGCTCAAAGGCGCTTGCGCCGCCCGCCCGGGCGATGGCTCCGTCGGGCAGGTCGATGCCCGTCAGGCCGTAGTAAACGTCGGCGTAGTCCGTGACGTCGGGATCGGAGAGGTACAGTTCGGCGGCATCGGGACCGGCCTCTTCCAGCATGACCTGCAGAATGGTGGAGCAGGACTGCTCTGTGACGTCCTGCGGCGCTTTGGAGCAGGCGGACAGAAGCAGGCTGAGGGCCAGCAGGATGGGGACGATCCGTTTTGTCATAAAAAACCACCTCTTTGCCACAGTATAGCACAGAAGAGGCGGCAGTGTCCATTTAAGAATCGCTTAAAGAATGTTTGAAAAAACAGAAAGAGGGCCGCGCAGGCGGCCCTCCGGAGGGATGGAAAATTACTCGGACAGATAGCTTTTCAGCAGCACCTGAAGCAGCTCGTCCCGGTCGAGACGGCGGATAAGGGTCCGGGCGTTGTTGTAGTTGGTGATATAGGTGGGGTCCTCGGAGAGGATGTAGCCCACGATTTGGTTGATGGGGTTATAGCCCTTCTCCTGAAGCGCGTTGTAAACGGTGGTGAGGATATATTTGATCTCTGCGTCCTTGTCACCGAGGACGTTGAACTTGCGTGTGTAGTCCATATCGGGCATTTGAGAGCACCCCCCTGCAAAAATTCTGAAACTATTGTACCCCGGCAGGAGAGAAAAGTAAAGGGATAGCGGGAAAATTTTGCTGGCCGTAACATAAATGAAAGAAAAGCCCGTTGAAAGAAATGATCTCTCAAAGAAAAACCCTCCGGGCGGATGCCGGAGGGCTTAGAAATTCAGATGATTAGAACACGCGGACAGCACCGACGTAGCGGGTGGAGTAGTAGCCGGTGACCAGAGAGCTGTAGATCACGCCGCCAGAGCTGGGGCTGGAAGAGTGGATAAACTGGCCGTTGCCGACATAGATGCCCACGTGGGTGATGTACTTGGAGCTGTGATATGTTTTGGTGAAGAACACCAGATCGCCGGGTTTCAGGTCGCTCCAAGAGACGCTGGCGTAACCGGCGGCCCACTGGTTGGAAGCGGTGCGGGGAACGGTGTAGCCCATGGCTTTGCACAGATAGTACACAAAGCCGGAGCAGTCAAAGCCGGAGGGGGAGGCCCCGCCGTACTTGTAGCGGACGCCCAGATACTGCTTGGCCAGAGCGACCAGTTCGTCGCCCAGACTGGAGGAGACGGCCAGTGCGGCGGCGTCCACCACGGTGAGATATTCGCTGGAAACATAGCCGTTGACCTTGCCGGTGGAGATCTTGGCCCAGCCGTTGGCTTCGTCCAGAATGGTGACCACAGTGCCGGAAGAGAGCTTGCCGACCTTGTCGTAGCTGGTGCCCGGGCCGCTGCGGACGTTCAGGGAGGAAGCATTGACCTTGGCCAGCTTCTCTTCCTTGACCTCGTCCTCTTCAGCGGCGGCTTCCTCATCGGAGAGGTCCGCGCCGTCCTCAAGGGCGGGAGCGGCCTCGGTCTCGCTGCTGTCGTCGGGAACAACGTCCAGATACTCGGCGGACATAAAGCCGGTCAGATCGCCGACCTGTACCTTGTACCAGCCGTCCTGAATGTCGGCGAGGACAGTGACCTCGGTGCCCTTCGCCACAGTCTCCAGCGTAGCGGAGGAAGCGGAGGCCTTCTCGCGGAGACGGAGGGACTTGGCGGTGACGGTGCCGGTACCGAAGGCGGCGGAAGAGATGCCGACGGTAAGGGACAGGGTCAGGGCAGCAGCGACGACGTTCCGGACGATGAGTTTGCAGCGAACCATGTCAAAGGCCTCCAAATCTGGTTTTTATCAGTCAAAGGTGTAAATGCTTTCGTTATTTGCCGGCCAGCGCCCGCATGAGCCACGTGGCGCCCATGTCGATGGCGGAGAACAGGTCGGGCAGGTCGCTCTTCTTGACCACCCGGTCCCGGCTCTTCAGGTCGGGGTCGGTGAGCTGGAGCTGAAGGTTGACCTTGTCGGCAATCTCAAGCCCGCCGTCCTTGGTGGTGCTCATGACTTGGATCATAATAATGTATTTGTCAGCCATGGAGCCGTAATAAATAAGGCTGCCTTTGCGGCGGAGGGGGTGCCCTTTATACATTAAAACGTTGTTGTTGTCAGCCATGCTGTGCCTCCTGAAAATGAAACGGTTACGAGGTCTGTAACCGGACTTGTTACAAATTTGTAACCATTGTAACCCTTTGAAACTATTTTGTCAACATAATATTTATGTGAAAGGCAGGAAAAATTCTCCGCGGGAGAGGGGATAGGGCGGTGCGCTTCCGCAAAATGGGAAAAACCGGCCGAAAAATGGGTGGAAACCATGAAAACTGTCCAAAAGGCGGGCATAAAAAAACGGCTGTCTGTGCAAGACGCGGCTTGACAGGCAACCATGGAAATAGTATAATAAATTGCTTTTATAGACAGCGTTGATCCAGGGGAATACACCCCCACGCTAAATGCAGTATAACAGACGGAAGTGCAGAATGCAAGAGGAAAAAATGCAAAGTGACAACAACGCCGGGTGTGCCGGCAAAAATCCTTTACGAGTGGAGCGTGATTCGGAAATGGCAATGAAGGTCACAGACAGAGTCAAGGACGTCTACTATGGCAAGACCCTGCGCAAGAGCTTCGCCCGCAGGGAGGAGATTCTGGAGATGCCCTACCTGCTGGAGATCCAGAAGAAATCCTACAAGTGGTTCTTTGAGACCGGCCTGCAGGAAGTATTCGACGACGTAGAGGCCATCACGGACTATGCGGGGAATCTGGAGCTGTCCTTTATCGGCTTCTCCATGGATGATCCCCCCAAGTACACCATTGAGGAGTGCAAGGCGCAGGACGCCACCTACGCCGCCCCCATCAAGGTGCAGGTCCGCCTGCGCAACAAGGAGACGGAGGAGATCAAGGAGCAGGAGATCTTCATGGGCGACTTCCCGCTCATGACCGACGCCGGCACCTTCGTCATCAACGGCGCGGAGCGCGTCATCGTCTCCCAGATCGTCCGTTCCCCCGGCGTGTATTACTCCAGGAACGAGGACAAGGCTGGCAACGTGACCTACGCCACTACCGTCATCCCCTACCGCGGCGCATGGCTGGAGTATGAGACGGACCTGTCCGACGTGTTCTATGTCCGCATCGACAAGAACCGCAAGCTGCCCGTTACCTGCCTGATCCGCGCCGTCGGCCCCAAGACCGACGCGGAGATCATCGACATGTTCGGCGAGGATCCCCGACTGCTGGCCACGCTGGAGAAGGACACCTGCAAGACCTACGAGGAGTCCCTGCTGGAGATCTACCGCAAGCTGCGCCCCGGCGAGCCCCCCACGGTGGACTCCGCCGAGAGCCTGCTCAACACCCTGTTCTTTGACCCCCGCCGGTACGACCTGTCCGCCGTGGGCCGCTATAAGTTCAACAAGAAGCTGGCCATCTGGAGCCGTCTGACCGGCCAGAAGCTGGCCGCCCCTGTGGCCGACCCCCGCACCGGCGAGATCCTGGCCGAGGCGGGCGAGGTGCTCACCCGCGAGCGCGCCAAGGAGCTGGAGACCCGCGGCGTGAACGAGGCCGTGGTGGAGGTGGACGACCTGCACACCGGCGTCCATATGGTCAAGGTGTTCTCCAACCACATGGTGGACATGAAGGGCTTCGTGGACTTTGACCCCGAGGAGACCGGTGTGTCCGAGAAGGTGCGCTACTCCGTGCTCATGGAGCTGCTGGAGCGCCGGGACGCCGAGGGCCTGAGCGAGGATGAGTTCAAGGAGCTCATTCACGACAATATGGACGCCCTCATCCCCAAGCACATCATCGTGGACGACATCATGGCGTCCATCAACTATCTGAACTGTCTGGCCTTCGGCGTCGGCTCCGCCGACGACATCGACCATCTGGGCAACCGCCGCCTGCGCTGCGTGGGCGAGCTGCTCCAGAACCAGTTCCGCATCGGCTTCACCCGGATGG
>CAKUPH010000031.1 GCA_934675115.1 uncultured Oscillospiraceae bacterium | reverse complement strand
TGGGGTTACTTTCTGTATGAACAGAAAGTAACCAAAGAATCACTTAGGGGGAAAACGCGGTCGGCTCCGAACGCTGAAGAACGCGTTCTGCGCTCCAGCGTTTTTCCCCTAAGAACCCCGTTTTTTTACGGGGCGCTATCAAATGGTGCGGCGTTCTATTGACCGGCGTGGGGTAAGCCGACACACGAAGCCGCTAATTATCGCTGACGCTCCAATGGCGATCATTATAGTTGGCTCGGCCCCCGAATGGCGCCTGCATTGCAAGTTTGCTTGCGGCTTGCGGCGGCGCTATTGAGCGCCAAATCCCGCAAGTCCGCACCAGCGCAGCGGCAGCGGAAAGAGAACGGCAGCGTCTTACCGAAGGAGTGTTCTGCCGTCAGCGGCTGAAATCTAAAAGTTATTGACGCACCCCTTTGGCGTATTTTCTTTGGCGGTTCGACACCGTTTCTTTTGTACGCAAACAAAAGAAATGGGGTCGAGAAAAATCGTTTCCAAAAGGGCGCAGCCCTTTGGCTTTTTGCATCCTTTTTGTGCGTACAAAAAGGATGTCGCCCTAAGGGCGAGAGCCCTTAACTTTTCTCTTCTTTACGAAAGAAGAAAGAGGTGCAAAGGCCGTTGGCCTTTGATTTTATAAAATCACTGGGCTCCGCCGCCACTCCTCCCCGCAGGGCAGTGCCCTCTCCCGGCACAGGGCGAAAAAGTCGGTGCACCGGGCCTCCAGCTCCATGAGGGGAACGCCCTTCCCATGGGCGGGCTTGGTAATGACGGGAATATCCGCCGGGATCTGCTTCAGCACGGCCCGGCCTGTTTCATTGGCCCCAAGCACCCGGAGATACGGGGGACGCTCCGGTCGGTCGGCGGCCCGCAGGCCCAGCGCCGCCCACAGCACGGCCCGGCGGATGCGGGCGTGGGCGTAGCGCTTGGTTTTGGCAAGATCGTACACCTCGTCCAGCGTCACCGCCTGCCGGACGGCCTGATATAACCGCCGGTCAAGCCCCTCCCCGCAGTCGGGCAGGGCGGCGAAGTCCTCCGGCTCCATGGCCCGCAGGGCGGTGAGCACGCCGCGTTCATTGTACCGCAAACCGGCGGGATTGTCCATGGGGAGCCGTCCCTCAAAAATTTCTTTTCGCAGAAAAGAGGCGGAGGGGTACTCCGGGTGGGCTCCGCCGTCGTGGCCCGCCCCGATCCGGGGGACGGCCAGCACCTCCGGCCGCCAGCCCAGCCGCCGGGCGGCCCGCAGGTATTCCACCCCCAGATTGTCGTTGGCGTTTTCCAGCACGGCGGCCCCGCCGCGGCCCAGCAGGGCCTCCGCCGCCAGCTGGCGGCACCGGGCGAAGGGCAGGCCAGCGTCCAGATGACGACGCAGCTCCGCGCGGAACTCCGGGGAATCCAGCGCCAGCGCCGCCCGGGCGAGGGCGCCGGCGCCGCCGCTCTCGCTGCCGAAGGAGAGGGTATCCACCCCGGCGGCCTTCAGGATGGACACTGCCCCCCGGGCGAAGTGCTCCGCCGAGGATGCCGCCCACACCGTGGGCAGCTCCAGCACCAGATCCGCTCCGCCCTCCAGCGCCGCCCGTGCCCGGGCCCACTTGTCGGTGACGGCGCAGTCCCCCCGCTGGACGAAGTTGCCGCTCATGACGGCAATTACGGCGCACTCACCCGCCCGGCGGCGGGTCTCGGCGATATGGTGGGCGTGTCCGGCGTGAAAGGGGTTGTATTCCGCTATGATACCGGCGATTTTCAACAGCTTTCCCTCCTCTGGAAACTTTTTTCTGAAAAAAAGAAAAACCCCTTGTCCTTTGAAGCAAAAAGGACTAAAATATATGTGCCTTTTCCAGCTTAGTGTAATACGTTTTTGTCCCGGAAGCAAGAAACTTATTTTAAGGAGTGTACCACCCATGAAGATTCTGGTTATCAACGCCGGCAGCTCTTCTCTGAAGTATCAGCTGCTGGATCCCGCCACCGGCGAGCTGCTGGCCAAGGGCCTGTGCGAGCGCATCGGCATCGACGGCAAGTTCACCTACAAGCCCCAGCTGGCGGGCAAGAAGGTGCTGGACGCCGTTGACGTGGCCATGCCCACCCATTCCGAGGCCATCAAGGCCGTCATGGACGCTCTGGTGGACGCCGACAACGGCGTCATCGGCTCCATGAAGGAGATCGACGCCGTCGGTCACCGCGTCGTCCACGGCGGCGAGGCCTTCTCCGGCTCCGTCAAGATCGACGGCAAGGTCATGGCCGCTCTGGAGGAGTGCATCCCTCTGGCTCCTCTGCACAACCCCGCCAACATCACCGGCATCAAGGCCTGCGTGGACGTCATGGGCGCCAACGTGCCCCAGGTGGCCGTGTTCGACACCGCCTTCCATCAGACCATGCCCGCCAAGGCCTATATCTACGCTCTGCCCTATGAGTACTACGAGAACGACAAGGTCCGCCGCTACGGCTTCCACGGCACCTCTCACCGTTATGTCTCCCAGCGGGCCGCCGCCATGCTGGGCAAGCCCATTGAGGAGCTGAAGCTCATCTCCTGCCATCTGGGCAACGGTTCCTCCGTGGCCGCCATCGACGGCGGAAAGTCCGTGGACACCTCCATGGGCTTCACCCCGCTGGCCGGTCTGCCCATGGGCACCCGCTCCGGCGATCTGGACGCCGGTATTCTGGAGTACCTGATGAACAAGTACAACATGAATATCACCGAGATGCTCAACGTGCTGAACAAGAAGTCCGGCGTGCAGGGCATTTCCGGCGTGTCCTCCGACTTCCGCGATCTGGAGAGCGCCAAGCAGGAGGGCAACAAGCGCGCCGAGCTGGCCATGGATGCCTTTGAGTATGGCGTGAAGAAGTATATCGGTGCGTATGCCGCCGCCATGGGCGGCGTGGACGCCGTCATCTTCACCGCCGGCGTGGGCGAGAACTCCGCCGATATGCGCCTGCGCATGACCTCCGGCCTGGAGTACATGGGCATCAAGGTGGACGCGGAGAAGAACAATTGCCGCGGCAAGGAAGTGGACGTGTCCGCCGAGGGCGCCACCGTCCGCACGCTGGTCATCCCCACCAACGAAGAGCTGATGATCGCGCTGGATACCGCCGAGATCGTCGGGAAGTAAAAAATAAAAGGACAGGGCGGCCTGCGGGCCGCCCTGTTTTTTTATTTCAAAGGGCGTGCCCTTTGAAATCCGCAGGGCGAAGCCCTGCAGCCTCTTTTTTGCGTATTCGCCGGGAAAGCGGCGATAGTTTTGAAACGTATTCGCCGAAACCTCGGCGAAGTGAGTTTGTGCGTCCTGCAGACGCGGAGCGGCAGGGTTCGCCTGCGGGCGAGTTCCTTTTCGCTCGTGCGAAAAGGAACCAAAAGCACGCTTAGGGAGAAAACGCGGTCGGCTCCGAACGCTGAGGGGCGCGTTCTGCGCTCCAGCGTTTTCCCCCTAAGAACCCCAAGGTTTACGGGAGCGCAATGAAATAGTGTGTCCGCCTAATTTCCGGCGCGGGGTAAGCCGACACGCAAAGCCGCTGATTATCGCTGCCGCTCCAATGGAACTTGTTGAAGCTGGTACGGCCATCGAAAAGCGCCTGCATAGCAGGTTTGCTTGTGGGTGCGGTGTTCTACTGAGCGCATTTCCGGCAAGTCAACACCAGACCAGCGGCAGCAGAAAGAGAACGGCAGCGTCTTAACAAAGGAGTCGGCGGAATTTCTGCGGCATGGCAAAAACAAGACTATGCCAGTCCCCCACTAAGGGGTACACAGGGGATTATCCCCTGTGCGCTTCTTTGGTAACTTTCTGTGCGCACAGAAAGTCACCCCAGCGGAGCGTCCGCGGAGGACGCTCAAGTTCTTTTGCCGGACTTCCGGCGAATACGGGAGAATGAGGTGGCAGGGCTGCCGCCCTGCGTTTTCAGGGGGCTTCGCCCCCGTCTCCCACTTGACAATTCCCCCGCCCGGTGATATAGTCTTTCCGTTAAATGCGACGACGGAGAAGAACCCGCGCAGCGGCTCCCAGAGAGGGGTGCGCTTGGTGAAAGCACCCTGTGACGGCGGCGGGCGGTACCACTCCGGAGCGGCCCGGGATGACCGGGACGGGTTTCTCCCGTTACAGAGACACGAGCGGCCAGATGGCATGATGTCACGCTTCGCCTGCTCGCAACGCGCGGCTTCCCTGCGACTCGGGCTGGTGTTTGGGCCTTTCGGCCCGCCCCTCGCCCTCGCTCTGGTCCATCCGCGCGGCTCGCGACGGCTCAGCGCTTCTGGCAAGCAGGGTGGAACCGTGGGAAGACGCGTCGATCACGCAGATCATCTCACCCCTGATTTTTTCAGGGGTGATTTTTTATTGCTCACCCCTCACTACAAGGAGGAATAATTATGTCCGAAGAAAACAACCAGTATACCTTTGAAAACGAAACCTACCGCAAGACCTATTGGCACACCTGCTCCCATGTGCTGGCCCAGGCCATGAAGCGGCTCCACCCCGAGGTGAAGCTGGCCATCGGCCCCGCCATCGAGACCGGCTTTTACTACGACTTCGACACCCCCGCGCCCTTCACCGAGGACCAGCTGACCGAGCTGGAGGCCGAGATGCGCAAGATCTGCAAGGAAAAGCTCAAGCTCGAGCGCTTTGAGCTGCCCCGTGAGGAGGCCATCAAGTTCATGGAGGAGAAGGAAGAACCCTACAAGGTGGAGCTGATCCGGGACCTGCCCGAGGACGCGGTCATCTCCTTCTACAAGCAGGGCGAGTTCACCGACCTGTGTGCCGGCCCCCATCTGGACTCCACCGGCCGCATCAAGGGCAACGCCATCAAGCTCACCGCCTGCAACGCCGCCTACTGGCGGGGCGACTCCAACCGGGAGACACTCCAGCGTATTTACGGCGTGGCCTTCCCCAAGAAGGAGGAGCTGGACGAGTATCTGACCAAGCTCGAGGAGGCCAAGAAGCGCGACCACCGCAGGCTGGGCCGTGAGCTGGGCCTGTTCATGCTCACCGAGGAGGGTCCCGGCTTCCCCTTCTTCCTGCCGAAGGGCATGGTGCTGAAAAACACCCTGATCGACTACTGGCGTGAGGTCCACAAGCGCTATGGCTATGTAGAGGTCTCCACCCCCATCATCCTGAACCGCCGCCTGTGGGAACGCTCCGGCCACTGGGATCACTATAAGGAGAACATGTATACCACCGTCATCGACGGCGAGGACTACGCCATTAAGCCCATGAACTGCCCCGGCGGTATGCTGGTGTACGCCAGCCAGCCCCACTCCTACCGCGATCTGCCCATGCGGGTGGGCGAGCTGGGCCTTGTTCACCGCCACGAGCTGTCCGGCGCTCTCCACGGCCTGTTTCGTGTGCGCTGCTTCACGCAGGACGACGCCCATATCTTCATGACGCAGGAGCAGCTCAAGGACGAGCTCAAGTATGTGGTCCGGTTGTTTGACGAGGTCTACTCCGTGTTCGGCCTGCCCTACAAGATCGAGCTGTCCACCATGCCTGAGGATCACATCGGCACCGTGGAGCAGTGGGAGCACAATCAGGACATTCTGAAGGAAGCCATCACTGAGATGGGCAAGGAGTATGAGGTCAACGAGGGTGACGGCGCATTCTATGGCCCGAAGCTGGACTTCCACCTGTCCGACTCTCTGGGCCGCACGTGGCAGTGCGGCACCGTCCAGCTGGACTCCCAGCTCCCCGAGCGGTTTGAGCTGGAGTATACCGGCGAGGACGGCCAGAAGCACCGCCCCGTCATGCTCCACCGCGTGGTGCTGGGCTCCATCGAGCGGTTCATCGGCGTCATCACCGAGCACTTTGCCGGCGCGTTCCCCGCGTGGCTGGCCCCCGTGCAGGTGAAGGTGCTACCCGTCACCGACCGGGCCGCCGACTATGCCGATGAAGTGGCTGCCAAGCTGGACGCCCAGGGCTTCCGCGTCGAGGTGGACAAGCGCAGCGAGAAGATCGGCAAGAAGATCCGTGAGACCACGCTGGAGAAGGTGCCCTATATGCTGGTCGTGGGCGACCGGGATATGGAGAACGCCACTGTCTCTCCCCGTCACCGCTCCGGCAGCGATCTGGGCGCCATGTCTCTGGACGAGTTCTCCGCCCTGCTGGACGAAGAAGTCAAGACCAAGGCCATCAAGTAAATCATTCCGTCATCGGAAAAGGCTTCGCCTTTTTCGACGGATCAGCGGCACAGCTCACGCTGTGCCGCTTTTTTTCGCGCCCATGCACCGCGCCGCCGGAGCCGCCATAGGATAGCGTGCAGGCCGTCCGCGAAGGGCGGCCGCGACGCGAAAGGAATGATCTGATATGAACGAGACGTTGACCTTGTCCGACCTCCGGGAAGGGGAGAGCGGATATGTAACGGAGGTGGCGGCCCGCCCCGCCATGACCGGGCGGCTGACCGATCTGGGGCTGGTGCGGGGCACCCGGGTGACGTGTATGCTGCGCAGTCCGGCGGGGGACCCCTGCGCCTATCTCATCCGGGGCGCGGTCATCGCCCTGCGCCGGGCGGACGCAGAGGGGATCCGGCTGGAGCGCCGCGGCGGCGCGCCCTCCGCATGAGCGGCCCGGCGGTCATCGCCCTTGCGGGCAACCCCAACGTGGGCAAATCCACCCTCTTCAACGCCCTCACCGGCATGCGCCAGCACACGGGCAACTGGCCAGGCAAGACGGTGGCCACCGCCCGGGGTCGGTGCGTCTGGCGGGGCCGGGAGCTGGAGCTGGTGGACCTGCCGGGTACTTATTCCCTGTCCGCCCGCTCCGCCGAGGAGGAGGTCACCCGGGATTTTCTCACCGGGGGCGGCGCGGCGGTGACGGTGGTGGTGTGCGATGCGGGCTGTCTGGAGCGGAATCTGAATTTGACCTTGCAGGTCATGGAGCTGACGGACAATGTGGTGGTGTGCGTCAACCTCATGGACGAGGCCGCCCGCCACGGGGTGGAGGTGGATCTGGACGCCCTGTCCCGGCGGCTCCGCGTGCCGGTGGTGGGGGCGTCCGCCGCCCGGGGCGAGGGGCTGGACGCGCTGATGGAGACGGTGTTTGCCCTGCTGGACGGAGAGAAACCGGTGACGGCGGACGGCGTGGCCCGGGCCGCCGGGGCGGAGGAGCGGGTGAGCCTTGCCGAGCGGTACGCCCGTCAGGCCGTCCGCTGCCGTCAGGCGGATCATATGCGCCGCCAGCGGCGGCTGGACCGGCTGCTCACCTCCCGGGCCACCGGTGTGCCGCTGATGCTGCTCCTGCTGGGGTTGGTTCTGTGGCTCACCATCGCCGGGGCCAACGGCCCGTCGTCGTGGCTGACGTGGGCCTTCGCCCGGTTCGGGGAGGTCTTGTCCCGGTGGCTGTCCGGCGCGCCCGGCTGGCTCCGGGGCGTGCTGCTGGACGGCCTGTACCGGGTGCTCAGCTGGGTGGTGGCGGTGATGCTGCCGCCCATGGCCATCTTTTTCCCGCTGTTCACGCTTCTGGAGGATCTGGGCTACCTGCCCCGGGTGGCCTTCGTGCTGGACCACGCTTTCCAGCGGGCGAGGGCCTGCGGCAAGCAGGCGCTGACCATGTGCATGTCGCTGGGGTGCAACGCCTGCGGCGTCACCGGCTGCCGCATCATCGACAGCCCCCGGGAGCGGCTCATCGCCGTCCTCACCGCCTCGCTGGTGCCGTGCAACGGCAAATTTCCCACCCTGATCGCACTCATCACCATGTTTTTCATCGGCGGGGAGGGGGGCGCGCTCCGGTCCCTTCAGGCGGCGGGTATCCTGCTGGCGGTGCTGGTGCTTGGGGTGGCGGGGACGCTGCTGTGCTCCCGCCTGCTGTCCGCCACGGTGCTCCGGGGGATGCCCACCTCCTTCGCGCTGGAGCTGCCGCCCTACCGGAAGCCCCGGGTGAGGCAGATATTGGTGCGCTCCGTGCTGGACCGGACGCTGTTCGTGCTGGGCCGGGCGGCGGCGGTGGCGGCCCCGGCGGGGGTGGTCATCTGGGTGCTGGCCAACGCCGCCCCCGGCGGCGGCGTGTCCCTGCTGAGCCGGTGTACCGGCTTCCTCGACCCCTTTGCCCGGATCTTCGGGCTGGACGGCGTGATCCTCATGGCCTTCCTTCTGGGCTGGCCCGCCAACGAGATCGTCATCCCCGTGATGCTCATGGCCTACCTGTCCGCCGGGACGCTGGTGGAGATGGGCGACCTGTCCGCCCTCCGTACCCTGCTGACGGAGCAGGGCTGGACGGCGGCGACCGCAGTGTGCACCATGCTGTTCTCCCTGTTCCACTGGCCCTGCTCCACCACCTGCCTGACGGTGTACCGGGAGACGAAGAGCGTAAAGTGGACGGTGTTGGCCGTCCTGCTGCCCACGGCGCTGGGACTGGCGGTGTGCTTTGCCGCCGCGTCGCTGGGCCGCCTGCTGGGGCGGGGATGAGCAGAAAAGACCTCGGCGATCTTATGATTGCCGAGGTCTAAAGCTTTTCGGTTATACCGCCGCCAGCGGCGTGCCGGTCAGCTCGATGACATGGCCACACCGGGCCAGCACGTCCGGTTCGTGGGAGGCCAGCAGCACCGGGGTGCCCAGCGCCTGCAAGCGGTCCAGAATACGCCCTCTGCGCTCCTGATCCACGCCGGTGAAGGGTTCGTCCAGCAGCAGCGCGTCCCCGCCCAGCGCCGCACACCGGGCCAGCGCCAGCCGCCGGGCCATGCCGCCGGACAACTGGCCGGGCAGGCGGTCCTCCTCGCCGGTGAGCTCGGCGAAGGCCAGCCACTTTGCCGCCTCCCCCCGGCGCTCCCGGGGGAGCACGTCGGTGATGTGCTGCGCCGCCGTCCGCCACGGCAGCAGGCGGTTTTCCTGAAACAGAAACGCCGTCCGCTTCGGGTCAAGGCCGGTGACGGCGCCGCTCTGGGGCGTTTCCAGCCCGGCCAGCATCCGCAGCAGGGTGGTCTTGCCGCAGCCCGACGGCCCGGTGAGGGCGGTAAGGCCGTCCAGCGGGATATCCAGTGAAAAATGCTCCAGCACGGCCTTGTCCCCGAAGGACAGGGAGAGATCCCGGACGCGGATCATGCCGCCGCCCCCTTTCCGTTGAGCAGCCGCCGGAGCAGACGCTCCAGCCCCAGCGACAGCGCGATGATGACCAGCGTCCACGCGAAAAGCTCCGGTGTCTCCAGCGCCGTCCGGGCGTGGGAGATCTCCGTCCCGATGGCCAGCTTGGGCGGGCAGATGACCTCCGCCGCCACGCCGGACTTCCACGCAAGGCCCATGGCCGTGAGGAAGCCGCTGGCGAAAAAGGGCCGCAGGGAGGGTATGTAGATGAGCCGGGCGGTCTTCCACCGGGAAAAGCGGTAGGCCCGGGCCATTTCCAATAGCTGTGGGTCGGCGGCGCACAGGCCGGTGTCCACGCTGCTCCAGATGACGGGCATCACCATGAGGGCGGCGATCATGCCGGGGATGTTTGCCCGGGCCACCCACAGGTAGACCAGCAGGATGAAGCACACCACCGGCGTGGCCCGCACCACCCGGATGGCCGGGGCCAGCAGGAGCCGGGCCCAGCGGAAGCGGTAGGTCAGGCAGCCCAGCGCCGTCCCAAGCACGCAGCCCAGCAGCAGCCCGCCGAAGATGCGCCCCAGCGTGGACAGGGCGGCCAGCCAGAAGGGGACCGTCCCGGCCAGCCGGGTCAGCTCCCGCCACACCGCCCACGGCGAGGGCAGCAGCAGATCCCGCCCCACCAGAAGGGCCGCAACCGACCATACCCCCAGCCAGAAGGCCGGGGGTATGATGATTTTTATGAGCTTTTTCGCGGCGTTAGGGGACATAGTAGATGCCGTCGTCGGGCAGGGAGCCGCCCACCGCGGCGGGGTCGGCCTGCCAGAGGATGTCATAGTAGCCGGAGATAGCGGGGGCCATGTCCTTCCCGGCGATATAGGTCAGGTGGCACTGGGGAATGGCCTGCTTGGCGATGGGGGCGGAGGGGGTGATGCCGAAGCCCGCCACCAGCTCGGCGGCGTCGTCCACGTTGGTGTTCACATAGTCGATGGACGCGGCGTACTCCTCAAGGAAGACGGCCACGGCGTCGGGGTGCTGCTCGATGAACTCCGTCCGGGCCACCACGGCGGTCATGATGAGCTGGCTGCCGGTGTTCAGGGCGTCCCACTCCTCGGTCATGTCCAGTGCGGCGCGGACCTTGCCCTCGCTCTTGATGATGGCGGCGGTGGCGGCGGGCACGGGCAGCATGGCCACCTCGGCTTCGCCGGTCATGAGCTTCTGGGTGACCTCGGTGGCGTCGGCAAACAGGATGGTCACGTCCTTGTCCGGGTCAAGGCCGTTCTCACTGAGGACGTAGCGCAGGATATACTCCGGGTTGGCCCCCTGACCCACGGCCCAGATGGTCTTGCCCGCCAGATCGGCCACGGAGCTGACGGTCTCATTGCCGCCGCTCTCCAGAATGTGGAGCACGCCCAGCGTGCCCAGCGCGATGATCTTCACGCCGCCGTCGGTCTTATTGTAGAGGTTGACCGCCACGTTGGAGGCCACGGTGGCGATGTCAAAGGCGGGGTCGGAGCCGGTGAGACCGGCCACCAGCTCGCTGTTGTCGGCGGCGATGGTGTACTCATAGTGGTTGACGGTGGCGTCCGCGTCGCTGTCGGAGAGCAGCTTGGCCGCGCCGATGCCGGTGGGGCCGGACAGGACGGCAAGGCGCACGTCCTCGCCCATGGCGGGGGCGGAGGGCTCCGCGCTGGGCGACTCGGAGGGCTCGGCGGACTCAGTCACGCTGTCAGAGGGGGAGACGCTGGGCTCCTCCGCGCCCTTTTTGCAGGCGGTGAGGGTGAACGCCATGGACAGGGCCAGCAGCATGGCCAGCAGTTTTTTGTGTTTCATTGCAGGGATTCCTTTCCTTTTTGAATTTAATGATTCAATTTTTCCCGGCAGAGGATGTGGATATGCTTCCCCTCCCGGCGGATAGCGCCGTCCCGTTCCAGCGCCTCGAAGGCCCGGTACAGGGTGGCCCGCCCGACGCCGATGCGGGCGGAAAGCTGGGTGGCGGACATGGACACGCAGTCCGTTTCCCCGGCGGCGGACAGCAGGTACTGCCCCAGCTTGCGCTCGGCGCTGCCGGCGGACACGGCGTCCAGCCGGGAGCTGAGAAACTGGATGCGGCCGGACAGGTAGCGCACATAGTTTTCCGCGAACTCCGGGCTTTCCCGGAGCAGCCGGGCGACGTTTTCCTGGGGCAGCAGCACCAGCGTACAGTCCGACAGGGCGGTGAGGGTGGTGGCATAGCCCTCACTGTCGGTAAACAGCGCCGCCGCGCCGAACACGTCTCCTGTCGCCAGGGTGGACACCACCAGCGCGTCCTTGCTCACCCGGATGCGCCCCTGAAGCAGCACGCCCAGACACCGCCGGAAGCGGTGAGGGGTATATACCGTGTGCCCCCGGGGGGCGGTCAGATGCTCCGCGCCGGACAGCAGCCGCTCCATCGGCTCCGGCCCCACGTCCCGGAACAACCAGTGCTCCGATAATCTGCGTATATCCTCCATACTTCTCTCCAAACTGTTTCATTTGAGACAATTTGATTATAGCCATGGCCATAGGCCCTGTCAAGTGCAAAATATCCCCGGCAAAGGAGCGGGAATTGTTCACAATTTGGACTTGCTTTTGGGACAGGCTCTGGGTTATACTACCCCTGTTGCAAAAGTTGACATAATCCGACGCCGCCCCGAGCCGGGGCGCGTTTTGAATAAGGAGCTGCTCTCCATGGCCACCCGAACCACCAGCCCCAACCGCGGCACGCGGAAAAAACAGAAAAAGCGTAATCCGTTCTTCAGCTTTCTGAAGTTCCTCTATATCGTGATCGTCATCCTGTCCATCATCATTGTGGGCCTGTTCATCGCCTACAAGGCCTTCATCCGGCCGCCGGATGTGGAGGATCAGGTGACCTTCCCCGTCACCTCGCCGGAGCCGGACGACACGGCCCAGCCCTCCGCCGGGCCGGACGCTTCGGAGAGCCCGGAACCGTCTCCCACGCCCACCCCGGTGGTCTACACCCGGCGGGAGGGCGTGTATACCTGCCTGCTGCTGGGCGTGGCGGACATGGGCGGGTCGGACACCATCATGCTGGGCTGCTTTGACACCAACAACAAGACCGCCTCCCTCATCTCCATCCCCCGGGACACGCTGGTGCGGTACGACGGCAAGGACAGCAAGCTCAACGCCGTCTACGGCAAGGGCGGGGCGGAGGCCATGGTGGATCTGATCTCCTCCATGCTGGGCGTGCCGGTGGACTACTGCATGACCGTCAACGTCAAGGCCTTCCGCAATATCGTGGATACCATCGGCGGCGTGAACTTCACCGTTCCGGTGGACATGGACTATGAGGATCCCTATCAGGACCTGTACATCCACATCAGCAAGGGATACCAGAAGCTGGACGGGAAAAAGGCGGAGGGGGTCATGCGCTGCCGCAGCTGCTACCCCAACGCCGATCTGGGCCGGGTGCAGACCCAGCGGGCCTTCCTCACCGCGCTGGTGAAGCAGACCATCACCGTGTCCAACGTCACCAAGGTCACGGAGCTGATCAACATCCTCAGCAAGTACGTCAAGACCAACATGCCGCTGGACACCATGGTGTACTTCGCCACCTCCGCCATCGGCATGGATCTGGATACCGCCCTGTCCACCGCCACCCTCCCCGGCGAGTGGAAAAGCCCCTACGAACAAACTGACGCCGAGGCCGCTCTGGGGCTTGTCAACGAGCTTCTTCCGGTGTATACTGAGCCTGTCACCGCAGATATCATGAATATCTACCACAAATAAAGGAGCGATCTGTCATGAACAAGACCATCACCGCCGCCGGCGCTCCCGCCGCTGTCGGCCCCTACTGCCATGCCAAGCTCGCCGGGAACACCCTGTACTGCTCCGGTCAGCTGGGCCTCGTCCCCGAGACCGGCGCCCTTGCCGAGGGCGTGGAGGCTCAGGCCAAGCAGGCCCTTGAGAATCTGGGCGTTATCCTGAAGGAAGCCGGAATGGACTTCTCCGATGTGGTCAAGACCACCGTATTTCTGGCTGATATCAACGACTTTGCCGCCATCAACGCGATTTACGCCGACTACTTCAAGGTCGAGCCCCCCGCCCGTTCCTGCGTGGAGGTCGCCGCGCTGCCCAAGGGCGGCCTGTTCGAGATCGAGGCCGTGGCCGTCAAGTAAGGTTTCCCTTAAAATGCAAAAAACAAGGGCGGATGCGTCAGCATCCGCCCTTGTTTTTTTGGAGCGTTAAAAACCTCGTAGAGTTTCGCCGCCGCTGCGGCGGGGCGCGATCTTTTCGTCGGAAAAGGCTTTGTCTTTTTCGACGAGGAGATTTACTCCTTGACGCTGCCGTCGGGATTGAAGACGGGCAGCTTCTCCAGATAGATGAGGTCGTCCCGGGTCTGGGCGTCGCCCTCGGCCAGAATGGCCATGCGGCCGCAGATGATGCCGCCGGTCTCCTCCACGAGGTTTTCCAGCGCCCGGAGGGACTCGCCGGTGGAAATCACGTCGTCCACGATGAGGATGCGCTTGCCCTTCATCTTTTCCGCGTCGGCGCCGTCCAGATAGAGGTGCTGCTCCGCGTCGGTGGTGATGGAACGGACGGAGGTCTCGAACACGGAGGTCATGTAGAGCTTGACGCCCTTGCGGGCCACGAAGTAGGTCTTGTCGCCGTGCTGGCGGGCCATCTCATAGGCCAGCGGGATGCCCTTGGCCTCGGCCGTGACGATGTAATCGTACTCCGGCGCGCGCTTGAGCAGCTCTTCCGCGCAGGCCACGGTGAGCTCGGGGTCGCCGAAAATCACGAACGCGCCGATATACAGCTCGTCGTTGACCCGGCACAGGGGCAGGTCGCGCTCCAGTCCGGCAATGGTCATGGTATGGTACATAAAAAGCCGCCTCTCTTCAGTTGCATTTCTTTTTATTATATGCGCGGCGGAGAAAATGTCAATCAAAGGATAAAGAAAGGCTGACAAAATCAAGCGGGTGGAAAAAATCTGTTCCCTTTTTGTCGGGTTCGTGCCATAATGGGGAGCGCGGAAACAGGCGGCGGAGCCGCAGGTCGGGAGGTTGACACATGAAAGGAAAATCGAGATATGAGAACGCCCGGCGGGTGCTGGGCGGACTGTTCGGCGTGACGCTGATGCTGTGGATCTGCATCCAGTTCTATATGTTCCCGCCCAACTTCATGTCCACTATTTTCTTTGTGTTTGCGCTGGCCGCGCCGGTGCGGGCGTTCTGTACGCAGGCGGCGGGGCAGATCCGGGAGGCCGATTACATTCTGGTCCACCACCAGAACAGTGTTTACGAAAACGCCGCCCGGGAGATGGATCGGCTGCTGGACCTTTCCCACACCGGTCTGCGCAGCGTCCGGTGCCGGACGGGAGCATACCGGACTGTCAGCTCCCGGTGAGGAAAACCGGCCAAAACGGCGGAGCATGCCGCCCGATGGGTGAGGTTGTCGCCTTTCGGCGGGGCGGGCCGCCGTTTTTTCGTCTGTATCCGATATTGCAAAACCGCCCGGAATTGTGTAAACTGATAAAGTAAACTGCTTTCGCAGTATTAAAAAAGAGAGAGGAACGTAGTACCAGTGGAAAAGATTTTTAAACTGAAGGAAAACAACACCACGGTTCGCACGGAGATCGTGGCCGGTCTGTCCACCTTTATGACCATGGCCTACATCATCGCGCTGAACCCCAACCTGCTGACCGGCTTCGGCGCAAACGGACAGGAGCTGTGGAACGGCGTGTTCCTGGCCACCTGCATCGCCTCCGGCATCGGCTGCATCGTTATGGCCTTCCTGGCCAACAAGCCCTTCGCCATGGCCCCCGGCATGGGCCTGAACAGCTTCTTCGCCCTGGTGGTCACCAACATCGTGGGCATGACCGGCATGACCTATCTGGAGTCCTTCCAGTCCGCGCTGGTCATCATTTTCGTGGAGGGCATCGTCTTCCTGATCCTGTCCATCTTCAACGTCCGTGAGAAGATCGTCGCCGCCATTCCTCTGGGCGTCCGTCTGGGCATCGGCCCCGCCATCGGCCTGATGCTGATGAACATCGGCCTTGGCTCCAACGCCGGCGTCTACGCCGCGGGCAACGATTTTTCCTCCCCCTTCTATGTCATGCGGGACTTCTTCGGCGCCCTGACCCCCAGCGTCATCCGCAGCAACATGGGCGACGCGGGCTACACCCAGATGGTGCTCACCGTGGTCACCATGTTCCTCGGCCTGTTCGTCATCGTGGCGCTGGATCACAAGAAGGTCAAGGGCTCCGTCCTGCTGGGCATGCTGGCCGCCTCCATCGTGTACTGGGCCGGCTCCTTCATCTTCCTCGACACCAATCCCTTTGCCTCTCTGGCTACCGCGTCCTTCCTGCCCCCCTTCGCTGACATGGCCAGCACCACCCTGTTCAAGCTGAACTTCTCCGGCTTCGTGCAGATCGGCTGGTTCACTGCCATCACGCTGGTGGTCACCTTCTGCATCATCGACATGTTCGACACCATCGGCACTCTGGTTGGCACCGCCAGCCGCGCCGGTATGCTGGACAAGGACGGCAAGATGCCCCAGATGCGCGAGGCCCTGACCTCCGACGCCGTGGGCACCGTGGCCGGTGCTCTCACCGGCACCTCCACTGTCACCACCTTCGTGGAGTCCGCCGCCGGCGTTGAGGCGGGCGGCCGCACCGGCCTGACCGCCCTCACCGTGGGCGTGATGTTCCTGCTGAGCATGTTCATCGCCCCCATCGCCGCCATCATCCCCGCCCCCGCCACCTCCTCCGCCCTGATCTACGTGGGCATCCTGATGCTGGGCAACCTGAAGAACATCGACTTCGGCGACATGACCCAGCTGCTGCCCGTGTGCATCATGCTGCTGGCCATGCCCGTCTCCGGCTCCATCGGCCACGGCATCGGTCTGGCCCTCATCACCTATACCGTTATGAAGCTGGTCACCGGCAAGGCCAAGGACGTTTCCATCCTGACCTATATTCTGTCCATCATCTTCCTGATTAAGTTCTTCCTGGCCGCCTGATCTCAGGGGCCGACGCAAAAGAAAGCCAAAGCAGGCGATACCCAAGGCTGGGTATCGCCTGCTTTTTGGTTAAGGTTATCCCGCCCGCAGGCCGGGGTCCAGCGAAATGCGGTCGGCGATCATGGCGATGAACTCCGAGTTGGTGGGCTTGCCCTTGACGTTGGACACGGTGTAGCCGAAGTATTTCTGGAGCGTCTCCAGATCGCCCCGGTCCCACGCCACCTCGATGGCGTGGCGGATGGCCCGCTCCACCCGGCTGGCGGTGGTGCCGAACTTCCGGGCCACGGCGGGGTAGAGCACCTTGGTGACGGCGTTGATGACGTCCATGTCCTCCACGGCCAGACTGATGGCCTCCCGAAGGTACTGGTAGCCCTTGATGTGGGCGGGCACGCCGATCTCATGGATGATGGCGGTGATCTGCCGCTCCAGCCGCTGGCGGGCCGGTTCCTCCCGGGGGTCGGCGCTGGGCTCGTCCGCCATCCGGGCCAGCTGCCGTGCCCGGTCGGCCAGTGCGGACAGGCGGCAGGGCTTGAGCATGAAGTAGTCCACCCCCAGATCGGGCAGCTGCTCACCGAAGGCGGCGCCGACAAAGGCGGACAGCACTAAAATCCGGGGGCGGTCGCCGTCCAGCTGCTCCAGCACGCCGAGACCGTCCAGCCCGGACAGCACCAGATCCATTATCACCACCTGCGGCCGCAGGGTACGGACCAGCTCCAGCAGCTCCTCGCCGTCGCCGGTCTGGCCCACTACGGCGAAGTCCGTCTCCTGCGCGAACATGTCTGCCAGCATATGGCGGAAATCCTCCGCCGCGTCCGCCAGTACGATCCGGGTCTTTTCGTTCATTTGAAACAGTCCTTTCTCACAACGACCGGGTTCCGGTCGGAATTGGAAGTTTTTTCCTTGAATCCTAAAATACCACAATATCTTGCGTTTGACAAGAGAAAAATACCAAAACCTCCCAATAATTTTTCGACGCCTTTCGCCGGAAATCTCCGCCTTTTGCCGGACGCCCAGCGAAAGGCTGCTTCCGGCGGCAGGTTTTTCCGGTCAGAACCGCGGCTGCAAAACTCCCGGAGACTGCGCCCGGCGGTGAGGATCGGGCAAAACAGGAGCCGGAACGCAATGCCGGAGGGAAAGATCCGTTTCGGGCAGAATAAAGACGATACAAATGACGATAATCAAACGAAATATAACGAAAAGTAAAAATGGGCGGCGCCTTGCGCCGCCCATTTTACGCTTTGAAGCTGCTTTCTCTGTTCCGCCCGATCAGGCGCAGGCCGCCTTTGCCTGCGCCAGCATCCGCTCCGCGGAGATGCCGTAGCCGCTGGTGGGGTCGTCGATGAGGACATGGGTCACCGCGCCGACGAATTTGCCGTCCTGTAAAATGGGGGAGCCGCTCATCCCCTGCACGATGCCGCCGGTGGCGTCCAGCAGCCGCTGGTCGGTGACGGTGATGAGATAGTCCCGGCAGTCGCCGTCCGACGCCCGGAAAATTTTGCTGATTTCAATCTCGTACCGCTCCACGTCATTGCCGCTGATGTTGGAGAGGATCCAGGCCGTCCCGGTGTGGACCTCGTCCCGGGCCGCCGCCGGAACGGCCTGCCCCTCGGCCCAGTCCGCGTTTGCAAGCGTGCCGAAAATGCCGCCGGCGGTGTTGGCCCGCAGGTCGCCCAGCAGGTCGCCGGTGTCAAACACGCCCTTGAGCTGTCCCGGCGAGCCCGCCTGCCCCCGGTTCACCCCCGCCACGCTGGCCGGGAGGATGGAGCCCCGCTCCAGCGGCATGAGCAGCGCCGTGTCAATGTCGTTGATGCCGTGGCCCAGCGCGCCGAAGGTGTTGTCCGCCGGGTCGTAGTAGGTCACTGTCCCGATGCCCGCCATGGAGTCCCGGATCCACGCCCCCAGCTTGTAGGTGCTGTCCGCCGGGCAGAAGGCCGCCTGCGCCGTGAACTGCACCTGTTTGTCATTGCGGATGGCCCGGATGCTCATGGGCTGGCCCTCCAGCTCCTGAAGCAGAGCGGACACCTCCTCAATGGAGTCCACCTCGGTGGAGTTGATGTGGGTGATGATGTCCCCCTCCTTCAGCCCGCAGGCCTTGGCCGGATTCACGTTTCCCCGGTCGGTGGCGATGTCCGAGGTCCCCACCACCACAACGCCGTCGGAGAAGAGCTTGATACCCACGGCACGGCCCACCGGCACCACCATTCCGGGGCTGGCCGCAAGGCTCCGCAGGCCCGGCAGCAGGAGCAGCATGACCGCCAGCGCCAGCGCGGCCGCCCGGAGCGCCGCCGTCGGGCCGCCCCATGGCCTTGTCTCGTCGTTCAATGATCTTCGCCCGCCTTTCCTTTCAAAAATTTGCGGAAACGGACTCCGCCTTTTTAATATGGCGCGCCGGAGCGCGGCGCGGCATGGGAAAGTCCGGGGGCTTTGGACTGGAAAGAGCCGGGAAGGGCGGCGGCCTGCCGCCTGCGGCAAATTATGCAGGAAAAAACCGGCGCAAAAGCAAATTTGTTGCGTAAAAATCGTCGGGATAAAATTTCCGCGCATGTTTTCCGCCCCGGCGCTCATATTAACTGATGAGAGATTATGAGCGAGGTGGCGGCATGAAACAAACGTCGAAAAAATGGTGGCTGGTATTTCTGGTGATGCTGGGGGCGGGCGTGCTGCTGCACTTCCTGTACAAGTGGCTGCCCTGTACGGCCACGGCCCTCATTTCCCCGGTGAACGAGAGCCTGTGGGAGCACGTGAAGATCGTTTTTTACCCGCTGGCCGCCGGGGCGCTCTGGATGGCCGGGGGCGACAGGGCCAGCCGGGCGGCGTGGCTGCTGTCCGCCGTCATCGTCAGTTTGGCGATGCTGGGCGTGGCTTATGTATACCACATTCTGCTGGGCGGCACGGCCATGGCCTTCGACCTGACGCTGTACGGCCTGTCCATTCTGGCGGGTTTCCTGCTGCCCCGGGCACTGTGGCGGGCGGGGCAGAGCGCCGGAGGCCGGGCCCTCGCGTGGGTGCTGGCGCTGGCCATGACGGCGGCGCTGGTGTGGTTCACCTTCGCGCCGCCGGACTGCGTGCTCTTTTACGACCTGTCCAACGCCGCCCGGACGTTCCATACCATCCCGGTGTGAAAAAAAGGCCCCCCGGCGGCCACAGGCCGCCGGGGGTTCGTGTCAGTATACGTTTTACGCCGCTGTTTTCTTTTTTCGCAGAAAGTCGAATTTTGTCTCCGAGCACACCACGGCCACGAAAATCAGGAAGAAGCCGAAATACATGAAGCCGGTGGGCTGTTCCGCGCCGAACAGCACGGAGAAGGCTACGCCGAAGGGGGCCTCCAGACTGAGCAGCACCGCGGCGGAGGAGGGATCGGTGTACTTCTGCCCCACGTTCTGGAACATCAGCGCCAGCGTGGTGGCGGCGATGGCCAGATAGAGCAGCACCGCCCACGCCCGGCCGGGCAGGCCGTTCACCGGGAAGCCGTGGGTGACGAACAGAGTGCTGACCCAGCAGCCCGCCGCCGTCACGATAAACTGGATGACGGTGAGCATGACCACGTCCCGGTTCCGGGAGAATTTCGACACCGCCGTGATGTGGCAGGCGTAGAGCAGGCCGCTGATGAGGGTGAGCACATCTCCCCGGGTGAGGGCGAAGCCCCCGTCCCAGGACACGAAGCCGATGCCCGCAATGCACAGCACGGCGGCCAGCACGTTGAATTTATCGGGCCGCAGCCGGTCCACCGCCCAGTAGAGAAAGGGCACGATGACGCAGTAGACGGCGGTAAAAAAGGCGTTTTTGCCGGGGGTGGTGCCCATCAGGCCGTAGTTCTGCACGGTGTACGCCGCGAAGAGCAGCAGGCCCATCACTGTGCCCTGGAGCCAGTCCGCCGGGCGGACGGCCTTCCAGCGCTTCCAGAACACCAGCGACAGCACCGCGGCGGCAAAGGTGAAGCGGAAGGCCAGCAGGAACATGAGGTCCACGCTGTCCAGCGTGTCCTTCATGATGAAGAAGGTGGAGCCCCAGATCAGGGTGGCCAGAACGATCATGGGCTTCGCGAGCTTTTTCAGGATGGTTTCATTCATTGGGATTCAACTCCGGGTTTGCAAAGGTTGTAAAACGTGGTACACTGAGAAAAAGTCCGCCGGACGGCGGAGGAAGGGAGATGGGCGGCATGGCGATCCTGCCACAGTCATTTTTTGCCGGGGACACGGTGGAGACGGCCCGGGCACTGGTGGGCAAGTATCTGGTGCGGCGGTACGGCGGGCGCACGCTGTGCGTCCGGCTCACCGAGACGGAGGCCTACGTGGGCCGGGTGGACAAGGCCTGCCACGCCTACAACTATCGGAAGACCGCCCGGACGCAGACACTGTTTGCCCCGCCGGGGACGGCCTATGTCTATCTCATCTACGGACTGCACTGCTGCCTGAACTTCGTCACCGAGCCGGAGGGAGAGCCTGCGGCGATCCTCATCCGGGGCGGCGAGGCCCGGGGCAACTTAGATAGTTTAGCAGAAAACCGGTTCCATTGCAAGGCATCTGAGTTGACGGCCTATCAGAAAAAGAATCTGCTCAACGGCCCGGGGAAGCTGTGCGCCGCGCTGAACATCGACCGGGGCCTTAACGGCCTGCCGTGGGGCTCGCCGGAGCTGTTCCTGTGCGACAGCCTGAGTGACGCGGGCCTGCCGCCCTGTCCGGGGGACGAGCTGCCGCCGGACGTGAAGTGCGGTAAGCGCGTCGGCATCGACTACGCCGGGGAGGCGGCGGATTTCCCGTGGCGGTTTTATGTGTGACGGGCGGAATTTGCGGAGGTGAACGTGTATGAAATGCTTGGTTTTATTAGCTGGCTGCGGCCTTGGTGACGGTTCCTGCATAGAAGAGGCCATTCTGACATATACCGCGCTTGACAGGTATGGATGTGATTATACGCCCGTTGCAGAGGATATTTCCGTTCCGTCAGTCAATCATCTGACGGAACAGCCGGCAGAAAAACGGAATGTCCTTTTAGAAGCAGCCCGCATCGGCAGAGGACGCATAAAAGATATTTGTGAGATCGATTTTGAAGAATACGATGCGTTGATCATACCCGGCGGGATCGGCTTGTTGAGTAATTATAGGAATTCTGGCACGATAGAGACGTGCGTCACGTATTTTATCAGCAGAAAGAAGCCAATCGCCACCATGTGCGCGGGGATCGACTTCATGCGCCGTTGTCTCGGAAATGATCTTTTGGCGCGTGAAACAAAGGAATTGACCGCCGAAGAATTTTGCTTCGATGCTGACCGCAATATTTATTATACTCCCGCATTCAGAAAAACCGGCAGCTGCTATACGGCGCTGTTGGGAGTCGATTCCATGATCTGTGCGTTGAGGCAGGCACAAACAACTTGAGTAGATCCCAATTTCCCGGCATCTCAGTTCAATAACAGGCCCGCCGCCCAATCTGGGCGGCGGGCATTTGAGTTTTACAGCTCCGCGGGGAGAAATTATTCCACGAAATCCTCAGAGTCCATGTAGCGGACGGCCTCCATACCGGCGATACGGCCGGAGTTGATGGCGTAGGACATGGTGGAGCCGGGGTTATAGAAGCAGTAGCTGTCGGCAAAGACGGTGGCGGAGTCGGTGCCGCAGGAGTACAGGCCGGGGATGGGATCCAGCTCGGTGTTCAGGACCTCCATGTTCTCGTTGACCTGGATGCCGCCCAGAGAGCCGTAGCCGGAGGGGAAGTGGCGGGCCACATAGTAGGGGGCGGTGGTGATGGGCTTGAGGAAGCGGTGATCCTTGGTGAACTGCCAGTCGTAGCCGTTGGCCCAGCCATTGCACATGGCGTTGTACTCCTCGATGGTCTTCTTCAGGTTATTCAGGTTGATACCGGTGACCTCGGCGACTTCCTCCAGAGACTGGCACTCG
This sequence comes from uncultured Oscillospiraceae bacterium, assembly GCA_934675115.1. GTDB lineage: Bacteria > Bacillota > Clostridia > Oscillospirales > Oscillospiraceae > Enterenecus. Next base: position 178 of record CAKUPH010000031.1, on the reverse strand, counting down.
AAGAAGTTGCGCTCGATGTCGTCGCCATAGGACACGTCCTTGTCGTCGCCGGCAAAGACGGAGTTCTCAGCGGCGGACTTGGCGCCGGAGAAGTACAGCTCCTTCTCGTAATCCCACTTGTCCATGGTCTTGATACCGTGGTGATAGGTGATATAGTCCAGACCGTGCTCCTTGTAAT
>CAKUPH010000030.1 GCA_934675115.1 uncultured Oscillospiraceae bacterium | reverse complement strand
AACCCGGGCGTTTCCGTTTTTGCGGGGCATTCTGTCATTTTTACAGCGCCCCGCCGGTCAGAACGCCGGGGTTCCTGCATATTCCCCCGGAATTTTGCGTCAAAACAGATTTTTTGCAATTTTTCAAATTCCCTCTTGCAAAACGAGGGCCGCCGTTGTAAAATTACTGCATCATATTAAAGTAATACCTTTCAAAGAGGAAAAGGAGCGACAACGATGTCTATCAAAAACGCATATCTCCAGTCCGTGATGGACGGTCTCAAGCAGCGCAACGCCCACGAGCCGGAATTCCTTCAGGCCGTGGAAGAGGTCCTGGAGTCTCTGGAGCCCGTGGTGGAGGCTGACCCCCGCTACGAGCAGCAGAACATCATCGGCCGCATCGTGGAGCCGGAGCGGGTGATCATGTTCCGTGTCCCCTGGGTGGACGACGCCGGTAAGGTGCAGGTCAACCGGGGCTACCGCGTGCAGTTCAACTCCGCCATCGGCCCCTATAAGGGCGGCCTGCGGTTCCACCCCTCCGTCAACCTGTCCATCATCAAATTCCTGGGCTTCGAGCAGACCTTCAAGAACTCCCTGACCACCCTGCCCATGGGCGGCGGCAAGGGCGGCTCCGACTTCGACCCCAAGGGCAAGAGCGACGGGGAGATCATGCGTTTCTGCCAGTCCTTCATGAATGAGCTGTACCGCCACATCGGCCCGGACACCGATGTGCCCGCCGGCGACATTGGCGTGGGCGGCCGGGAGATCGGCTTCCTGTTTGGCCAGTACAAGAAGCTGCGCAACGAGTGGTCCGGCGTCCTCACCGGCAAGGGCCTGAGCTACGGCGGCTCTCTGGCCCGGACGGAGGCCACCGGCTTCGGCCTGTGCTACTTCGCCAACGCCCAGCTCCGGGATAACGGCCAGTCCTTCGCCGGCAAGCGGGTGGTCATCTCCGGCTCCGGCAACGTGGCTATCTACGCCAACCAGAAGTGCACCGAGCTGGGCGGCAAGGTCATTGCCATGTGCGACTCCAACGGCTACATCGTGGACGAGGACGGCATCGACTACAAGGTCATGCAGGAGATCAAGGAGGTCAAGCGCGACCGCATCAAGACCTACCTGAACTATGTGCCTACCGCCAGGTATGTGGAGGGCTGCTCCGGCATCTGGACCGTCCCCTGCGACATCGCTCTGCCCTGTGCCACCCAGAACGAGGTCGATGAGGCGTCCGCCAAGGCCCTCATCGCCAACGGCTGCATCGGCGTGTTCGAGGGCGCGAATATGCCCTGCACCCCCGAGGCCATCACCGCCATCAAGTCCGCGGGCCTGCTGTTCTCCCCGGCCAAGGCGTCCAACGCCGGCGGCGTGGCCACCTCCGGTCTGGAGATGAGCCAGAACTCCGAGCGGCTGAGCTGGACCTTCGAGGAGGTCGACGCCAAGCTCAAGGGCATCATGGAGGGCATTTACAAGGCCTGCGCCGACGCCGCCGAGAAGTACGGCATGAAGGGCGACATTCAGGCTGGCGCCAATATCGCCGGATTCCTGAAGGTGGCCGACGCGATGCTGTGGCAGGGGATCTGCTGAGCGAGACAATGCCGCAGTCTAAAAATCACGGGCCCCGCTGGACATTTTGTCCGGCGGGGCCTTTTCGTGCAAAATCGCCCCGATCTCCGCAGACTTTTCCGGCCGTCAAGTTGACCTTCGCGCGCCATCGTGATACAATGCCGCAGGGCGGCCCGGCCGCCCGCGAAGTGAACGACAAAAAACGACACTCCAAAGGGGAATTGCCCGATGAAACGAATTTTGCTGCTGACCACCGGCGGGACCATCGCCTCCCGGGAGACGGACGAGGGCCTTGCCCCCGGCCTTGACGGGAATATGCTGGCCCACTATCTGGGCGGCCTCGCGGACAGCTACGACCTGACGGTGCGGGACATCATGCGGCTGGACTCCTCCAACATCCAGCCGGAGGAGTGGCGGCTCATCGCCCGCCATGTGTACGACGCCCGGAACGACTTCGACGGTATTGTCATCTCCCACGGCACGGACACCATGGCCTACACCGCGTCGGTGCTCAGCTACATGGTGCTGGGCATCCCCATTCCCGTGGTGCTCACCGGGGCGCAGCTGCCCATTGAGCACCCCCTCACCGACGGCATCGATAACCTGCGCACCGCCTTCGCCATGGCGGCCAGCGGCCGCCCGGGGGTGTTTCTGGCCTTCAACCGGAAGGTCATGCTGGGCTGCCGGGCGGTCAAGACCCACACCACGGATTTCGGGGCCTTCGACAGCGTGCACTACCGTGGAGTGGTCATCGAGGCCTTCGGCGCGGGCGGCCTGCACTTCATCCGCCGGAACCTCATCGAAAAGCTCCACGCCGCCGCTCAGGCGGGCATGGCAGTGGTGGTGTGCAGCCAGTGCCTGTACGAGAGCAGCGATTTCACCCTCTATCAGGCGGGGCAGAAGGCGCTGGCTCAGGGAGTCATTCAGGGCTACGACATGACCACAGAGGGCGCGGTGACCAAGCTCATGTGGGCGCTGGGCCAGACCGACGACCCGGCGGAGGTCCGGGCGCTGTTCTCCCGGAGTCTTGCCGGGGAGCGGACGGAACGGTGAATACCAAAAAGGACAAAAAAGCATGAAAAGCCGCCGGACACTCGTCCGGCGGCTTTTTTCTGCAAAAATAACTTCTTTTTTCTCAGCTGTGCTCCAGAATGAACTTCTTGATGGCGTCGAAGCTCTCCACGCTCAGGTCATGCTCGATCCGGCAGGCGTCCTCGGCGGCCACGTCGGGATCCACCCCCAGATGGGTCAGCCACTTGGTCAGCAGGCGGTGCCGCTCGTAAATGCGCTCCGCGATCTCCATGCCGCTCTCGGTGAGGGTGAGGAAGCCGTCCTCGTCCATGATGACGTAGCCGTTTTCCCGCAGCAGGCTCATGGCCCGACTGACGCTGGGTTTGGAGAAGGAGAGGTACTGGGCCACGTCGATGGAACGGACGGCACCCTTTTCACTGAGGGCCAGAATAGCCTCCAGATAGTTTTCCGCAGATTCATGGATATGCATAAAATCACCCGAACAAATTATAGCATGGATTCGCCATTCTGACAATCCTTAAAATTTTGCCCGGAGGCCTTGACAAGCCTGTGTTAGCGGTGGTAAACTACATTGAAGTTAGAAAAGACTAACTGATTTACGAACGGAGGGATTTGCCATTATGCCGCTTACTATGCTGACCAACGGTCAGGAGAGCACCATCAAGCGCATTACCGGAAAGGACGAGGTCCGGGCCTTCCTCAACAGCCTCGGCTTCGTGGAGGGCGGAAAAGTGTCCGTCATCAGCGAGATCGACGGGAACCTGATCGTCAACGTGAAGGACACCCGTGTGGCGCTGAGCAAGAATATGGCCTGCCGGATCATGGTGTGATCCCACGTTTTCGCAAGACCGCTGATTTTGAGGAGAGGAGGCCGATTTGTCATGAAAACTCTGCACGATGTCAAGGTGGGCGAGACCGTCACTGTGGTGAAGCTCCACGGCGAGGGCGCGCTGCGCCGCCGGATCATGGACATGGGCATTACCAAGGGCACCAGTATCTATGTCCGGAAGGTCGCGCCGCTGGGCGACCCTGTGGAGATCACGGTTCGCGGATATGAGCTGTCCATCCGCAAGGGCGACGCTGAATGCATTGAGGTTGCCTGACACCACCGGCGCCGAAAGGCGCCTGCTATTTTGAAGCGCGGTTAGGAAATGCTAACCTGCGCTGTGAGGAGGAAACATCAAAATGTCGATCAAATTGGCGCTTGCCGGCAACCCCAACTCCGGCAAGACCACGATGTTCAACGCGTTGACCGGCGCGAATCAGCGCGTGGGCAACTGGCCCGGCGTCACCGTTGAAAAGAAAGAGGGCCGCATGAAGGCGGACAAGGACATCACCATTACCGACCTGCCCGGTATCTACTCCCTGTCCCCCTATACGCTGGAAGAGGTCGTAGCCCGTGAGTACTTAGTGGGCGAGCGTCCCGACGGTATCATCAATATCGTGGACGCCACCAATATCGAGCGCAACCTGTACCTGACCACCCAGCTCATGGAAATGGGCATCCCCGTCGTGGTCGCCCTGAACATGATGGATCTGGTCCGCAAGAACGGCGACAAGATCGACGCCGGGAAGCTGGCCAAGGCTCTGGGCTGCCCGGTGATCGAGGTCTCCGCCCTGAAGAACGAGGGCGTTGACAAGCTGGTGGCCGAGGCCAAGAAGGCCGCTCAGGCCGGCGCTGCCGCCAGCCGGCTGACCTTCAGCTCCGAGGTGGAGAGCGCGCTGTCCGCCATCGAGCAGGCCGTCGGAGCGGCTGTCCCCAAGGGGATGGAGCGCTGGTACGCCGTCAAGCTCTTCGAGCGTGACGAGCAGGTCGTCGCCAAGCTGACCCTGACTGCAGACGCGAAGAGCAAGGTCGAGGCGGCCGTCGCCGCCTGCGAGGCTGCGCTGGATGATGACGCCGAGTCCATCATTACCAACGAGCGCTACGAGCAGATCGCAAAGGCCATCGCTTCCTGTGTGAAGAAGGGCCGTCAGGGCCTGTCCACCTCCGACAAGATTGACCGGATCGTCACCAACCGTGTGCTGGCTCTGCCCATCTTTGCGGTGGTCATGTTCCTGGTGTACGCCATCGCCATGGGCGGCTGGAAGATCTCCATCGGCACCGCCGCCACCGACTGGGCCAACGACGTGCTCTTCGGTGAGTGGGTCCCCAGTTGGGTCGACGCCATTCTGGGCGCCCTCCATGTGGCTGAGGACGGCTGGGTCTACGGCCTGATCCAGGACGGCATCGTGGCAGGCGTGGGCGCCGTGCTGGGCTTTGTGCCCCAGATGCTGGTGCTGTTCTTCCTGCTGGCTATCCTCGAGGACATCGGCTATATGTCCCGTATCGCCTTCATTATGGACCGTATTTTCCGCCGCTTCGGCCTGTCCGGCAAGTCCTTCATTCCCCTGCTGGTGGCCACCGGCTGCGGCGTGCCCGGTGTTATGGCCTCCCGTACCATTGAGCAGGACCGTGACCGGAAGATGACCATTATGACCACCTGTTTTATGCCCTGCGGCGCCAAGGCCCCCATCATCGGCCTGTTTGCCGGCGCTATCTTCGGCGGCTCCGCCTGGGTGGCCACCTCCGCCTACTTCATCGGCATTGCCTCCGTCATCCTGTCCGGCATCATCCTGAAGAAGTTCAAGGCCTTTGCCGGCGATCCCGCTCCCTTCGTCATGGAGCTGCCTGCCTACCACGTGCCCTCTGCCGGCAATGTGCTGCGTGCCACCTGGGAGCGCGGCTGGTCCTTTATCAAGCGTGCCGGTTCCGTCATCGTGCTGGCTTCCATCGTGATCTGGTTCCTGCAGGCCTTCGGCGTTGAGAATGGCGCCTGGGGTCTGGTGGAGGATCAGGACAACTCCGTTCTGGCCATGATCGGCAGCGCCGTGTGCTGGATCTTCACGCCTCTGGGCTTCGGCAACTGGCGCGCCACCGTGGCTACCGTCGGCGGCCTTGTGGCCAAGGAGAATGTGGTTTCCATCTTCGGTATCCTCTATCACTATGCCGGTGAGCTGTCCGAGAACGGCGACGAGATCTGGGGCGAGATTGCTGCCAACTACTCCGCCATTCAGGCGTTCAGCTTCATGCTCTTCAATCTGCTGTGCGCTCCCTGCTTTGCCGCTATGGGCGCTATCAAGCGTGAGATGAACAATGCCAAGTGGACCTGGGGTGCCATCGGCTATATGTGCCTGTGGGCCTATGTCGTGGCTCTGACCTTCTACCAGATCGCGGGTCTCATCACTGGTGAGGTCGGCTTTAACCTCTTCACCGTCGTGGCCTTCGCGCTGATCGTTCTGCTGTTCTACCTGCTGTTCCGCAAGGGCTATCAGGGCAAGGCGGACAATCTCCGCGCCGTGGACGTCGTGAAGGCGTAACACCATGGGAACCGTCATTGTAGTGGCCGTTCTGGCCGTGATCGTGGTGCTGTGCATCCGTTCCATTGTAAAAGACCATAAAAACGGCGGAAGCTGCGGCGGCTGCAAGGGCTGCAGCGGCGGGTGCGACGGCTGTCACTGAGCTGCGGTACATTAAGATTTCATAAAAAACGGGTCTGCCTGCTGGCAGACCCGTTTTTTGTGTGGTATGCTGTAAAAAACGAAAGGGGGCGGGCACATGAGAAAACGATTGGCGGCGCTGACGCTGGCGCTGTCCGCCCTGCTGTCCGCCTGTGGCGGCGCGGGGACGCCGGAGCGGCGGGACCCCGTCCCCGCTAACACCTACGCCGCCGAGGATTTCGCCGCCGTGGACGGCTTTCTCACCTATGACGGCGACGCGCCCAGCTACGTGGGCGTGGACGTGTCCTCCCATCAGGGGGACATCGACTGGGCACGGGTGGCCGCCGCCGGGGTGGAGTTCGCCATGATCCGGGTGGGCTACCGGGGCTATACCGAGGGCGGCATTTTTCAGGACAAGTGCTTCGTGCAGAACGTGGAGGGCGCGCTGGCCGCCGGGCTGGAGGTAGGGGCCTACTTCTTCTCTCAGGCCGTTACCGAGGCGGAGGCGGAGGAAGAGGCCCGGCAGGTGCTGGAATGGATCGCCCCCTACGACGTGACGTGGCCGGTGGTGTTCGACTGGGAGCGGCAGAGCGGTGAGACCTCCCGCACCCGGGACACCGACGGGGACACCATGACCGCCTGTACCGCCGCCTTCTGCAGGGTCATTGAGGACGGGGGCTATCAGCCGATGGTGTATTTCAGCCCGTCAAAGGGCTATTCCGAACTGGATCTGTCCGCCCTGCTGGACTGGCCCTTCTGGCTGGCCCACTACACGGAGGACTGGTCGGCCACCAGCTTCCGCTATCACTTCGCCATGTGGCAGTATACCAGCACCGGCATAGTGGACGGCATTGACGGAAACGTGGATCTGGATCTGTGCCTGACGGAGTTTGGCGCGGGGGCAGAGCCGGAGCAATAAAAAACAGGCAGACGCAAATTTGCGTCTGCCTGCGATTTTTATGGGGAAATCAGGTGGTCGTCACCTCGGCGTTGAGTTCGAAATCAAACTTGATGGACAGCGCTGTAAAAAATTCCTGAATGACCCGGGCGGTGAAGGCCCGGATGTCCAGCGAGGCAATGTAGTCCAAAAGCATGTCCTGCTCCTCCTTGGGCACGCCGTAGATGCCTAAGGTCATGGAGAGGTAGCGGCGGAGCTTGCGCTCCAGCGTGAAATACTTGTCGCAGGGCCGGGCCATATAGGAGCGGGTCATGCCCGACGTGCCTACCTCCAGCTCATAAAAGTCGCTCTCGGTGTGATCGGGCAGGTAGGGGTGGAAGATCCGCATCAGCTCCGTGGTGGCGCTCTGCTGGATGAAATCCACCGCCTCCCGCTGGGTGTACGTCTCCACATAAATGTCCCGGAGGTTGGCGTTGAGCTCCGTGGTGGTCAGCTGGACGGCGATATACGCGGCGAACTCGCAGGCCGGGGGATAGCCGTCGGGCATCAGCTCCCGGGCGGCGCGGAGTTGGGCGTCGAGGACCAGACGGCACAGGTCCACCAGCACGCCGTCCTTGGCCCGAAAAATATTCTGGAAGGTGCTGGCAGACACGTCGGCGTCGTGGATGATCTCGGCCACGGTGGTGCGGTTATAGCCCTTTTCCAGGAACAGGCGGACACAGGCCGCCAGAATGCGCTGCCGGGAATCCTGACTGTCATATCTTCTGGGCACGGGTGACACGTCCTTTCTTTATAGTTTGATCCGATGAATTTTGAATGAAGCAGGGGAGATCACATCTCCCGGCGGCCCTCCAGTGCCCGCATGAGGGTGGCGTCGTCGGTGAACTCCAGATGGCTGCCCACGGGAATGCCGTAGGCCAGTCGCGTGATTTTCACCCCGAAGGGCCGCAGCAGCCGGGACAGGTACATGGCGGTGGCCTCGCCCTCGGTGTCCGGGTTGGTGGCCATGATGACCTCCTCCACGCCGCCGTCCGCCACACGCTCCACCAGCTGCTTGATGCGCAGGTCGTCCGGCCCCACATGGTTCATGGGGGAGATGACGCCGTGGAGCACGTGGTACAGGCCCTGATACTCCCGGGCCCGCTCCATGGCCATGACGTCCTTGGGGTCGGCCACCACGCAGATGACCGAGTGGTCCCGCCGGGAGCTGGCGCACAGGGGACAGGGGCCGTCGCCCTCCGTCAGGTTCTGGCACACGGGACAGCAGGAAATGGAGGATTTGGCGGCCACGATGGCGTCGGCAAAGGCCTTTGCGTCCTCGTCCGGCCGGTCAAGGATGAAGAAGGCCAGCCGCTGGGCGCTTTTCCGGCCGATGCCGGGCAGCCGGGCGAACTGCTCCACCAGCGTCTCCAGTGCGGGGGGAAAATAATCCATGGGGAAAAGCCTCCGTAGATTCGTTAATGATCGGGTAAAACGCGGGGAAAGATCAGCCTCTCAGGGTGGAGATGGCAAGGTCGATGTCCGGCGCGCCGTACACGGCGGAGCCGGCCACCAGCACGTTGGCCCCCGCCTCGATGACCTTCTTGGCGGTGACAGGGTTGATGCCGCCGTCCACCTCCAGATCGCAGGTGGGATTATACTGGTCGATGATCTCCCGCACCCGGCGGATGACGGGCAGCTGGCTCTCCATAAAGGCCTGACCGCCGAAGCCCGGCTCCACCGTCATGACCAGCACCATGTCGAGGTTCTCGATATAGGGGAGAATGGCCTCGGGAGAGGTGATGGGCCGCAGGGCCACCGCCTTCTTCACGCCGTTGTCCTCCATGGCCTTGAGGGCGTCGGCGATGCGGGTGGGGTGGTCGGCCTCCAGATGGACGCTGAGCAGATCGGCCCCGGCCTTGGCGAAGGCGTCGATGTACCGGGCGGGTTTCTCGATCATGAGATGCACGTCCAGAAACATGTCAGTGTGCTTACGGATAGACTTGACCACCGGCACGCCGATGGTGATGTTGGGGACGAACATACCATCCATCACGTCCACGTGGACCCAGTCGGCGGTACGGATGCGGTGAATGTCGGTCTCCAGATTGCAGAAATCGGCGGAAAGAATGGAGGGGGCAATTTTAATCATAGTTTCATCAACCTTTTTTCGGGATATAAGAAAGATATGGTATCCTTGTCTCACCTGATAAGGGCACGGGGGACGCGCCCGACACATAGGATACACCGAGCGGAAGAGTCCGTCAAGCCGCCGGGGCGGTTCCCCAGAAAAACGGCTCCCCGGCTCCCGTCCCGGCGCCGCTGAGGACGGGCGGCGCCGCACCGGAATAGCCGCCCGGCGGGTCTATCCCGCCGGGCGGCACTGAGCATAAAGCGCGGTTCGGGCGGCGGTTCAGTTGTAAAGGCTGCTGGGCATGACCTCGCGGACGTCGTAGCCCGCGGCGGCCAGCGCGTCCATGATCTCCTGCTTGTGGGCGTGGCCGAAGGCCTCCAGCGTGACCTTCAGTTCCACGCCGGACTGCCGGTTGAGGTTGACGAACTGGTTGTGGTCCAGCCGGATGATGTTGCCGTTCTTTCCGGCCACCAGCTGGGCGACGCGGACAAGCTCGCCGGGCCGGTCGGGCAGCTGGACGGAGAAGGTGAAGATGCGGCCCCGGTTGAGCAGGCCGTGCTGCACCAGCGACGAGATGGTGATGACGTCCATGTTGCCGCCGGAGAGGACAGGCACCACATTGGCGCCTTTTTCGCTCAGATGCTTCAGGGCGGCGATGGTCAGCAGGCCTGCATTCTCCACGATCATCTTGTGCTTTTCCATCACGTCGAGGAAGGCATCCACCAGCTCGTCGTCGCCGATGGTGATGATGCCGTCGATGTTCTGCTGGATGTAGGGGAACACCTTGTCGCCGGGGGTCTTGACGGCTACGCCGTCGGCGATGGTGTCCACCCGGGGCAGGGTGGAGACGTGACCGGCCTCAAGGCTGGCCTTCATGGAGGCCGCGCCGGTGGGCTCCACGCCGTAGACCTTCACCGAGGGGTTGAGCAGCTTTGCCAGCGTGGACACGCCCGCCGCCAGCCCGCCGCCGCCGATGGGGACAAGGATCACGTCCACGTCGGGCAGGTCCTTGAAGATCTCGTAGGCGATGGTGCCCTGACCGGTGGACACCGTCAGGTCGTTGAAGGGGTGGACGTAGGTCAGTCCCTCCTTTTCGCTCAGCTCCGCGGCCAGCGCGGCGGCATCGTCAAAGGTCTCCCCGTGGAGGATGACCTGCGCGCCGTAATCCTTGGTGTTGTTCACCTTCACCAGCGGCGTGGTGGTGGGCATGACGATGGTGGCCTTCACGCCCGCGGCCTGTGCCGCGTAGGCCACGCCCTGTGCGTGGTTCCCGGCGGAGGCGGTGACCAGCCCCCGGGCCTTTTCCTCGTCGGTGAGGGTGGAGCACTTGAAGTAAGCCCCCCGGATCTTGTAAGCGCCGGTGACCTGCATGTTTTCAGGCTTAATATAAATATTGTTTCCCGTAGTTTTGGAGAAGAAGGGACTGTACATCAGGTCGGTGCGGTGGAGCACGCCGTCCAGCACCTTCCGCGCTGCTTTGAAATCTTCTAATGTCATCATGATGGGAGGACTCCTTACGTTCTTCTGGAATGATCGCAAATTGCAGATGGTAACTTCATATTTTAGCGAAAAAAAGCGGAAAAGTCAATGGTGAGAGCCGTTCCCTTTTCCTTGACAGCCCTCAGTTTGAGGGAGTACAATATTATTGAGTTAAAGTCGGCCCGCGGGCGGCGGGAAACGCCCCCGGAAAGGAGAAATTCAGCGTGGCTTATGTGAAGAAAAAAAGCGTACTGCCCGTCTATCTGGTGGGTGTCACGTGGCTTATGTGGGCGCTGTTCCGGCCGCTGTACCGGCCCACGCACTATATCATGGCGGCGCTGGTGTCCGCCATCGTGTACTACATTGCGAAAATGATCTGGCCCGACCGGGGCTACGAGGTGCAGGATACAAAAAAGGCGGAGCCCTCCGCCAGGGCGCAGACGCAGGCTCAGGCCGCCCCCCAGCCGGAGAAAAAAGAGGAAAAGAAGCCGGAGACCACCGGCAACCCGGAGATTGACGCCCTCATCACCGAGCGGGACCGGGCAGTGTCCGAGATGCGGCGGCTCAACGATGCCATCGCGGACCCGAAGATCTCCGCCCAGATCTCCCAGCTGGAGCGCACCACCGGCAAGATCATCGGTGCGGTGGTGGAGAAGCCGGCCAAGCTGCCCCAGATCCGGCGGTTCATGAACTACTACCTGCCCACCACCCTGAAGCTCCTCAACGCTTACGACCGGATGGACGCCACCGGCGTCTCCGGGACCAACATTGACGGAACCAAGGGCAGGATCGAGGACATGATGGACACCATCTGCAAGGCCTTCGACAAGCAGCTGGACGCCCTGTACGGCGAGGAGGCACTGGACATCTCCACCGACATCACCGTGCTGGAAAACATGCTGGCCCAGGAGGGCCTGGGCGGCATGACCATGGAGTCCGGAAAATAAGGCTGTATTTCCCCGGCAGATAAAATCAGTAATTACAAACAGAATTGATATAGGAGGAACTCCGCCATGGACGAAAACAAGGATATGATCCCCGAGCTGACCCTCGACCCCACCGGCGCCGCCGCGCAGGCCGCCGTTCCCGAAGCCCCCACCCTGACGCTGGACCCGGCGCTGGACGCCAATGACGCCGCCGCCGTCCAGAAGGCCCGGGACGCGCAGGCCATCCAGCTGGACGAGAGCCAGCTGACCGAGGCCGAGCGCAAGACCGTCAACGACTTTGCCGAGAAGATCGACATCACCGATTCCAGCGTGGTGCTCCAGTACGGCGCGGCGGCCCAGAAGAACATCGCCGGCTTTTCCGAGAACGCACTGAACAACGTCCGCACCAAGGATCTGGGCGAGGTGGGTCAGGCGCTGTCCTCTCTGGTGGTGGAGCTCAAGACCTTCGGCCAGCCGGAGAAGAGCGGCATTTTCGGTCTCTTCCAGAAAAAGAAGAACGATGCCATGGCCCTCAAGGCCAGCTATGACAAGGCCGAGGTCAACGTGGACAAGATCGCCTCCATTCTGGAGGGGCATCAGGTCACACTGATGAAGGACATCGCCATGCTGGACCAGATGTATGATCTGAACACCAAGTACTACAAAGAGCTGACCATGTATATTCTGGCCGGCAAGAAGGCGCTGAACAAGGCCCGGACCGAGACGCTGGAGGAGCTGCGCAAAAAGGCGGCGGAGACCGGCGCGCAGGAGGACGCCCAGAAGTACAACGACTACGCCAACCTGTGCAACCGCTTCGAGAAGAAGATCCACGATCTGGAGCTGACCCGGATGATCTCCATCCAGATGGGCCCCCAGACCCGGCTCATCCAGAACAACGACACCCTGATGCTGGAGAAGATCCAGTCCTCGCTGGTGAACACCATCCCCCTGTGGAAGAGCCAGATGGTGCTGGCACTGGGGCTGGAGCACAGCCGTCAGGCCACCGCCGCCCAGTCCGCCGTCACCAACATGACCAACGACCTGCTGCGGAAGAACGCCGAGATGCTCAAGATGGGCACCATCGAGACCGCCAAGGAGGCGGAGCGCTCCGTGGTGGACATCGAGACTCTCCAGAACACCAACCAGCAGCTCATCTCCACGCTGGACGAGGTCATGCAGATCCAGAAGGACGGCGCCCAGAAGCGCAAGGAGGCCGAGCTGGAGCTGGGCCGCATCGAGGGCGAGCTGAAGCAGAAGCTGCTGGAGCTGAGAGGCTGAGAGCCGCAGGGGCGGCAGCCCCTGCCACCTTTTTCTTCTTTCGAAAGAAGGAAAAAGGTCAGGTTTCGCCTGATGGCGAGTTACTTTCTGTGTGAACAGAAAGTAACCAAAGAATCACTTAGGGAGAAAACGCGGATTCGACGTCGAACGCAAAGGGCGCGTTCTCGCTCATAGCGTTTTCCCCCTAAGAACCCCGGATTTTACGGGGGCGCAATCAAGTAGTGCAGCGTTCTACCGACCGGCGCGGGGTAACAGGACACGCGAAGCCGCTAATTATCGCTGCCGCTCCAATGGTGGTTGTTAAAGCTTGTTCGGCCAACGGTCAGCGCCTGCACTGTTGGTTTGCTTGTTGCTGCGGCAGCGCTAACGAGCGCCTGTATCGCAAGTCCGCACCAGAGTAGCGGCAGCGGAAAGAGAAGAACTGCGTCTTAACAAAGTAGTCGGAACAACTTCTGCGGCATCGCACAAGCAAGACTATGCCAGTCCCTTTCTAAGGGGTACACAGGGGATATCCCCTGTGCGTGCTTTTGGTGACTTTTCGCACGAACGAAAAGTCACCCCAGCGGAGCGTCCGCGGAGGACGCTCATAGTCCCTCGCCGGACTTCCGGCGAATTCCATCCCAAGAATGGGGTCGAGAAAAAACGTTTCTCTTCTTTCGAAAGAAGAAAAATGGTTTTCAGGGCCTTCGCCCCTGAACAATTCTTTGATCCCTTTCTGCTTGCGCAGAAAGGAACCGTCAGGCGCTGCCTGACGAAAAGGAGACTTCTATGAATATTTTCAAAAAACAGGGCGTCGCCGTCCTGCTGACCATTGTCATGGTGGCCGCCGCTGTGGGCATCGGTCGGGCGAAGGCCCCGGTGAACCCCGCTCCCGGGCCGGGCGCCTCGGACATCGGCCACCAGCCAATCGCGCCGGATAATGCCGCGCCGGACACTCAGACCGTCTACGACGAGGCGGGGGTGCTGTCCCGGAGCGTGGAAAACCAGATCGAGGACATCAACAGCAGCCTGCTGAACAACTACGGCGTCATGGTCGCGGTGGTCACCGTCAACGAGAATTCTGACAATCTGGGCCAGTTCGCGCTGGACTACGCCGAGGACATCGGCCTGGGCGAGTACGACTTCATCGTGGTGCTGGACATTTCCGGCGACAACTACTGGCTGGTGCAGGGCGCGGGGCTGGTGACCATGTTCACCGACCAGAACTGCTCCGACTATGCCTATGATTATCTGGAGGCGGACTTTGCCGACGGCGATTACGGAGACGCGGCGCTCCGGCTCACGCGGGCGCTGGCCGACTGGTACGCCGACAACTACTAAGGAATAAGGAGGGATCGTTTTGGACTTTCTCATTATTTTGATTCTGGTCATCGTGCTGCTGGCGGTGATGGAAGGCTCTCACCGCCGCCGCTACCGCAGCGGATACTACGGGCCGAGCTATGTATACCGGCCCTTCTACATCTTTGCCCCGCGGCCGCCCAGACCCCGTCCGCCCCACGGCCCCGGCTTCGGCCCCGGCGGTCCCGGCTATGGTCCGGGTCCCGGCCCCCGTCCCCCCCATGGCGGCCCGCGCCCCGGCGGCGCAGGTCCCCGGCCCGGTAACCGCCCGCCTTCCGGCGGCATGGGCGGCGGACGGCCCAACCCCGGTCCCCGTCCCGGCGGCGGTGGCTTCGGCGGAGGCAGACCGTCCGGCGGCAGCTTCGGCGGCCGGCCTTCCGGTGGTATGGGCGGCGGACGCCCCTCCGGTGGCTTCGGCGGAGGCCGTCCCTCTGGCGGCAGCTTTGGCGGCGGGCGCTCCTTCGGGGGCGGCGGTCGTCCCGGCGGCGGCTTCGGCGGGGGCAGACCTTCCGGCGGCGGCTTTGGCGGCGGCCGCAGATAAAACAAACATATGCCAACATTACCGGCGGCGCGGAAGCGCCGCCGGTTTTTGCTGCTTTTTCGCAATGTTTGGCGGTTTTGCAATGACGCGGCGGGAAAAATATGAAAAAATTCTATGGTCGTTTTGTAAAAAACAGAAGAAAAGCGGGTAAAGGTATGATAAAATGAATTTAATACTGCGGGGATATGCCCTCGCGGAACTACATCACGAAGGGTTGGATCGTGAACATGGGGATCGCGGACATCATTTCGCTGCTGGGCGGTCTGGCATTTTTCCTTTTTGGCATGACCCTGTTGGGAGAAGGACTCAAGCGCGTGGCCGGCAGCAGACTGGAGACGATCCTGGGCCGGCTGACCTCCACCACGTTCAAGGGCGTACTGCTGGGCACGCTGGTGACGGCGGTGATCCAGTCCTCCTCCGCCACCACGGTCATGGTGGTGGGCTTCGTCAACTCCGGCATCATGAAGCTGACCAACGCCGTGGGCATCATCATGGGCGCCAACATCGGCACCACCGCCACCGGCTGGATCCTGACGCTGGCGGGCGTCGAGGGCAGCGGCGGCTTCTCCTCCGCCACGGTGTTCGCGCTGGTGGCATTCATCGGCATCATTCTCTATTTCTTCTGCCGCAGGACCACCCAGAAAAACGTGGGCATGATCCTGCTGGCTTTTTCCGTTCTGATGAGCGGCATGCAGTCCATGAGCGCCGCCATGGACTCCCTCAAGACCAGCGCGGCTTTTCTTGACTTCATCGCCGCCGTCTCCAACCCGCTGCTGGCGTTGGTGGTCGGCATCGCGGTCACCGCCGTTATCCAGAGCTGCTCCGCCTCCATCGGCATTCTGCAGGCCCTGTCCGTCACCGGCGTCATCAGCTACGAGGTGGCCGTCCCCATGGTGCTGGGCATGTGTATCGGCGCGTGCGTGCCGGTGCTGCTGTCCGCCATCGGCGCCAACGTCAACGGCAAGCGGGCCGCCTTTATCTATCTGTATTTCAACCTGACGGGCTCGCTGATCCTGATGATCCCGTTTTACATCGTCAACGCCATCGTTGACCTGCCCTTTATGAGCATGGCGGCCACCAGCGTAGGCATCGCCGTGGTGAACACCGTATACAAGGTGGCGGCCACCGCCATCCTCCTGCCCTTCGCCCACCTGCTGGAGAAGCTGGCGGTGTCCACCATCAAGGAAAAACGCGGCGAGGAGGACGATGAGTTTGAGGAGAATCTGCTGGACGAGCGCTTCCTCGACTATCCCCCGCTGGCGGTGGAGCAGAGCGGCAAGACCATGGACCGCATGACCGCCGCGGCCTTCAAGAACCTGAACAAGTCCATCGACCTCATCCACTCCTTTGACCGGGAGAAGTATGAGAAGATCATGAGCCGGGAGAATACCGTGGACCGCTACGAGGATCGGCTGGGCGCCTATCTGGTGCGGCTGAACACCAAGGAACTGTCCGAGAAGGAGACCCGGGAGACGGCCAAGTTCCTCCACTGCCTGACCAACGTGGAGCGCATCTCTGACCACGCGGTGAATCTGGCGGAGCTGGCTCAGGAGATGGCGGAAAAGAAGGTGTCCTTCTCTCCGCAGGCGGAGGCGGAGCTGAACGTCTGCATCGACGCGGTGCGGGAGATCGTCGCTCTGGCCAAGACGGCGCTGACGGACAACGACCTCGAGATGGCCCGGCGGGTGGAGCCGCTGGAGGAGGTCATCGACATGCTGACCGAGGAACTGAAGGTCCGGCACATCAATCGCCTTCAGAACGGCCACTGCACGCTGGAGATGGGCTTTATCTTCAACGACTGCATCAACAACTTCGAGCGCGTGGCCGACCACTGCTCCAACATCGCCGTGGCGGTGCTGGAGAGCGCGGACAGCGCGCTCCAGTCCCACGACTATCTCCGGGGCATCAAGCAGAACAATCAGGAGGAGTACCGCCGCTGGCTGAGTACCTTCGAGAAGAAGTACTGCGAGGCGCTGGTGCTGGGCGCGGAAGAAAAATAAGGAAAAGGAAGCGGCGCTGCATGGAGCAGCGCCGCTTTTTTGCGCGAAAGCGGGCGAAAGCTGTGCCTGTCCGGCGGACAAACGGGGGACAGGGACGAAAAATGTGACCAATCGGTAAACAATTAGCCGCGGGTAACAAAACTTCGTTGACAGGGCTGCTCCAACGGGCATAAACTGTATGTGTTTTGCAAAGGAGAATACGCACATGCTGAAACTATCTCAGATCCATAAGAGCTATACGGTGGGGGACACCACGGTGGAGGCCCTGCGGGGCATCGACCTGGAGTTTCGGGAGAACGAGTTCGTCTCCATCCTCGGCCCCTCCGGCTGCGGCAAGACCACCACGCTGAACATCATCGGCGGGCTGGATCGCTACACCAGCGGCGACCTCATCATCAACGGCCGCTCCACCAAGGAGTACAAGGACAGCGACTGGGATGCCTACCGCAACCACTCGGTGGGCTTCGTGTTCCAGAGCTACAACCTCATTCCCCACCAGACGGTGCTGGCCAACGTGGAGCTGGCGCTGACGCTGGCAGGGGTGTCCCGGGCGGAGCGCCGCCGCCGGGCGAAGGAAGCGCTGGAAAAGGTCGGGCTGGGCGACCAGATGGACAAAAAGCCCAACCAGATGTCCGGCGGCCAGATGCAGCGGGTGGCCATCGCCCGGGCCCTCATCAACGACCCGGACATCCTGCTGGCCGACGAGCCCACCGGCGCGCTGGACAGCGAGACCTCCGTGCAGGTCATGGAGCTGCTCAAGGAGGTGGCAAAGGACCGGCTGGTCATCATGGTCACCCACAACCCGGAGCTGGCCGAGCAGTACTCCACCCGGATCATCCGCCTGAAGGACGGACGGGTCACCGGCGACACCGACCCCTATCACTCGGAGGAGAGTGCCCCGGTGGTCACCGGGAAGAAAGCCCGGGCGGGGAAAAAGACCTCCATGTCCTATGGCACGGCCCTGTCCCTGTCGCTGAACAACCTGATGACCAAGAAGGGCCGGACGGTGCTCACCAGCTTTGCCGGGTCCATCGGCATCATCGGCATCGCCCTCATTCTGGCCCTGTCCTCCGGCATCAACACCTATATCAACCGGGTGCAGGAGGATACCCTGTCCAACTACCCCATCACCATCGAGGCGGAGAGCGTGGACATGTCCGCCATGCTCACCTCCCTCATGGGGACGAAAAAGGAGGGGGAGGCGGAGCGGCCGCTGGACAAGGTCTACACCTCCACCGTCATGTACGACATGATGGATTCCATGTTCAACGCCGAGACGGTGACCAACGACCTGAAGGAGTTCAAGGCGTGGCTGGAGGAGGATGGCAACGGCATCGCCGCCCTGTCCACCATCCGGTACGGCTACGACTTTGCCTTTGACATCTACAACAAGGACGAGGACGGGAATATCGTCAAAAGCGATGTCATGAGCCTGATGGAAGAGGCCATGACCAGCATGTACGGCGGAAATTATTCCAGCTATTTCAGTTCCTTCGGCTCCATGTACGAGAGCATGGACGTCTGGGACGAGCTGATGCCCGGCGAGGACGGCGCCCTCATCTCCAGCCAGGTGACGGACAACTACGACTTGCTGTACGGCGGCTGGCCGGAGGATTACGACGAGGTCGTGCTGTTCGTGGACGAGAACAACGAGGTCTCCGACCTGATGCTGTACGCGCTGGGGCTGCTGTCCCACGACAGCATGGAGATCACCCTCAATGCCCTCCAGAACGGCGAAGAGACGGACAGCGAGCGGGAGAGCTGGACCTATGAGGAACTGTGCGGCACCACCTTCAAGCTCATCCTTCCCTCCGAGCGGTATCAGTACGACGCGGGCTCCGGCACCTACGCCGACCTGTCTGAAACCAAGGCGGGGCTGGAGCTGCTCTACAACAGCGATGACGTGGGCATCACCCTGAAGGTGGTGGGCATCGCCCGGTCCAACGGGGACTCCACCATGGATTCCTCCTCCATGCTGGCCGGTTCCGTAGGCTACACCAGCGCCCTGACCACCTACGCCATCGAGACGGTAGCCGATTCCGACATCGTGAAGGCCCAGCTGGACGACCCGGACACCGACGTGCTGTGCAGCCTGCCCTTTCCGGTGGACGGGGAGCCGGAGCCGACGGAGGACGAAAAGACGGCGGATATTACGGAATATCTCTCCGGCCTGTCCGTGACGGACAAGGCGGCGGCCTATATCGACGTGATGAGCCAGCCCTCCGACGAGTACGTGGACGGCGTGGTGGAGCAGCAGATGGACGGCCTCACCCGGGCGGATATCGAGGACATGATCGTCCGGCAATACGCTGGTGAGATGGGGGTGGACGAGGACACCATTTCCTCCTACATCGCCGAAATGAGCGACGACGAGCTGTTTTCTCAGGTGGAAGAGGCCGTGGGCGAGCAGGTGCGGGAGCAGTACGCCCAGGGCGTCCAGCGGCAGCTGGGCAGCGTCAGTCAGGACGCGCTGGCGGCCATGCTGGACGCGGCCATGGGCGAGGGCTCCGGCTATGTGCAGGCACAGCCCTTCGAAGGGTGGCAGTACGTCTATCTCTACGACAACTATATGCCCGCCACCCGGTCGGACTCCACCTACGAGAAGAATCTGGATCTGCTGGGCTATGTGGATCTGGACAGCCCGGACACCATCAGTCTGTACGCCGCCACCTTCGCGGACAAGGACGAGATCGCCGACCTCATCGCGGAGTATAACAACGGCCGGGCGGAGGAGGAGCAGATCACCTACACCGACTATGTGGCCCTGCTGATGAGCTCCATCACCGATATCATCAGCGGCATCAGCTACCTGCTCATCGCCTTTGTGTCCATTTCCCTTGTGGTGTCGTCCATTATGATCGGCATCATCACCCACATCTCCGTGTTGGAGCGCACCAAGGAGATCGGCATTCTCCGGGCCGTGGGCGCGTCCAAACGGGACGTGTCCCGGGTGTTCAACGCCGAAACCATGATCGTGGGGCTGGGCGCGGGGTTGCTGGGCATTCTCATCACGCTGCTGCTCATCATCCCCATCAACGCCATCCTGCTCCACTTCACCGGCATCGAGGGGCTGAAGGCCGTCCTGCCCGGCGTGGGCGCGGTGGTGCTGGTGGCCATCAGCACGCTGCTCACCGTGCTGGCGGGTCTCATCCCCGCCCGGGGCGCGGCGAAGAAGGACCCCGTGGAGGCTCTGCGGAGCGAGTGAGCCGCGGTCAGGCGGAAAAATTCAGAAGAAAAGGCCCGGAACGCACAGCGTTCCGGGCCTTTTTCGCATAAAAACGCGGCTTTTTTGCGCAAAATGAAGCAATAATGGAGGATAAACGTGCAACTTTTTGCACAGGGACGAGGAAAAATGTGCAGCGGTATATGCAACATTTTTAGAGTTTTTGCAGGAAAAACCGCACAGGCCAAGGAAAACGGCGTGCCAACTGCGGCGGCTTCAGCAGTTTTTTCCGGTTTTGTGCAGAGTGCGCAGAAACCGGGCCGCAATTTCGGAAAACGGCGGGGAAACGGCGGGCTGTCCGCGGCCGTCACTGATCCAGCGACAGGATGAACTGGAGGGCTGTGCGGGGGGTCTGGGCGGCGTGGAGCCGCTCCCACGCCACGGCCTGCCGGTGAAGCTCCTCCCGGTCCATGGCGATGTGCCGCCGGTCGGCCAGCATGTCCACCAGTGCCATATACTCCTGCTTGGTCAGGCCCTGGAACAGGATGCGGACGCCGAAGCGGTCGGCCAGCGAGGTCTTTTCCCGGATGGTTTCATTGCGGTCCATCTCGTCCCCGGCGCGCTCGGAAATGGTCTGCCGCACCAGATGGCGGCGGTTGGAGGTGGCGTAAATGGCCACGTTGTCCGGACGGCGCTCCAGCCCGCCCTCCAGAATGGTCTTGAGAACGGAATAGGTGGCGTCGTCCCGGTCGAAGGCCAGATCGTCGATGAAGATGATGAATTTCTGCCGCAGGCCACGAAGGGAGCGGATGAGGGCGGGCAGGCCGCCGAGGTTTTCCTTGTCGGCCTCGATGATGCGCAGCTCCTCGGTGCCCGGGAGGGTGAGAAGGTTCTTGACGGTGGCGGATTTGCCGGTGCCGCTCTCGCCGTAGAGCAGGACGTTGTTCACGTACCGGCCCGCCAGCAGAGCCCGGGTGTTCTGCACCACCTCCTGCCGCTGCCAGTCGTAGCCCAGCAGCTCGTCGGCGGCGGGGCAGTCGGGGTCGGGAACGGGGATGAGGGCGCCGTCCTCCCACACGAAGGCCCGCCAGCGGGCGAAGTTCCCCGCGCCGCCGGTGCGGTAAAGCTCCGTCAGTGACGCGAAGCTGAAGGGGACGTCGTTGCTCCAGCGGGGCAGGGTGTCCAGCGCCGGGCGGTAATCCGGGCCGAGGACGTCGGCCAGCGCGGCGATCCACTCATCGCCGGGGACGTCGGCCAGTTGGGCGAACACGGCGATGTCGTGCTCCGCCGCGGCGGCAAGCACAGAGTCCTCGCCGCCGGACTGGGCCAGCCGGGGATAGGGGCCGTTGTCCCAGCGGAGGGCGTCGGCCAGAAAATCGCCCAGACCGGCAAAGCCGCCGTCCTTCAGGGCGTAAAACAGGCCGGTGTAAGCGTTGAGGGCGGCTTCGCCCTCCCCCTCGGCCAGCGCGGAGAGCAGCCATGCCGCCTCGCCCATGACGGGGGTGTCCAGCAGGTTTTTGTAGGCGGAAACGGTCATCAGACCGGCCCGCAGCGCGGAAATGCTCATGATCAAAACTCCTTTATGCGGTGTGCGCGGTCAGGGCAGGGGCCGCTCCATGACGATGATGTTCCAGTCCCGGCGGCCCTCGGCGCGGGTGACGGTCCGGCTGACCTCCCGGAAGCCTATGGCGGACCAGAAAGGAAAGCTCTCCCGGTTTTCTGCGATGCAGCCCAGCCGGACCCGGCCGTAGCCCTGCCCGGCGGCCCGGCTGAGAAATTCGGCGATGAGCTTCCGGCCCAGCCCCTGTCGCCTGCGGCCGCCGTCCACCATGAACAGGCCGATGAAAAGACAAGAGGGGTCGGGGTAGCCGTCGATGTAATCCATCAGCGCAGCCAGCCGGTCATGCTCAAAAAATCCGATGACGTGCTTGTCTGCCTGCGTTCTGCCCGGCGGCAGGTCGGTGAGGACAGCGGCGGTCTCCGCCCGGGTGACTGGGTGGTCCTGCTCACAGGAAAAGTAATAGGGATTCGTCCCGAAGAGCCGGAACATCTCATCCGCATCGTCCACCGTTAGGGGGCGGACGGTGAAAAAATCAGAAGCATACATTTGAAACCTCATTTCTCGTCCGAAATCTCGCGAAGATCGTAGGGCGTGGTCTGGTAGACGTAGTAGTTGAGCCAGTTGGAGTAGAACAGCTGAGCGGCAGAGCGCCAGTTCACCGCCGGCGCGCGGCTGGGATCGTCGCCGGGAAAGTAGTGCCGGGGCAGCTCGATGGGCAGGCCCCGGTCCACGTCCCGAAAGTACTCCTGCGCCAGTGTGTCCGGGTCGTACTCCGGGTGGCCGGTGATGAAGAACCGGCGGTTGTCCGCGCTCTTCACCGCGAATACTCCCGCTTCGTCGGACAGGGCCAGCAGCTCCAGCTCCGGGCAGGCCAGGATGTCGTCCAGATGGTTTTCTGTATGGCGGGAGTGGGGAACATAGAAGGTGTCGTCAAAGCCCCGGAACAGGGGGGACTGCTTTTTGACGACCGTATGGGCAAAAACACCAAAGAGCTTCTTGGGCAGGGAGTACTTGGGAATGCTGTAATGATAGTACAGCCCGGCCTGAGCTCCCCAGCAGACGTGGAGGGTGGAGTGGACGTGGGTGCGGGTCCAGTCCATGATCTCGCACAGCTCATCCCAGTAGTCCACGTCGGCGAAATCCATGTTCTCCACCGGCGCGCCGGTGATGATCATGCCGTCATAGCGGTCGTGCTTCACCTGATCGAAGGTGGTGTAAAAGGAGTTGAGATGCTGGTAATCGGTGTTCTGGGACACGTGGCTGGTGGTCTGGAGCAGCTGAACGTGGATCTGGAGGGGGGTATTGGACAGCTTCCGCAGGATCTGGGTCTCGGTGATGATCTTGGTAGGCATCAGATTGAGAATGAGCAGATTCAGCGGACGGATGTCCTGATGCAGGGCGCGGTTCTCCGTCATGACGAAGATATTTTCACTCTCCAGCACGCCGGTGGCGGGTAGAGAATCCGGGATTCGGATAGGCATAAGGGAACACCTCCGTGGGGGGATACAATATAATATACTAAAGCATACCATACCGGTCGGTAAAAAGCAATGAACAGCAAAGATGAAAAAGTTTGAAAAAATCGAAATTAGGTGTTGACAAAGTGCCGCTGGTTTGGTATATTAACTGAGCGCCTGACGGGCGGGACAAAAAGTGAGCGAAAGCGAGC
>CAKUPH010000029.1 GCA_934675115.1 uncultured Oscillospiraceae bacterium | reverse complement strand
ACAACTTGCCCATGAGGCCCCTCCGCTGGATGTCTCCCGCTGAAGTCACTGTCCTATATGTTTGACAAACCTACAACCGCAGGGGCTTTTTTTCGCCGGACAAATTGGGACGGCTTCCGGCAGGGCGGCAGGTATATCCGGTGGCATATTTGCCCAGACTGTACATAAAGTTACAGCGAGAGGAAGGTGGACAAAATGGCGGAAGCGGTAAAGACCCGCCGTCGCCGTCGGGCAGACCCCAACGAGGCGGAGCGCCGGGAGCTGAAGGACTTTATGGCCCAGACCCGGGTGGAGATCAATCAGGCCTACGCGGGCTTCAACCTCCAGACAGACCCGGATCTGGTGGACTCCTATGTGTACGAGATCAACTCTTTGCAGAGCCGGTATTCCTATCTGGTCCGGCGGCTCAAGGCGCTGGACGGACAGGAGGGGAGCGCCTGATGGAACACGCCGCGCTGTGGGCGGCGGCCGCCGGGGTGGCCGTCGTCCTGCTCCTGCTGCTGAGAAAGCCGCTGGCGTTCCTGTGGCGGCTGCTGCTGCGTTCCGGCGTGGGGCTGTGCGCCCTGTGGGCCTTCAACCAGATCGGGGCGCTCATCGGCGTCCGGGTGGGGGTGAATCTGGTCAGCGCCCTCATCCTCGGGGCGCTGGGCGCGCCGGGGTTCGGCCTGCTGCTCATGACCCAGTGGGCGCTGCGGTGACGGATATTCACGCGGGGCGGCAGAGCCGGGACGGAGGGGCCGGAAGTTCTCTGCCGCAACAGAAATTTAATATTTGAGAAAGTGCGCGGATGTTTACAAAAAAGGTCCGTCTATGATAGAATAACTGCACAGCGGTCATTCTGCCGTCATGGCCCGATGGCCTTTTTCCCGCCAGCGGGGGCGGGCAGCCGAAAAAGATACCGCTCCCGCCGGGAAGCCGCGCTTCGCGGCGGAAGGATCGATCATAGCCGGGGCGAAAAACGCGCCCGGCCGCCCACACAGAAAGAGGATGGTGAGAGATGCCATGCGTTCCAGGCGATACGGCGCCAATCAGGTATATCGAGGCCGGAGGAGAGCCAGCACGCCGCTGGTCGTGCTGATCGCCGTGCTGGCCGTCCTGCTCATCGCGGGACTGGCCTTTCTTTTATTCATGGGAAAGTACATACAATATACCGATGATGGAGTGAAGCTGGTGCTGCCATGGCGGCAGGATCAAGGGGAGGAACTCAGCCCGTTCCCCGACGTGTCAGACCTCATCATCACGCAGGAACCCACCCCCAGCCCCACCCCGGCGGCGGACGCGGCGACGCAGACCATCTCGGCCCTTGAGGTGACGGCGGCGGACATCACCGATGGCCGGGCGGCGGAGCTTGCGGCCCGGGCCGGGGCGGACGCCCTGCTGGTGACGGTGAAGGACGAAAAGGGCGTGCTGGCGTGGTGGTCGGCGGTGCCCCTCGCTCAGAACGACATGAATGGCGACGCGGATTTCGGCGCGGCGGTGTCCGGCCTTGATACGACCGGGGATCTGTGGCTGGCCGCCCGCCTGCCCGCCTTCCGGGATCTGTGGGCCAGCGTCTACAACAAGGAACAGGCCCTCACCACCGGCTCGGGCAAGCTGTGGTATGACTCCGGCGGCATCTCATGGCTGTCCGCCGCCAATGAGGACGCCCGGGCGTACCTTACCGCCCTGTGCATGGAGCTTGCGGAGCTGGGCTTCGACGAGATCGTGCTGGAGCGGGCGGGCTTCCCGGACAGCGGCAAGCTGTCCGTCATCGCGGCGGACGCCAACTACCCCGCCGCCGGGGAGCGGGAGGCCGCCGTGACGGAATTCCTGTCCGGTCTCGCGGACACGCTGGCGGAAAAGGGCGTGGTGCTGTCCGTGCTGGCGGCGGAGCAGGACGTGACCGCCGGCGGGGACTCGGGCCTTACCGCCGGGGCCATGGCGGCGCTGGGGCGGGTGTGGCTCACCGGAAGCGCCGACCCGTCGGCCTGCGCCGCGGCGCTGACAGAGGCGGGCATGGGAAGCGCCCGGTCCCGGCTGGTGCTCACCGCCGGGACGGAGGACTGGTCCGGCAGCCGGGCCGAACTGAACGAAGGATAACCGACACAATGCGGGAAAGGATGACCCAATGACAGAACGCAAGCAGGAGAGAAAACGGGTGCCCGCCTATGAGGGCACTTTGCGCAGCCATATGATCACCATCCCCCCATGCATCGCCGAGTGCTCCGGCATCCGGGTGTTCGGGCGGCGGATCAAGTCGCTGGCCTTTACCACCGATGTGGCCATCATCCGCAACATCAACGCGGATGCCATTATCGCCGTCTACCCCTTTACGCCCCAGCCTGCCATCCACCGGGCGGTGATGCAGGCGGCGGATATGCCGGTGTTCGTGGGTGTGGGCGGCGGTGTCACCCGGGGGCAGCGGGTGGTAACTCTGGCCACCGACGCGGAGCACGAGGGGGCCTTCGGCGTGGTGGTCAACGCCCCCACGGAGAACGATGTCATCTCCAGACTCAAACAGGCCATGGACATCCCTGTGGTGGTCACCGTGGTGTCCGACCGCACCGACATCGGCGGGCGCGTCGCGGCGGGGGCGGACATCCTCAACGTCTCCGGCGCGAAAAAAACGCCGGACATCGTCCGAGCCATCCGGGACAAATACCCCGATGTGCCCATCATCGCCACCGGCGGCCCCACGGAGGAGGACATTCTGGCCACCATCCGGGCGGGGGCCAACGCCATCACCTACACCCCGCCGTCCAACGGCGAGCTGTTTGCCCGCTCCATGGAGCGCTATCGCCGGGAGGCGGAGATCATCTGAAAATTTGACATCCTGTCTGAAAAGACAAGAAAAGATTGTTAAAATCGTGAAAAAGTCGTAAAATTCAGAATTTTTTGACGGCGCGGAGCCCTTCCGCGCCGTCTCCTTTTTTCATAAAAATTTTTTTGAAGCATTAGTTAAATAAGTATGAAATCAGGAAAAGTGCAGAAAATGTGTAGAACGACGAAAAAGCCGTCACTTTATTTCGCGAAAAAGATTATCAAATAATTAACAAAGCGACAAAAAATGGTTGCTTTTGCTTGACAAAAGTGCTACGATTTTCCCATAATCGGGGGGAAGTTCGAATTTGCAAAACTTGTGAATTTTACTGGTTGAAAGAAGGTGAATGTATCGTGTTTCAAGACATACAAAAAGTGACCGAAACTGAGCAAGAGACCCGGGCGAAAAAAACAGGGGCTCAGGCGGAGGCGAAGCAGATCGTCGCGGCGGCGAAAAAAGCGGGGAAGGCCGCCGTAAATGAGGCCCGCGCCAAAGCGGAAGAGCAGGTCCGGGCGCTGATGGCTCAGGCGGAAAAGCTGGCCGGCGAGGAGACCGAGAAAACGCTGGCGGCCAACGCCGAGGCCTGCAGGGCGATGCAGGCTCAGGCGGAAAAGCGTCTGGATCAGGCGGCTGACCTCATCGTGAGAAGGGTAGTGAATCTCTGATGGCCATTGTGAAAATGAAACGCCTGCGGCTGTTCGGGCTGCGGTCTAACCGGGAGGAGCTGCTCCGGCAGCTCCAGCATCTGGGCTGCGTGGAGGTCGGGGAACCGGCCGCCGACCTGTCCGATCCCCAGTGGGCCGGCCTGACCCGCCCGGACGGGCAGGGGCTGTCGCGGGCAAGGGAACAGAGCGCCGCCGTCGGAAGCGCGCTGGACACCCTCAAAAAGTATGTACCAGCAAAGGACGGGATGTTCCGGAAGCGTCCGGAGTTGACCGAAGCGGAATTTTTTGACGAGGCGGCCTATGCCGCCGGGCTTGACACCGCAAGGCGCATCAACGACGCGGAGCGCCGGATCAACACCCTGCGGGCCGACCGCGGCAAGATGGAGGCCCAGCGGGCGTCGCTGGCCCCGTGGTCGGCGCTGGACGTGCCGCTGGAGATGACGGGAGACGGGACCATTTCCGTGATCTTCGGCACCATCCCGGCCCGGGCGGATTACGCCGCCATGGAGGGGGCAGTGCTCTCCGCGGCGGACATGGCGTCCCTCACCGATGCCGGAGCCGACCGGGAGCTGCGCTACTTCCTGCTGGTGTGCCACGCCAGCGTGGAGAGCGCCTGCACCGAGGCCATGCGGCCCTACGGCTTTTCCCGGGCCAATCTTAAGGACTGGACGGGAACGGCGGAGGACAACATCCGGGACCTGAACGGCAAAATGGCCGCGCTGGACGCCGAGATGGAGTCGGTCAAGGCGGAGATCGTCGCCTGCGGCGACCGGCGGGAGGCGCTGCTGCGCTGTGCGGACCGTGCGGCGCAGGAGATCGCCCGGGAGGAGGCCAGGGGCCGCCTGCTGGACACGGAGGACGCCTTCTTTCTTGAGGGCTGGGTGCCCGCGGAGGACGAGAGCCGTCTGGCCGCCGCGCTGAGTCGCTATGCCTGCGCGTGGGAGACTCGGGACCCGGATGCGGAGGAATACCCCACGGTGCCGGTGAAGCTCAAGAACAATTGGCTGACCCGGTCGCTGAACATGGTCACCGAGATGTACTCCCTGCCCGCCTACGACGGCGTGGACCCCAACCCGCTGATGGCGCCGTTCTTCATTCTGTTTTACGGCATCATGATGGCGGACATGGGATACGGCCTGCTGATGATGCTCGCCTCGGTGATCGTGCTGAAAAAGGCGCGGCCCAAGGGCGGGATGCATAACTTCTTCATGCTGCTGGGCCTGTGCGGCGTGAGCACCTTCGTCATGGGGGCGCTGACGGCGGGCTTCTTCGGGGACTTCCCGGCACAGCTGGTGAAGCTCATCAACCCGGAGAGCACCTTTGAGTGGTTCTGGCCGCCGCTGTTCACGCCGCTGAACAACACGCTCCAGATCCTCGTGGGCGCGATGATACTCGGCGCGGTCCAGATCATCACCGGCATGGTGGTCAGCTTTGTGGAAAAGCTCAAGAACGGCGAGGTCATGGACGCCGTCTGGGAGGAGCTGACGTGGTGGATCGTGTTCGCCGGCGCGGCGCTGGCCATTCTGGGCGTGACGAACATCGTGCTCATCGTGGGCGGCGTCATGGTGGTGGTCGGCTCCGGCTGGAGCGCCAAGGGCTTCGGCAAGGTGACGGCCATCTTCGGCTCCCTCTACAACCATGTGACCGGGTACTTCGGGGACATCCTGTCTTACTCCCGTCTCATGGCACTGATGCTGGCCGGTTCGGTCATCGCTCAGGTGTTCAACACGCTGGGCGCCATCCCCGGCAATGTCATCATCTTCTTCATCGTGTCCATGGCCGGCAATGCGCTGAACTTCGCGCTGAACCTGCTGGGCTGCTATGTCCACGATCTGCGTCTCCAGTGTCTGGAGTACTTCGGCAAGTTCTATAAGGACGGCGGAAAGCCCTTCCGCCCGCTGGATATCAATACCAAGTATGTAGATGTTGAGACCGCGGATTAAGCTCCGCGGCCGCCAGAAAAAATAAGGAGGAAATCATTATGTTTTTGGAGAATATCGGCGGACTGGCCATCGCGCTGCTGGGCGCGGGTCTCGCTGCTGTGCTGAGCGGCATCGGCTCCGCCAAGGGCACCGGCATCGCCGGTGAGGCGGGCACCGGCCTCATCTGTGAGGATCCGTCCAAGTTCGGCAAGGTCATGATCCTTCAGGTCATCCCCGGCACTCAGGGCCTGTACGGCCTCGTGGTCTGGTTCTTCGCCATCTTCCGCATGGGCCTCATGGACGGCTCCGCCTTCGACCTGACGCTGGTGGAGGGCTTCCGCTACTTCGCCGCCTGCCTGCCCATGGCCCTCGGCGGCCTGCTGTCCGCCATCGCGCAGGGCCGCGTTGCCGCCGGTTCCATCAACATCCTTGCCAAGAAGCCCGACGACTGGTCCAAGGGCATGGTGCTGTGCATCACCGTTGAGTTCTACGCCATCCTGTCCCTGCTGGCCTCCATGCTGATGATCATCTACATCAGCGGCTGAGAACGGCATTACGACAGGAAAGGCGGTACCAGAGCATATGAACGGAATTGATAAGATCATCGGCCGCATCAGCGGCGACGCGCAGGCGGAGATCGACGCCATTTTAGCTCAGGCCAACGCCGAGGCGGCGGACATCGCCGCCCAGTACGAGGCTCAGGGCAAGGCGGAGGCGGATGCCATCCTCGCCCGCGGGGAAAAGGCCGCCGCCGAGCGGGGGGAGCGCATGGCTTCCGTGGCTCAGCTTGAGTGCCGCAAGGCCAATCTGGCCGCTAAGCAGGAGGTGCTGGACAAGGCCTTCGAGGCGGCCAAGCAGAAGCTGCTGGCCCTTCCTCAGGACCAGTATATCGCCCTGCTGGCCGATCTGGCGGTGCAGGCGTCGTCCACCGGCCGGGAGCAACTCATCTTCTCCCCGGCGGACCGGGCGAGAGTGGGCAAGGCCGTGGTCATGGCCGCCAACGAGAAGCTGGCGAAGGCCGTGGCTCCTCAGCTGCCCGACGAGGTCACCGACACCCGGGCGGGCGCCATCCTCAACAAGGTGGTCACCGGCGCGTCCGCCGTTTTGAACGGCACCGCCATGCTGACCCTCTCCGAGGAGACCCGGCCCATGGAGGGCGGCTTCATCCTCAGCAGCGGCTATACCGAGGTCAACTGCACCTTTGGAACGCTCATCCGGCTCCAGCGGGACACGCTGGCCGCTGAAGTGGCCAAAGTGCTGTTTGACTGAGTATCCCCTTACAATGTGACTGGAAAGGGGGAAAATACGTTGTCAAAGATCAGAGACGTGGACTACCTGACGCTGTCGGCGCGGATCCACGCCATGGAGACCCGCCTGCTCACCGAGGAGCGGATGGACCGGATGATCGACGCCCGGGACACCGACGAGGCCGCCAAGGTGCTGGCCGAGTGCGGGTACGGAGAGCTGTCCGAGCCAACCGGCGACGGGGTAGAGCGGCTGCTCACCGAAGCGCAGGCGGAGCTGTTCCGGGATCTGGGCGGCTACGCCGTGGCCCGGCCGGTCATCGAGGTGTTCCGGTGCAAGTACGACTACCACAACGCCAAGGTACTGGTGAAGGCCGCGGCGCTGGGCATGGAGCCGGGCGGCGCGGAGCACATGCTGCTCCCCGGCGGACGGTATGATCCCAGGGCCATGCTGGAGGAATTCCAGCGGGGAGAGCTGACCATGTGCGGCGACATCCTGCGCCGGGGCGTTTCCCGGGCGCGGGAGACGCTGGGTTCCACCGGTGACCCGCAGTTGGCCGACTTCATCCTTGACCGGGCCTATTTCGAGGAGCTGACCGCCCTTGCCAAGGCGGCGGACAGCGCGTTCCTTCAGGGCTATGTGGCCCTGCTCATCGACGCGGCAAACCTGCGCTCCGCCGTCCGGGCTTCCCGGCTGGGTAAGGGCAGGGACTTCCTTGAGCAGGTGCTGCTGCCCGGCGGCACCGTGTCAGTGCAGACCATTTCCGCCGCGGGCGGGCAGGGCGTGGACGGCGTGTTCCACGCAGGCCCGCTGGCGCAGGCCGCCGAGGCCGGCGCGGCGCTGGCCGAGTCCGGTTCCGGCGCCCTCACCGATTTCGAGCGCCTGTGCGATGACGCGGTGATGGAGTATCTGGGCGGCGGACGGCGGGTGGCCTTCGGCGAGCAGCCGGTCATCGGCTATCTCTACGCCCGGGAGGCGGAGATGACCGCCGTGCGCACCATCATGAGCGGACGGCTGGCCGGACTCTCCGGCGACGTGATCCGCCGGCGGCTGCGCCGCCCCTACGCATAAGGAGGGAGCGCAATGGCAAGCTATAAGATCGCCGTGCTGGGCGACAAGGACAGCGTGCTGGGCTTCAAGGCCCTGGGGCTGGACGTGTTCCCGGCGGAGACGGCGGACGAGGCCCATGAGATCCTCCACCGCATCGCGAAGGAGGACTACGCGGTCATTTACGTCACCGAGCAGTTCGCCGTCCAGCTGGAGGCGGACATCGCGAAATATAAGGACGCCCTCACCCCGGCCATCATCCTCATCCCCGGCAAAGAGGGGAGCATGGGCGTGGGCATGAGCAACATCCGGAAGGCGGTCGAACGGGCCGTCGGAGCGGATATACTGTAAACACGACCTCTTAATGAAAGAAGGTTAGACATCTATGGGTAAAGTAGTTAAGGTCTCCGGCCCTCTGGTGGTGGCCACCGGCCTTGCGGACGCGAATATGTCCGACGTGGTCCGCGTCGGCCCCCAGCGCCTCATCGGTGAGATCCTCACCATGAAGGGCGACACCGCCAATATCCAGGTGTACGAAGAGACCTCCGGTCTCGGCCCCGGCGCAGAGGTGGAGACCACCGGTTTCCCCATGAGCGTGGAGCTGGGCCCGGGTATGATCGAAAATATTTACGACGGCATCCAGCGCCCGCTGGAGGAGATCATGAAAAAGGTGCAGGGCAACAACCTGCCCCGCGGCGTGGAAGTGCCCGCCATCGATCAGGGAAAGCTGTGGGACTTCACCCCCGTGGCCAAGGCGGGCGACAAGGTCACCAGCGGCGACGTGCTGGGCACCGTGCCCGAGACCGCCGTGGTGCTCCACAAGATCATGGTGCCCCCCCTGCTGAAGGGCACCCTCAAGAGCGTGGCTCCCGCCGGTTCCTACAACGTGCGGCAGGTGGTGGCCGTGCTGGAAAAGGACGACGGCACCGAGGTGGAGCTGACCATGAGCCAGCGCTGGCCCGTCCGGACCGGCCGCCCCTATAAGAACAAGTTCCCGCCCACCCGGCCCCTGTCCTCCGGACAGCGGATCGTGGACACGTTCTTCCCCGTGGCCAAGGGCGGCACCGCCGCCATCCCCGGCCCCTTCGGCTCTGGCAAGACTGTCATGCAGCACGCGCTGGCCAAGTGGTCGGACGTGGACATCGTCATCTACATCGGCTGCGGCGAGCGCGGCAACGAGATGACCGACGTGCTCCGGGAGTTCCCCGAGCTCATCGACCCCCGCACCGGCGAGACGCTGATGAAGCGTACCGTCTTGATCGCCAACACCTCCGACATGCCGGTGGCCGCCCGTGAGGCGTCCATCTACACCGGCATCACCATCGCCGAGTACTTCCGCGACATGGGCTACGACGTGGCCGTCATCGCCGACTCCACCTCCCGCTGGGCCGAGGCCCTCCGCGAGATGTCCGGCCGTCTGGAGGAAATGCCCGGCGAGGAAGGCTACCCCGCCTATCTGGCCTCCCGCCTCGCCCAGTTCTACGAGCGGGCCGGTTCCGTCTCCTGCCTCGGCAGCGACGCCGACCGCCGCGGCTCCCTCACCGCCGTGGGCGCGGTGTCTCCTCCCGGCGGCGACCTGTCCGAGCCGGTCAGTCAGGGCACCATGCGCATCGTCAAGGTGTTCTGGGCGCTGGACGCCCAGCTGGCCTACAAGCGCCACTTCCCCGCCATCAACTGGCTCAATTCCTACTCCCTGTATCTCGACTCCCTCAAGCCGTGGTTTGACGAGAATCTGGGCCGCCAGTTCCTCCAGAACCGGGAGCAGGCCATGGGCCTTCTCCAGAGCGAGGCCAGCCTGAACGAGATCGTCCAGCTGGTGGGCAAGGACTCCCTGTCCCCCAACGACCAGCTGACACTGGAATCCGCCAAGATGGTCCGCGAGGACTTTTTGCAGCAGAACTCCTTCGTGGATGTGGACTCCTTCTCCAGCTACGACCGGCAGGAGAAGCTGCTGGCCATGATCCTCGACTACGACCGGCTGTGCCGGGCGGCCATCGAGAAGGGCGCGCCCACGGCGGAGCTATTCGCCATCGGCGCCCGGGAGAAGATCGGCCGGGCCAAGTCCGTCCCCGCCGACGAGTATGTGCAGGTCTATGACGCCATCCACACCCAGATGGAGCAGGAGATCGACCAAGTCGTGGCAAAGGCAGGTGAAGACCAGTGATCCGTGAGTATAAAACCATTCAGGAGATCGCGTCTCCTCTGATGATGGTCAAGATGGTGGAAAACGTCACCTATGACGAGCTGGTGGAGGTGGAGCTGCCCGACGGCGGCATCCGCCGGGGCAAGGTGCTGGAGGTCAACGGCGACACCGCCGTGGTCCAGCTCTTCGAGTCCGCCGCCGGTATCAATCTGGCCCAGTCCAAGGTCCGGTTCCTGGGCCATCCCCTTCAGCTGGGCGTGTCCGGCGACATGCTGGGCCGGGTGTTCAACGGCATGGGCCGTCCCATCGACGGCGGCCCCGAGATACTGGCCGAGGAATACCGGGACATCAACGGCCTGCCCATGAACCCCGCCGCCCGCGACTACCCCAACGAGTTCATCCAGACCGGCGTGTCCACCATCGACGGCCTGAACACGCTGGTCCGCGGGCAGAAGCTGCCCATTTTCTCCGGCTCCGGCCTGCCCCACGCTAATCTGGCGGCGCAGATCGCCCGTCAGGCCAAGGTGCTGGGCGACGACGCGGGCAACTTCGCCGTGGTGTTCGCCGCCATCGGCATCACCTTCGAGGAGTCCGAGTTCTTCGTGCAGGAATTCCGCCGCACCGGCGCCATCGACCGCACCGTCATGTTCTCCAATCTGGCCAACGACCCCGCCGTCGAGCGTATCTCCACCCCCCGCATGGCGCTGACCGCCGCGGAGTATCTGGCCTTTGAGAAGGATATGCACGTGCTGGTCATCATGACCGACATCACCAACTACGCCGAGGCCCTCCGCGAGGTGTCCGCGGCCAAGAAGGAAGTCCCCGGCCGCCGCGGCTTCCCCGGCTATCTGTATACCGACCTTGCCACCATGTACGAGCGGGCCGGCCGCCAGCTGGGCAAGGCGGGATCCATCACCATGATCCCCATCCTCACCATGCCGGAGGACGACAAGACCCACCCCATCCCCGACCTCACCGGCTATATCACCGAGGGACAGATCATCCTCTCCCGCGCGCTGTACCGTCAGGGCATCAATCCCCCCGTGGACGTGCTGCCCTCCCTGTCCCGACTGAAGGACAAGGGCATCGGCGACGGCAAGACCCGCGAGGATCACGCCGACACCATGAACCAGCTCTTTGCCGCCTACTCCACCGGTAAGGACAACAAGGAGCTGGCCTCCATTCTGGGCGAGGCAGCCCTGACCCCCACCGACCTGCTGTACGCCAAATTCGCCGACGAGTTTGAGAAGCGGTACGTGAATCAGGGCTACGACGAGAACCGCTCCATTGAGGAGACGCTGGATCTGGGCTGGGAGCTGCTGAGCATCCTGCCCACCGCCGAGCTGAAACGTATCAAACAAAAGTATATCGATAAGTATCTGCCCCATCGGGAGCAGTAAAACGCTCCCGATGGGGACCCCCGAGGGCATTTTGATCCTCGGGCGAAATGAATTCGCCCTGCGGCAAGGTTTTGCCCGCGCAGCCGCGCGGACAAAACGCTTGAGACGGCGCACCCGCGCCGCCCGCTCCCGCGGGGCAAAAGGCAGGTGAACCCTATGGCAGTTGCAGTCACCAACCCCACCCGTATGGAGCTGACCCGGCTCAAGGGCAAGCTCAAGACCGCCCAGCGGGGGCATAAGCTCCTCAAGGACAAGCGGGACGAGCTGATGAAGCAGTTCCTCGACACCGTCCGGGAGGTCCGCGCCCTGCGCGCCCGGGTGGAGGAGGAGCTGATGCGGGTGCACGGCTCCTTCACCGTGGCCTCCGCCCTCATGAGCGGTCAGGCCATGGAGCAGGCCCTCATGTATCCCAAGCAGAGCGTGGAGCTTGACTTGACGTTCCAGAACATCATGAGCGTCAACGTGCCGGTGTACCACTACAAGACCCGCACCGACGACACCGGCGACATCTTCCCCTACGGCTTTGCCAACACCTCCGGTGAGCTGGACGCCGCCGTGGAGGCGCTGGGCGACGTGTTCCAGTCCATGCTCAAGCTGGCGGAGATCGAAAAGACCGCCCAGCTGCTGGCGGAGGAGATCGAAAAGACCCGCCGCCGGGTCAACGCGCTGGAGTACGTCATGATCCCCCAGACGCAGGAGGCCATCCGGTATATCTCCATGAAGCTGGATGAGAACGACCGCGCCACCACCACCCGGCTGATGAAGGTGAAGGACATGCTGCTGGAGCAGGCCTTGGCCGAGCAGCACGCCCGGGACGAGCAGGCCCAGAAGGACTTCCTGTCCTGACGCGGGCCGCGAAAAACAGAAAACCGGCGGAGCCATTCGGCTCTGCCGGTTCTTTTTGCTTAAAACAGGTCTTTCTTTTTCAGGATGACCGCGATGATGGCGATGACCGCGGCGGACACCAGCAGGGGGAACCACCAGAAGTGATCCAGCGGAAGCCCCGCCACATTCATGCCGTAGAAGCCGAACACGATGTTCGGGATGGTGAGCAGGATGGTGATGGAGGTGAGCACCTTCATGATGACGTTCAGGTTGTTGGAGATGACAGAGGCGAAGGCGTCCATCATGCCGGAGATGATGGAGGAGTAGATCTGGGCCATCTCGATGGCCTGCCGCACCTCAATGAGCACGTCCTCCAGCAGGTCCTGATCCTCCTCGTACAGGGTGACGATGCGGCCCCGGAGGATCTTCTCCAGCGTGACCTCGTTGGCCTTCAGGGAGGTGTTGAAGTAGACCAGCGACTTCTCCAGATCCAGCAGCTGGATGAGCTCCTTGTTCCGCTGGGACTTGTAGAGCTGACGCTCCATATAGTTGTAGATCTTGTCGATCTGCTTGAGGTACTGGAGGTAGCGCTTGGCCACCAGCAGCAGGATGTTCAGGATGAACCGGGTGCGCTGCTGGGTGCGCACGTCCTTCACCAGCCCGTCCTGCAAGTCCCGGATCACCGATGTCTCCTTCAGGCAGACGGTGATGATGTGCTTCCCGGTGACGATGATGCCCATGGGCAGGGTGGAATATACCACTCCGGCGTCGTCCTTTTCCACCGCGGGGGTGTCCACGATGATGAGGGTCTGGCCATCCTCGCTCTCGATACGGGAGGTCTCCTCCTCGTCCAGCGCCGCCCGGAGGAAGGTGGGCTCCACACCCAGGGTGGCGGACACGGTTTTCAGCTCGTCCTCGCTGGGGTAGGTCAGGTTCACCCAGCAGCCGTCCTCCACGGAGTCCAGCTGGGTGATCTTGCCGTCAATGGTCTTGTGAATGGTAAGCATCGCTCTCACGCCTTTCCCGAAACCGGCCCCGGACAGCAAAAAACGCCCGTGCCGTTCCGCTTTTTCAATGTCCCATCGAAGGATGGGCGAGCGGACGCACAGGCGGAGAACAAAGGAAGCTCCTCAGCAGGCGCGCCGCAATGTCAGGCTGCAACTTCGACCGAACGGATCGCTCGTCACGGCGCATCTCACTTCCTTTTCCATGGTTTCTGACAATGTCATTATATGCCCGGCC
Source organism: uncultured Oscillospiraceae bacterium (assembly GCA_934675115.1). Lineage (GTDB taxonomy): Bacteria > Bacillota > Clostridia > Oscillospirales > Oscillospiraceae > Enterenecus. The sequence continues at coordinate 10,227 of CAKUPH010000029.1, read as the reverse complement.
GCAGGGGATTGCAAGACTATTTTGCTCTGCCCATTGCGCTGTTAAACCCGGGAGACAAAAAATGACGCCGGATTTTCCGGCGTCATTTTTTGATATATGAAGTTTACGTCTGTGCCTCCGGCCGGGGCAGCCAGTGCCCCCGCCACGTGTACAGCGCCATGAGCACCAGACCCACGGCCCAGGAGATGGGGTACATCATGAACACGCCGTCGATGGACGGGATCTGGGGGACGGCCAGTTGGATCCAGAAAATGCGGAAGATGCACAGGGCGAACAGCAGGACGGCCATGGGCGGGACGCTCTTGCCCGCGCCACGGACGGTGCCCGCCATGGCGTGCATGACGCCCAGCAGGAAGTAGAACGGACAAAAATACCGCATGGCCCGTGCGCCGTAGGCGATGACCTCCGGATCGCCGTTGAACAGGGCAAGCAGCGGGTGGGAGAAGGTCAGCAGCAGCGCGCCGGTGGCCAGCGTATACACCAGATTCATCCCGATGACCACCCACATGCCCTTCTTCACCCGGTCCAGCCGGCCCGCGCCGAAGTTCTGGCCTGTGAAGGTGGTGGCGGCCATGCTGAAGCTGGTGACAGGCAGGATGTTGAAGCCGTCGATCTTCAGGTACGCGCCCCAGCCCGCCATGGCCTTGGTGCCGAAGACGTTGACGCTGGACTGCACCAGCACGTTGGAGAAGGAGATGACCATGTTCTGGATGCCGGTGGGCAGGCCCACCCGGATGATGCGCTTTGCCTCCCGGGGATTGATGCGGATGTCGGCCAGCCGCACCCGGTAGCTGCCGTCCGTCCGCATGAGGAACAGCGTGGCCAGAATGGCAGACACCAGCTGGCTCATGTCGGTGGCAATGGCGGCTCCGGCCACCCCCATGTTCAGGCCGCAGATGAGCACCAGATCCAGCACGATGTTGGTGCCCGACGCGATGGCCAGATAGAGCAGCGACCGCCGGGAATTGCCCACGGCGTTGAGGATGCCCGCCGTCATGTTGTAGAGCACGTTGAAGATCAGCCCGCCGAAGTAGATGCGGAAATAGAGCACCGCGTCGTCCATGACCTCCGCCGGGGTGGACATCCAGCCCAGCAGCGTGCGGCTCAGCCCGATGCCCAGCGCGGTGAGGGCCACGCCCAGAATGCCGGAGATGGCGAGGGCGGTGTGAACGGAGTCGTGAACGCCCCGCCTGTCCCGGGCGCCCAGATACTGGGCGATGATGACGCCCGCGCCCACGGACGTGCCCTGTGCGAAGGAGATGAGCATATTGCTCAGGGCGGAGCTGGCGCTGACGGCGGCCAGCGCGTTGCTGCCCACATACTGGCCGACGATGATGGAGTCGGCGGTGTTGTACATCTGCTGGAGCAGATTGCCTAAGATCAACGGAATGGAGAAGAGCAGGATGCGCTTCCAGATGCTGCCCTCGATCATCAGGTTCATCTTCGCGGCGTCCACCACGTTCTCTTCCTTTTGAAGCGTTTTGTTTTCCACGTTTGCGCCCCTTTGCATACATTAAAATACAGCGCGGGCGGAAAAGCCCGGTCCGGACTGTCAAGTATACGCACCTTGCGGGCCGATTGCAAGACGACGGAGGATTTTTCTCGCATTTGTACGAAGGCGGGCGGGCACGGCTCCGGCGTTTTTGCCGCAAAACGCAGAGAACGTGTCCGCTTTTCCGTCATCTATGCTTCTTATATTCAGCCGCGGAGGATCTGCTCCGCCACCCGGATGCCGTCCACGGCGGCGGAGGTGATGCCCCCGGCGTAGCCCGCGCCCTCGCCGCAGGGGTACAGCCCCCGGAGGGCGGGGGACTGGTACGCTTCGTCCCGGAGGATGCGCACCGGGGAGGAGGAGCGGGTCTCCACGCCGGTGAGGACGGCGTCCGGGTCGTTGAAGCCCCGGAGCTTCCGGTCAAAAATGGGCAGGGCCTCCCGGAGGGTGTCCAGCACGTAATCGGGCAGAGCGCCGTCCAGCGTCCCCCAGCGGACGCCGGGGCGGTAGGTGGGGAGGATGCGCCCCGGCCCGGCGGAGGGGCGGCGGGCCAGAAAGTCCTCCACCCGCTGGGCGGGGGCGGAAAAATCCCCGCCGCCCATGCGGAAGGCGGCCTGTTCCCACTGTTCCTGAAAGCGCACCCCGGCCAGCGGATCGTCTCCGCCGAAGTCATCGGGGCCGACCCCCACCAGAAAGCCGCCGTTGATGTTTTTCCCGTCCCGGGCACGGAGGCTCATGCCGTTGGTCACCACCTGACCGGGGGCGGAGGCGGCGGCCACCACCTGCCCGCCGGGGCAGACGCAGAAGGTGAAGGCCGACCGGCCGGAGGGCAGGTGGCAGGCCAGCTTGTAGTCCGCGGCGGGGAGCCTGTCCCAGAAGTCCCCGAACTGGGTCCGGCTGATCTTCTCCTGATCGTGCTCGATGCGCACGCCGATGGCGAAGTTCTTCCGCTCCATGGGAAGGCCCGCGTCCAGCAGCATCTGGAACGTGTCCCGGGCAGAGTGGCCGGGGGAGAGCACCAGCACCTCGCAGGGCAGCTGATAGGTTTCCCCCTCCGCCGTGACGGCGACGGAGGTCAGATGCCCGTCCGCGCCGGAAAGGCCGGTGAGTTGGTGGCCGAAGCGCACCTGCGCTCCCAGCGACAGCAGCTCTTCCCGCATGGAGCGCACCACGTTCCGGAGCACGTCGGTGCCGATGTGAGGCTTGTGGGAGTACCGGATGTCCTCCGGCGCGCCGTGGGAGACGAACACGTCGAAAACGTGGCTGATCCGGGGGTCGTTGATGCCGGTGGTGAGCTTGCCGTCGGAAAAGGTGCCTGCGCCCCCCTCGCCGAACTGGACGTTGGAGCGGTCGGACAGTTCCCCGCCGCTCCAGAAGCGCTCCACGTCGGCGGTGCGGGTATCCACGTCCTGGCCCCGCTCCAGCACGATGGGGGCAAGGCCTGCCCGGGCCAGCGTCAGGGCGGCGAACAGCCCCGCCGGGCCCATGCCCACCACCACCGGCGGGTGGGCCGGGCGGCGGTTCACCCCGGGCAGGACGTAGGGCTGCTCATCCCAGCGGGCCACGCCTTTGGGGGCGCGGCGGAGAATGCGATCCTCATGGCGGATCTCCGCCCGGACGGAGCACACCAGATGGACGTCCTGCTTTTTCCGGGCGTCGATGGACTGCCGGGTCAGGACGGCGGACAGGACGTCCGTGACCCGGACGCCCAGCGCCCGGGCGGTTTTTTCTCTCAATTCATCCTCCCCGGCCCCGACGGGCAGGCGGAGGTTGGATACTGTCAGCATATCATCACCAGAGTTCTTTGATCCGGCCACGGGAGACCGGCGGCACGGAATTTAGACTATCATTATATCACGGACTGGGGGCCGGGACAATGCTCCGGGACGGAAAAACCGCCGGGCGCGGCGGCCCGGCGGTCTGCGTATGCGTTTATTTCGGTCCGTACTGACGGGCGATCCGCTCCAGATGGGCTTTCAGCACCAGATTGATGTAACTGGACAGGGAGCGGTCCTCGGCTTCGGCCAGCTGTCTGGTCTGTTCCAGAACGGGGATGTCCAGAACGATGCTGACGCTTTTCTTCAAGGGTTTCATCGGTATCACCTCACACGAAATAATACTATGATACGGGAAAATCATTTGACTATTCGTGCAAAATACGATAAATTAGTGTTAACCAATATGAAGGGAGCGGCAAATATGGAAGAAAACAGATTTGACCGGTGCTATGAGGACTTTCTGAACAGTCATGCCTGCGACGTGGGGCACGATGCCATCTTTGAGCTGACGAAGGATGCGTTTGCCGCCGGATGGAGAGCGGCGGGGGGCGACCCCGATCAGGCCCCGCCCATCAAGAAGAGCCTGAGGGAGCTTCGGGCGGAGGGACTTCTTGAAAAACGGAAGGAATGACCGTTGCAATTCCGGGCGGAGCGTGGTATAATCCATCCACTTTAATGAATTAGTGCGACGGGGGGAAAGCCATGATCCGGCTTGCGACTGAACACGATCTGGCGGCGATCGCCGCCATTTACGACGAAATTCTTGACCACGAGGCGGCCACGGTGAGCTACACCAACTGGCAGAAGGGAAAGTACCCCTGCCGGGCCACGGCGGAGAACGCTCTGCGAAAGGGCTGGCTCTACGTCATGGAGGAGGACGGGCAGGCGGTGGCCACCGCCATCTTCAACCACGAGCAGCTGCCGGAGTACGACAAGCTGCCGTGGCAGTACCCGGCGGCGGGGGACGAGGTGTTCGTCATCCACACGCTGTGCGTGCCGCCGTCTCAGGCGGGGCATGGCCGGGCCCGGGCCTTTGTGGCCTTTGCCGAGGAGCTGGGCCGGGAGAAGGGCAGCACCGTCGTGCGGCTGGACACCTACGAGGGCAACGCGCCCGCGCTGGTCATGTACCCGAAGCTGGGCTACCGCACCGTGGGCAAGACCATGTTCCACTTCCAGAACCTCATCTGGGAGAACCTGACCTGCTTTGAAAAACGCCTATAAATGAAAATCCCCGACTGACCAATTTGGTCAGTCGGGGATTTTTTGACCTTTTTTACTTTTCCAGCAGCTTTTCGCCGGCGGTGTAGATGTCGCCCGCGCCCACGGTGAGGATCAGGTCCCCGGGCTGGGCCAGACGGCGGAGGACGGCGGTGACGTCGTCCAGCGTGGGGCAGTAGACGCTGCCGGGGATCTGCTCCGCCAGATCTCTGGAGGAGATGCCGAGGGTATTGGTCTCCCGGGCGGCGTAGATCTCGGCCAGCACGGTGACGTCCGGGCGGCGGAGCACCTTCACGAAGTCGTCAAACAGCTCGTGGGTGCGGGAATAGGTGTGGGGCTGGAAGGCGCAGATGACCCGCTTGTAGCCGAGGGTGGCGGCGGTGTCCAGCAGGGCGGCCAGCTCACCGGGGTGGTGGGCGTAGTCGTCGTAGACCTGCGCGCCGTTGTACTCGCCCTTGTGCTCGAACCGGCGGCCGGGCAGGCGGAAGTCCCGCAGGCCCTGCTCCACGGCGGAGCCGGGGACATGGAGGGACATGGCGGACGCGGCGGCGGCCAGCGCGTTCTTCACGTTATGGATGCCGGGGACGGCCAGCTTGATGTGGGCGTAGACCTTGCCGTCGTGCACCGCGTCGAACTCGCCGCAGCCGCGGTCGAAGGTCAGGTTTTCCGCGTGGACGTCGCCCTTTTCCACGCCGAAGGTGAGGATGGGCCGGGTCTCGCCCGCCAGGGTGAGCATGGTGTTTTCGTCCTCGCAGTTGGCGATGATGAGACCGCCGTCGGGAATGCGGTCGGCAAAGGCCCGGAAGGAGTGCTCCACGTCGGCAAGGTCCTTGAAGAAGTCCAGATGGTCGGCCTCGATGTTCAGGATCACCGCAATGGTGGGGAAGAAGGACAGGAAGGAGTTGCAGTACTCGCAGGACTCCAGAATGATAGTGTCCCCCCGGCCCACCCGGTGGCCGGAGCCGAGGAGGGGCAGGGTGCCGCCGATCATGACGGTGGGGTCCATCCCGGCGGCCATGATGATCTGGGTGCACATGGAGGTGGTGGTGGTTTTGCCGTGGGTGCCGGAGATGCACAGGGCGTTCTTGTAGTCCTGCATGATGGAGCCCCACGCCTGCGCCCGCTCGAATACCGGGATGCCCGCGGCTCGGGCGGCGGCGATCTCCGGGTTGTCGTCGTGGGCGGCGGCGGTGCGGATGACGCAGCCCGTCCCCGCGATGTTCTCCGCCTTCTGCGGGCCGACGAAGACCTGAATGCCCAGCGAGCGCAGATGGTCCACCTTGTCGCTCTCGTGCCAGTCGGAGCCGGAGACGATCACCCCCCCGCCGTGGAGCACCTCGGCCAGCGGAGCCATGGACACGCCGCCGATGCCCACCAGGTGGGCGCGGAGGCCGGGCTGTATATAGTCACGGATGTTATCGGTATGATTGACGATCATAAATCCACCCCATATAAAAGGCGCGGAGCGCGCCGGTTTCATGCGTTTCTTTGAAACAACTTATTATACTCATTCTGCCGCTGGCTGTCAATTCCAGTGTAAGCGCCGGAGCCGGGCTTTATACTGGATCGGACGAAAACGGGGCGGTTTTTCCGGAAAAAACGGCGGACGCCTGTCCCACCGGCGGAAAAGCCGCCCCGCCGGGGCATATTCCGGCGGCGGGCGGGAAATACTGGGGGACGAGGTGATGCTTGCATGGATCTGTCCGAGCTTTCCAACCAGCAGTACAACGAATACGTCAGCGCGAAGGCGGAGCCGTCCCCTATCTGGAAGGACATGGCGTGGGCCTTCTGCGTGGGCGGGCTCATCTGCACCGGCGGACAGGCGCTGTCCAACCTGTACCAGAGCTGGGGCGTCAGCCGGGAGGACGCGGGAACGTGGGTGTCCGTCACGCTGGTGTTTCTGGCGGCGCTGCTCACCGGGCTGGGGGTGTTCGACGACATCGCCAAGCGGGCGGGGGCGGGCACGCTGGTGCCCATCACGGGCTTTGCCAACGCCATGGTGTCCCCGGCGCTGGAGTTCAGGTCGGAGGGCGCCATTCTGGGTACCGGCGCCCGGCTGTTCACCGTAGCCGGGCCGGTGCTGGCCTACGGCATTTCCGCCAGCGTGGTGTACGGCCTGATCTTGTGGATCGTCGGGCTGTTTTGACCTGTCGGCGGAGCGCGCGCAAACGAACCCCCCGGCCAGATGGCCGGGGGGTTCGCTGCTTTTTTACTTAGAAGATCACGGTGAGCAGCATCTTGAACCGCTCCAGACCGTACACGGCGTGAGGGTGGCCGGCGGGCATGACGATGGACTCGCCGCAGTTGACCACATGGGGCACGCCGTCGATGGTGATGCGGCCGGTGCCGTCCAGCACGGTGATCATGGCGTCGCCGCCGGACTCGTGGGTGCTGATCTCCTCGCCCTTGTCGAAGGAGAAGAGGGTCAGGCTCACGTGGTCGTTCTGGGCCAGCGTCTTGCTGACTACCTGACCGGCCTGATATTCCACCTGCTCCTTCAGAACGAGGACCTGAGACTTTTCAATGTTTTTCATTTTGCCGTTCATGACAAAGACCTCCGTTGATCGCAGTATTTTGAACGTTTCTGCCATTATATTGTTACAATGCGTATTTCCATTGGTGTGGAGTACCACACTAATGGAAGGTGCAAGGTTTTTGCGCAAAAATGTGCAAAAACCTTGCACCTGAACAAAGCCGGAAGTCTTGAAAGCCTTGGCTTTCAAGACTTCCGGCTTTGTTCAGCACGCATTATTATAGCACATCAGATGCCGGATTCATACCCCCCGCGCTTGTTTTGTCCCTGCGAAAATGCTATACTGGGCAAAAAGACGCCTGACCCCGCCCGCCGTGCTTTTAATGTGTTTTTAAGGAAGAATCAATTCCAATCCGGCGGCCCCGGGGCTATACTCCTTATGTCAATGAAAATCGGGAGGTGTGCAGCCATGGAGATCACACTGGAGCAGGTGGAAAAGGTGCGCAGCTGCACCGGAGCCTCCTATGAGGAGGCCAAGGCGGCGCTGGAAGAGGCGGGGGGCAGCGTGCTGGACGCGGTCATCCTGCTGGAGCAGCGGGGCAAGGGCGGCGCGCCGGAGGGCGGCTACTCCACCCGGGAGCCGTCGCCGCCGCCGGAGCCGGAGCCTGCCCGGCCCCACCGGCTCAGCTGGCCGGAGGTCTGGCGGGCGCTGCGGAGCCTGATGAAAAACTGCTTTGCCATTTCGCTGGAGATCTGGAAAAAGGGACGGATGACCTGCGTGATCCCGCTGATCATTGCCGTCATCCTCTGCGTGATCCAGCCCTATCTCTGCGGGGCGCTGCTGCTGGTGGGGCTGTGCTTCGGCTACCGCATCCATATTTCCGGCCGGGGGACGGAGGACTGGGGCGAACAGCTCAATCAGTTCGCCGATCAGGTGGGCGACATCGTCAACGACGCCGTGCGCCAGCTCCGGCGGGACAGAAACAACACAAAGAAATGAGGGACGCGTGATGGCGGATAAGATCCTTCTGGTGGAAGACGAGGAAAAGCTGGCCCGCATGGTGGAGCTGGAGCTGAAATACGAGGGCTACGAGGTGGGCAAGGCGGCGGACGGCCGGACGGGCCTTGAGATGGCGCTGACCGGCGACTACGATCTGATCTTGCTGGACATCATGCTGCCCGCCCTCAACGGCATGGAGGTGCTCCGCCGCCTGCGGCGGGAGAAGCTGGTGCCGGTGATCATGCTCACCGCCCGGGATACCGTCATGGATAAGGTGGCCGGGCTGGACGCCGGGGCGGACGACTATATCACAAAGCCCTTCGCCATCGAGGAGCTGCTGGCCCGCATCCGGGCTGCCCTCCGGAACAAGGCGGAGGGCGCCGCCGCCGTGCCCGAGCAGGTGGGCAAGCTCACCGCCGGGCCGCTGGTCATGGACGTGGACCGCCACGAGGTGGAGGTGGACGGCAAGCCGGTGGAGCTCACCCGCCGGGAGTTCGACCTGCTGAAATACCTGCTGGAGAACAAGGAGAAGGTGGTCACCCGTGAGGTGCTGCTGGACAACGTCTGGGGCTTTGACTTCGTGGGCGAGACAAATACCGTGGACGTCTACATCCGCTTCCTCCGCGCCAAGATCGACGAGAAATTCGGCGTGAAGCTCATCCACACCGTCCGGGGCGTGGGGTATGTCATCCGGGAGGAGTGAGGGCCATGGCCAACGAAACGCAGACCCAGCAGAGCCAGCACTCCTCGCTGGTGGCCCGGCTGAACGCCCGGCTGCTGGTGCGGCTGGTGGGCATTTACTTCTGCATGGATGTGCTGCTCACCGTCCTGTGTCTGGGCGGGATGCTGGCGTGGGCGGAGACGAAGTGCTCCGGTATCGCGGACCTTGTGGACCAGCGGGGGGTGCCCTCCGCCGAGGCTACCGAGTGGATGGAGGCGGGCAACTACACCGTGGCGGCGCTGGACCGGGAGGTCCAGGGCTGGGACTGGAGCTTGATGCCCCTGCCGGAAAACCTCCGGGACGGGCGGCACTCCCTGTCCGGCCGTGGGGGCGTGCTGCTGTTCGCCTTCTGGCAGAAGGGGGATGGCCATGCGGCTTACACCGTGGAGCTGCCCAACGGCGGCCAGCCCTACGCCATCACGCTGGATATGTCCGGGCCCACCCGGTTCATGGCCATCGCCATGCAGGTGCTGCTCATCTGCCAGCTCATCTCCCTTGTGTCCAATCTATTTAAGAACGCGGGCACCATCCGCAAGGTGCTCCGCCCCATTCAGGATCTGGCTGCTACGGCCAACCGGCTGGGCAGCGTGTCCTCGCCGGAGGAGCTCCAGAAGCTGGCCCTCCAGCTGGGCCAGATCGACGACGCCCATCTGGACGCCCGCATCCCCGTGGACGGCACCCAGAAGGAGCTGAAAAATCTGGCCCAGGCCATCAACGCCATGCTGGACCGGATCAATCAGTCCTACCGGGCGCAGATGCGCTTTGTGTCCGACGCGTCCCACGAGCTGCGCACCCCCATCGCCGTCATTCAGGGGTACGCGAACCTCCTCAACCGCTGGGGCAAGGACGACCCCGACGCCATGCAGGAGTCCATCGACGCCATCACGCAGGAGGCCCAGTCCATGAAGGAGCTGGTGGAGCAGCTGCTGTTCCTTGCCCGGGGTGACAACGACTCCCTCGTGGTGGAGCCGGAGGTGTTTGACCTGACGGCGGTGGCCGGGCAGGTCATGCGGGACAGTCAGGTCATCGACCAGACCCACCCCATGGAGGCCAGCTGGGAGCAGCCGGTGTTCGTCAACTGCGACCTCGGCCTGACCAAGCAGGCCATCCGCATTCTGGTGGACAACGCCATCAAGTATACCCCGGCGGGGGGCGCCGTCACCATGGCGGTGGAGGAAAAGGACGGCATGGCCCGCCTGTCCGTCACCGACGAGGGCATCGGCATCTCGCAGGAGGCCCTGCCCCACATCTTCGACCGGTTCTACCGGGCGGACGAGTCCCGCACCCGGCAGACCGGAGGCTCCGGCCTCGGCCTGTCCATCGCCAAGTGGATCGTGGAGCGCCACGGCGGCTGGATGGAGGTGGTGTCCCGCCAGAACGTGGGCACCAGAATGACCATCGTGCTGCCCGCCGTGCCCATGCCGGGGGAGTAAGCGATTGTTGAAGCGCGGAGGTGTTTTCATGGTAAAAAGACAGTATGTGATCCTTGCGTTCCTTCTGCTGGTGATCGGCGCCGCCGCGGCGCTGTGCGGCGGGGTGCTCCTC
>CAKUPH010000028.1 GCA_934675115.1 uncultured Oscillospiraceae bacterium | reverse complement strand
GTGACAACACAATCCGAAAAGGAGTCAAATGTAAAGCAGTTGGGGCACCTTCCTTACGGAGGGTGCCCCAAGCGCCCCTTTTTTCGTTGATAATTTGTTTTGTGAGTCTGGTGCTTGCTGAATTCACGCCTCGCCTGTTCACAACGGCTCGGACGCTATATTCAGATCCCCAGCTCGATCCACAGATCGTTATACAGCGTGCGGGTCTCGGCGGGGAGGACCAGATAGGCCTCGCAGCGGTCAAGGACCTCCTGCGGGGCGGCCATGATTTGGTACAGCTCCTCGTCCAGCGGCTCGCCGTAGGTCTCCTCGTAATAGGCGGGGTACTGCTCCAGCGCCTCGGTGTTGGGGGAGGCGTACCAGATGTAGTCCATGTTCTTCAGGTTGGCCTCGGTGGAGGCGATGAAGTTGATCCACTCATGGGCCTCGTCCACGTTCTGTGCGTCCTTGAGGACGCACATGGCGTCCACGAACCAGTTGGAGCCTTCCTCGGGCACCACGTAGGCCAGATCCTCGTTGTTCTCCAGCATGGTCAGGTAGTCGCCGGCATAGTAGGTGGCCACGGCGGCGTTGCCCTGCTCCATCTTCTGGAACACCTCGTCCATGACCTTGCCCTGATACACGCCCCGGGCGTTGGCGTCGGCGATGAGCTGATAGGCCTCGCGGATCTCGTTTTCATCGGTGGTGTTGACGGAGTAGCCCAGATACATCAGGGCGATGCCGAAGGCGTCCCGGGAGTTGTTGATGAGCAGGACGTTGCCGGCGTTGGTGTCGTCGAACATGGCGCTCCAGCTGGTGATGGGGCCGTCCACCATGGCGGTGTTGTAGATGATGCCCAGCGTGCCCCAGGTGTAGGGGACGGTGTACTTGTTCTCCGGGTCGTAGGACAGGTTCTTGAACCGGTCGTCGATCTTGGAGAAGTTGGGGATCTTGCTGTAATCCAGTTCGGCCAGCATATCCTCTTCGATAAGCTGGGAGATCATATAATCAGAGGGGACGATGACGTCGTAGTTGGCGCCGCCGTTTTTCAGCAGAGAGTACAGGGACTCGTTGCTCTCAGAGGTCTGGTAGTTGACCTTGATGCCGGTCTTCTCCTCAAATTCGTCGATCAGGTCGGTGTCGATATACTCGCCCCAGCTGCACACGTTGACGACCCGCTTGCCGCCTGTGCTGCTGCTGTTTTGACCATTCGGATCGCCGTTCGCGGCATCGCCGCGCGCGGCATAGCCGCCATTGTCGTCCATGGCGCACCCGGACAGGAACAGGCCCAGCGCCATCACGCAGGCGAGGGTCAAGGCAGTGATTTTTTTCAATTGATCATTCCTCCAGTGAAATAAGTGGGATATATCTCAGGGCCGGGGCGGCCCGTAAGACCGATTGGGGTCAGCGGCCGCGGCGCTTTGCCGCACGCTCCGCCCGGGCCTCCCGGACGTTGACGATGACCAGCAGGAGCAGCACCGCCGCGAACAGCAGGGTGGAGATGGCGTTGATCTCCGGGCTGACGCGCTTCTTGGTCATGCCGTAAATGGTCATGGCCAGCGTGGACGTGGACGAACCGGCGGTGAAATAGGAGATGACGAAGTCGTCGATGCTCATGGTGAAGGCGATGAGCGCGCCGGACACGATGCCCGGCTTGATCTCCGGGATGATGACCTTGCGGAAGGCCTGCATCCACGTGCAGCCCAGATCCTGCGCCGCGTCCACCAGATTGCGGTCCATCTGCCGCAGCTTGGGGGTGACGTTGAGGATCACGTAGGGGATGTTGAAGGAGATGTGGGCCAGCAGCAGCGTGCCGAAGCCCAGATACAGCCGGGGGGCGGTGAGCCGGTAGGTGCTCTCCATCCAGCCGACAAAGCCGTTCCATCCGGCGAAGGCGGCCACGAAGAACAGGCACAGGGACACGCCGGTGACGATGTCCGCGTTCATCATGGGGATGTCGTTGATGACCATCAGCGGCTTGCGCCAGCGGCGGCGCATGCTGTAAAGGCCGATGGCGGCGAAGGTGCCCGCGATGGTGGAGATGACGGTGGCCAGCAGGGACACCAGCAGGGTGGTGTACACGCTGCTCATGACGATGCGGTCCTGAAACAGCTCTGCGTACCACTTCAGGGAGAAGCCCTTCCACACCACGCTGCTGTTTCCGGCGTTGAAGGAGTAGATGATGAGCAGCACGATGGGGGCGTACAGGAACAGGAAGATCAGCGCCATGAACAGGCGTCCGCCCAGACGATTCTGTTTTTTCATAGCATCACCGCCTGTTCTTCGCCTTCGCCGAAGTGGTTCATGATCCACATGCACACCACGACGATGATCATCATCACCAGCGCGATGGCGGAGCCGAGGTGGGGGTTGTACGCGCCGCCCAGGAACTGCTGCTCGATGAGGTCGCCCAGCATCATCTGGGTGCCGCCGCCCAGCAGGCGGGAGATGGCGAAGGTGGACACCGAGGGGACGAACACCATGGTCACGCCGGACAGGATGCCGGGGATGGACAGGGGAAATATGACCTTCCGGAACACGGTGAAGGAATTGGCCCCCAGATCCCGGGCCGCCTCCAGCAGGGAGCGGTCCAGCTTGACGATGACCGAGTAGATGGGCAAAATCATGAAGGGCAGGTAGTTATACACCATGCCCAGCACCACCGCGCCGGAGGTGCCGATCATCTGAAAGTGGGTGATGGGCACATACTTCGACGGGTCGGCGGCGAAGTGCAGGGCGATGGCGTTGTAGAGGTCGATGATCCCGATCTTCTGGAACAGCTGGTTGAGCAGGCCGTTGTTCTCCAGAATGGACATCCAGGAGTAGGTCCGCAGCAGGAAGTTCACCCACATGGGCAGCATAATGACCACCGAGGCGATGCGCTGGAACCGGGGGCCCTCCCGGGCGATCATGCAGGAGATGGGGTAGCCGATGAGCAGGCAGATGAGCGTCGCGATGACGGCCAGCTGGAACGACCGGATGAAAATGGACAGGTACGTCCCCATCCGGGTGAAGTTGTCAAAGGTAAAGGAGCCGCCCGCGGTGGTAAAGGCGTAGATGACCACCATGATGATGGGGGCCACCACCAGCAGCGCCATCCACACCACGTAGGGGACTGCGAACCCGGAGAGCTTATTCTTCATCCCCGCTCTCCTCCTCATCCAGCTCGTAGCTGGCGTCGCCGATCTCGTCGTATTCCTCGGAATAGGAGGAGTAGTCGCCGAACATGCCGGAGTACTGGCTCTTCTTCATGACGTGGATGCCGTCGGGGTCGATCTTGATGCCGATGTTGCTGCCCACCGGGCAGAAATCGGTGGTCTGGATGAGCCACTTGAAGCCGTAGAAATCCACGATGGTGTCGTAGTGCACGCCCTTGAAGGTGACGGCGGTGACGGTGCCCCGGAGCTGGCCGCTCTGGGCATCCACGATGTCCACGTCCTCCGGCCGGATGACCACATCCACCGGCTCATTGGGCTCGAAGCCCTTGTCGAGACACTGGAACTTCCGGTTGAAGATCTCCACCACGCCGTCCTGCCGCATGATGCCGTCGATGATGTTGGACTCACCGATGAAGTCGGCCACGAAGGCGTTCTTCGGCTCGTTGTAGATGTCCTCCGGCGTGCCGATCTGCTGGATGCGGCCGCCGTCCATGACCACCACCGTGTCGCTCATGGCGAGGGCTTCCTCCTGGTCGTGGGTGACGTAGATGAAGGTGATGCCCATTTCCTGCTGGATGCGCTTGAGCTCGTTCTGCATGTCCTTGCGCAGGCGCATGTCCAGCGCGCCCAGCGGCTCGTCCAGCAGCAGCACCTTCGGCCGGTTCACCAGCGCCCGGGCGATGGCCACCCGCTGCTGCTGTCCGCCGGACAGCGCGGAGATGGACCGCTTTTCAAAGCCCTTCAGATTGACGATCTCCAGCATTTCCATGACCCGGTCGTGGATCTCCTGATTGGGGATCTTCTCCTTCCGGGTGACGGTCCTGCCGTTGACCTCTTCCGTGACCGTCCGGCCGATGCGCAGGCCGAAAGCCACATTCTCAAACACGTTGAGATGGGGGAACAGCGCGTACTTCTGGAACACGGTGTTCACCGCCCGCTTATGGGGCGGAACATCATTAATCCTCACGCCGTCAAACAAAACGTCCCCGGCGGTCGGCGAAAGAAAGCCACCTATGATACGCAGAGTGGTTGTCTTGCCGCACCCACTGGGACCCAGCAGCGTGAGGAATTCCTTATCATTGATATACAGATTGATGTGATCGAGTACGACGTCGTCGTCGTAGGACATGACGCAATCCTTGAGACGGATCAGTTCTTTGGCCATGTATCCTCCCCCATTTCTCCGCTTTTGCGCTGTTTTCCGCCATGCTTCCTCACCGCCCTCGGAAATACAGCAAGTATTCCCATCGGGCGTTTCGTCGCCTGATCGAAAAACATCATCAAAAGCAGTCGTAGTTGTGTTTTGTCAGCTCCCTCGATTTATTCACCCGGCAGGTGCCCGCCATGTTGGACAGCGTTCAGAATTCGCCTGAAAGCCCGGGGTTTCACGGATAGCGAGATACACTATATTATTTTATAAAAGGAATGTCAATCGTTTTAGATAAAATTCCGCCTTATTTTCCGCGGCGGCGGAGCGTGCCCGGTTTTTGAGGGAAAAAGAGTCGGACTCTGGTCCCATCACAGCTGAAGATCCGGGAAATATTCGCCCACGAAATCCACGTTTGTTACCGTCCACTCCCGGCCATTGAGCCCGGCGAGACACCCGGCGTCGCTGGTGAATTCAAAGCGCAGCTTGTAGGAGTACAGCGCCTGATAGCTGCGGCCATACTGGCGGTTGTCCCGCTCCCGGCCATACTTGCCGTCCCCCAGCAGGGGGTGGCCCGCGGCGGCGAACTGGGCGCGGATCTGGTGGGTGCGGCCTGTGATGAGGTCGCACTCCACGAGGGACAGGCCGTTTTTCACGCACAGTGTTTTATATAAGGTAAGGGCGGTCTTGCCGCCGGGGACGGGCTTGCTGAACACCCTGACCTGCGCCTTGTCCTCGTCCTTGAGGATGAAGCCCTTCAGCTCGCCCTCCCGGGGGCGCATTTCGCCCCGGATGACGCACAGGTACAGCTTGGTCAGTTCCCGGTCACGGATCTTCTGGTTCATGATCCGCAGGGTCTCAGCGTTTTTCGCGGCGATGACGATGCCGCCGGTGTTCCGGTCGATGCGGTTGCACAGGGCGGGGGCGAAGGAGTTCTCCCAGTACGGCGACCACTCCTTTTTCTGGTACAGGTACGCCTGAATGTGGGTGATGAGGGTATTCACGCGCTCGTGGTCGTCGGGGTGGACCATCATGCCGGGCCGCTTGTTGAGCAGCATCAGGTTCTCGTCCTCGTACACGATGTCCAGCTGGGGCTTGAACACGGAAAGAAAGGCATTTTCACGATTGGGGGTTTCAAAAAACTCGTCGTTGATGTATAATTGAAGCACGTCCCCCACGTTGAGCCGCACGTCCCGCTTTGCGCCCTTGCCGTTGAGCTTCACCCGCTTGATGCGGATGTACTTCTGGGCCAGCGGCGCGGGGAGCAGGGGCAGCGTTTTGGCCAGCCAGCGGTCCAGCCGCTGACCCGCGTCGTTTTTTCCGATGGTGAATTCCTTCAAGGGAAAGCCCTCCTTCTGAGTGTGCCGCATATCCCAGATATCATACCACAGATCTTTTCGGGAAAAAAGAGAGAAAAATTGCAGAAAGTATTTGACAACGGCCCCCACGTTTAGTATAATACCATTCGTGCCATTATGCGAGGTGTAATATGAAGCTGGATCTGAGGCAGCTTGCCCGAAAGCCGGGCGAGACCCTTCCCTTTAACTACGAATTGGATATGACTGATTTGGAGTGGAACGGGGGAAAGCCTGTTGCCGCGCCCATCCATGTGGAGGGTGAAGTGCGGAACATGGCCGGCGCTCTGCTGCTGACCGCTCAGCTCACTGCGAAGCTGTCGCTGGTCTGCGACCGCTGCATGAAGCCCTTTGACCGGGTCAAGACCGTGGAGTTTGAAACGCTCCTGGCCTCCGAGCTGGAAAACGGCGAGAACGATGAGATCGTTCTGCTGGACAAGGACGAGCAGTTGGATCTGGACGAGCTGATGGGCGAGGTGTTCATCCTCAATTTGGACACAAAGAATCTCTGTTCCGAGGACTGCAAGGGCATCTGTCCCGGCTGCGGCGCGGATCTCAACAAGGAAGCGTGCCGCTGTAAGCGGGAGATCGACCCGAGGCTGGCCAAGCTGGCTCAGCTGCTGGAACGAGATGACTGATGGAATGCTATGTCTACGGACATTGACCGACAAGGAGGTGTCAAAATGGCCGTCCCTAAGAGTAAAGTATCCAAGCAGCGCAGAAACAAGCGCCGCAGCTCCGTGTGGAAGCTGGAGACTCCCGGTGTGAACACCTGCCCCAAGTGCGGTGCTGTCCGGCTGCCCCATCGCGTCTGCAAGAACTGCATGACCTACAATGGTCGTGAGGTGAAGCTGACCGCGAGCAACTAATTGACCTGTGCCGAAAAAAGAGCTGCCGCAAAGATGGCTTTGCGGCAGCTCTTTTTATATTTGCCTTTATTTTCCGCGCGCTTTTTGATATACTATAACTGCGCGCCCTTCGGGGCCGCGGTTTCAAATCCAGATATAATGGAGGGATCAACCATGGCAAAGCCTCTGGTCGCTATCGTGGGCCGGCCCAACGTGGGAAAATCCATGCTGTTCAATAAACTCACCGGCAAGCGCCTGTCCATCGTGGAGGACACGCCGGGCGTCACCCGAGACCGGCTGTACGCCGAGGCGGAGTGGCGCAGCCGCACCTTCAACATCGTGGACACCGGCGGCATCGAGCCGGGGACCGACGATCAGATCCTGTCCTTCATGCGGGAGCAGGCGGAGATCGCCATTTCCTCCGCCACGGTCATTATCTTCGTGTGCGACATCAAGACCGGCATGACCGCCGCCGATCAGGAGGTGGCCGGGATGCTCCAGCGCTCGGGCAAGCCCGTGGTGCTGGCGGTGAACAAGATGGACGCCACCGGCCGCACCGACCCGGACATCTACGAGTTCTATAACCTCGGCCTCGGGGACCCGTACCCCGTCTCCGCCGTCCACGGCCACGGCACCGGCGACCTGCTGGACGCCTGCTTCGAGTACTTCCCCCCGGAGGACGACGAGGAGGAAGAGGAGGACGTGGTCAAGGTTGCCATTATTGGCAAGCCCAACGTGGGCAAGTCCTCGCTGGTCAACCGCATTCTGGGGCAGGACCGGGTCATCGTCTCCAACGTGGCGGGCACCACCCGTGACGCGGTGGACAGCTACTTTGAAAATGACCGGGGCAAGTACCTCATCATCGACACTGCCGGGATGCGCAAGAAGTCCAAGGTGGACGACCGGATCGAGAAGTTCTCCGTCCTTCGGGCCACCATGGCCATCGAGCGCAGTGACGTGTGCGTCATCATGATCGACGCTCAGGAGGGCGTCACCGAGCAGGACACCAAGGTGGCCGGTCTCGCCCACGAGGCGGGCAAGGCCTGCATCATCGTAGTCAACAAGTGGGACGCGGTGGAGAAGGACGACAAGACCATGAAGCGCATGGAGGACGACGTCCGCCGGGATCTGGCCTACATGACCTACGCCCCGGTGCTGTTCATTTCCGCTCTGACGGGCCAGCGGGTGGATAAGCTCTTCGACCTCATCAACAGCGTGGTGAATCAGGCGGCCATGCGCATCCCCACCGGCGTGCTCAACTCCGTTCTGGCCGACGCCCAGACCCGGGTGCAGCCCCCCACGGATAAGGGCCGCCGCCTGAAGATCTACTATATGACACAG
This sequence comes from uncultured Oscillospiraceae bacterium, assembly GCA_934675115.1. GTDB lineage: Bacteria > Bacillota > Clostridia > Oscillospirales > Oscillospiraceae > Enterenecus. The sequence continues at coordinate 15,781 of CAKUPH010000028.1, read as the reverse complement.
ATCGGCGTCAAGCCGCCCCACTTCGTCATCTTCTGCAACGACGCGCGGCTGTTCCACTTTTCCTATCAGCGGTATCTGGAAAATCAGATCCGCAGCACCTTCGGCCTGACCGGTACGCCTGTGCGCATCACCATCCGGCAAAAAGGGGATAAGGAGGACTAAGTATGTATCAACATCTCAGCGGCGTACTGGACGCGTATCCCGGCTGGCTGGCCGTGGCCTGCGCCGGGATCGCTGTGATTTCCTATTTTCTCGGCTGCTTCAACGGGGCGGTGGTGGTGTCCCGGTACATTCTGCGCAACGACGTGCGCAACCACGGCAGCGGCAACGCGGGCCTGACCAATTTTTACCGCACCTTCGGCGGCCCGCTGACGCTGGTGGTTATCCTGTCCGACGTGCTCAAGGCCGTCATCGCCGAGCTGTTCGCCATCTGGCTGTTCGGCACCCTGACCCCCCTGCTTATCCCCTTCGGCAAGTACTGGGCCGGGCTGTTCTGCCTGCTGGGCCATATGTACCCCTGTACGTTTCAGTTCCGGGGCGGCAAGGGCATCCTGTCCGGCGGCGCCATGGCCATCGTCATCGACTGGCGGGTGGCGCTGGTGGTGTGGGGCGGCTTCCTGATTCTCGCCATCCTGACCAAGTACGTATCCCTCGGCTCCTGCTCCACCGGCGTCACGTTCCCCATCGTGACGTGGTGCGTCTACCGGGACCCCATCCTGCTGGTCATCGCCATCGTCATCGGCGGGCTGATCCTCTGGAAGCACCGGGGGAACATCCAGCGGCTCATCGCGGGCAACGAGTCCAAGTTTGCCTTGCGGAAGAAGGGCGACCCCGTCCCCGCCGCGGCGCCCGAGGCAGTGGTGTCCGCCGTCACCGAGGCGGAGCGGGAGCTGGAGAAGCGGGTGGCGAAGAAGTCCAGCAAGGCAGCGAAAAAGGCGGAAAAAGCCGAAGCTGAGCCGGAGAACACCGAAGCTCCGGCGGATGCCGGAGAAGCGGCAGACACCCCGGAGGAGCCGGAACCCGCCGATGAACCGGCGGAACAACCGGAAACGACCGAATCTGACAGCGACCCGGAGGAGACCGAGCAATGAAAACTGCGGTGATCGGCAGCGGCGGCTGGGGCACGGCTCTGGCGCTGGTTCTGGTGGGAAACGGCCATGACGTCACTTTGTGGTGCCGCCGGGCCGATAAATGTGAAGAGCTGCGCCGCACCCGGGAGAACCCCCTGCTCAAGGGCGTGCCCCTCCCGGAGGTGCTGAAGCTCACCGACGACCTCGCGGCCGCGGAGGGCTGCGGCGTGGTGGTACTGGCTACGCCGTCCTTCGCCCTGAGGGAGACGGCCCGGCGGCTGGCCCCCCATCTCACGCCGGGGACCGTGCTGGTCAGTGTGTCCAAGGGCATTGAGAAGGACACTTGCCTGCTGCTCCATCAGGTGGTGGAGCAGGAGGTGGGGGACAAGTGCCCGGTGGTGGTACTGTCCGGCCCCTCCCACGCGGAGGAGGTTGGCCGGGGCGTGCTCACGGCGGTGGTGGTGGCGTCGGAGGACCGCACTGCCGCCGAGTTGGTGCAGGATATCTTCATGAACGAGCGCCTGCGCATCTACACCTCGCCGGACATCGTCGGCGTGGAGATCGGCGCGGCCATGAAAAACGTCATCGCCATCTGCGCGGGCTACTGCGCCGGAGCGGGCTACGGCGACAACACCCGGGCCATGCTCATGACCCGGGGGCTGACGGAGGTGGCCCGGCTGGGCGTTGCCATGGGAGGGCGGAAGGAGACCTTTGCCGGCCTTGCCGGGGTGGGTGACCTTATCGTCACCTGCACGTCCATGCACTCCCGGAACTGCCGGGCGGGCATGCTCATCGGGCAGGGCGTTCCGGCGGCCGAGGCGGTCACCGGCATGAACGGTGCGGTGGTGGAGGGCTACTACGCCGCCGCCAGCGCCCGGGCGCTGGCGGAAAAGGCGGGAGTGGAGATGCCCATCACGCAGGCCATTTACGAGGTGCTGTACGAGGGCCGGGACCCCCGCACCGTCCCCGCTCAGCTCATGAACCGGGACCGGAAGAACGAGCTGGAGCTGGAAAACTCCTGGATTTAATGCAAAAGCGCGCCATGCATCGCATGGCGCGCTTTTTGTTCCGCCGGATCGAAAAAATCCAGCAGAGAGGGGAAGCAAAAACGCCCCGTGCCGAAGCACGAGACGTTTCAGTTTGAGATATTCAAATCAAACAGCACGGGTGACCTTGCCGGAACGGAGGCAGCGGGTGCACACATAGACGTGCTTGGGGGAACCATCGACCACAGCCTTGACGCGCTTGACGTTGGGCTTCCAGGGACGGTTGGAGCGGCGGTGGGAGTGGGAGACCTGAATACCAAAGTTCACACCCTTACCACAAAACTCGCACTTGGCCATATTGACTAACCTCCTCGCTGGTTGAAAATACTAAAAGACGCCGACTAGTATGATAACAGATACGCAAGAAAAAATCAAGTGTGAATTTGCGGATTCTTCTGTTTTTTTCCGGAGAGATCTATGGTATAATAACCGCAAAGCGGCTGCTGCGTTGTAGAACCCTATTTCGGGACAGGCAGCCGGAGCAAAGGCGGCGCGGGACCCCGGGAAGCCGGGCTTCACGGGGGTCATGGCCGCATCTGCCGGACCGGGGGCCGGACCGCGAGGGCGCGGGGCTTCCGGCGGTGTCTGCCGGGTGGCAGAGGAAAGGAAGTGTCAGTGATGGCGAGATCGCAGAGCGTCAAACTCGGCAAGCTCATCGAGCGGTTCAATCTGGAGGTCCTGCTGGGCGCGGAGGGGTTCGAGAACCGTCAGGTCTCCGCGGAGGACGTGAACCGCCCCGGTTTGCAGCTGGCCGGTTTTTTTGATTATTTTGATGAAAAGCGTCTTCAGGTCATCGGCCTTGTGGAGACGTCCTATCTGGAAAAGGTGTCCCACGAGGAGCGGGAGCAGGCCTTCGCGCGCCTGTTCCAGTACGATTTTCCGGCGCTGATCATGTCCCGGGGGCTGGAGCCATACCAGGAGTGCATGGACATGGCGAGGAAGTATCATAAGACCGTGCTTCGCACCAACGAGACCACCTCGGAGTTCATGAGCTCCCTCATTGCCTACCTCAAGTGGTTCATGTCCCCCTGTATCACCCGCCACGGCGTGCTGGTGGAGATCTACGGCGAGGGCACTTTGCTGCTGGGCGAGTCCGGCGTAGGCAAGAGCGAGACGGCAATCGAGCTGGTCAAGCGCGGCCACCGCCTCATCGCTGACGACGCGGTGGAGATCAAGCGGGTGGCGGCCAACCGGCTGGAGGGCACCGCGCCGGAGCTGATCCGGCATTACATCGAGCTTCGCGGCATCGGCGTTGTGGACGTCCGCCGCCTGTTCGGTATGTCCGCCGTCAAGCGGGAGGCCAACATCGATCTGGTCATCAATCTGGAGACATGGAAGGACGGCGCGGTGTACGACCGGCTGGGCGCGGACAACCTCTACACTTCCATTCTGGACGTGAACGTCCCGACGCTGACCATCCCGGTGAAGCCGGGCCGGAACCTCGCCATCATCATCGAAGTGGCTGCCATGAACAACCGGAACAAGAAGTTGGGCTACAACGCGGCGGCGGAATTCACCAAACAGGTGAACCAGCACTTCGATCAGGCCATGGCGCAGAACGATCTGAAATTCTGAGCGCGGGCGAAAGCGCATAAAATAGGCTCCGGTGGGAGCCGGGCAAAATCTATCAGGAAAGGAAAAGACGACGGCCAAAATCGGCAGACACGCTTTTGGCTGTCTCATGGGACATCATATGTGCGGCATTGTAGGTTTTATCGGAAAAGAGGAGGCGGCCCCCATCCTGCTGGATGGGCTGGCCCGTCTGGAATACCGCGGGTACGACTCCGCGGGCGTGGCCGTCTTTGACGGCACGAAGCTGGAGGTGGCCAAGGCCAAGGGCCGGCTTCAGGTGCTGTCCGACCTCATTCAGGGCGGCGCGGCCATCCACGGGCAGATCGGCATCGGGCACACCCGCTGGGCCACTCACGGGGCGCCCTCCGACGTCAACGCCCACCCGCAGGTGAGCCGCAGCGGCCGGATCGCCGTGGTGCACAACGGCATCATTGAAAATTATGCGGAGCTGAAGGAATTTCTCGTCAATCAAGGCGTTCCCTTTGAGTCGGAGACGGACACCGAGGTAGTGGCTCAGCTTATCGAGTATTTCTACGACGGAGATATTCTGGGCGCCGTGGGCGAGGTGCTTCACCGCATTGAAGGCGCTTACGCCCTTGGCATTATCTGTGCCGATGAGCCAGACCGGCTCATCGCCGTGCGCAAGGACAGTCCGCTGATTCTGGGGCTGGGCGACGGCTGCCAGTTTCTGGCGTCCGACGTCACCGCCATCATCAAGCACACCAGGGAAGTCATTTACATGGAGGACGGGGAGCTTGCGGTGCTCACCCGGGAGGGCATCCAGTGCTATAACCACCTGATGCAGCCGGTGGAAAAGGAGATCGCCCACGTGGACTGGGAGATCGACGCGGCGGAAAAGGGCGGCTATGAGCACTTCATGTTCAAGGAGATCATGGAGCAGCCCGAGGCTCTGCGCCGGGCCATCTTCCCCCGGATCAAGGACGGAAAGGTGGACTTCGAGGACTTCGGCCTTGACGGGGATTACATCAAAAATATCAGCAAGATGTACATCGTGGCCTGCGGCTCATCCTATCATGTGGGCATGGTGGGCAAGTACAATCTGGAGCGGCTGATGCGCAAGCCGGTGGAGGTGGCGCTGGCCTCCGAGTTCCGCTACATGGACCCCATCGTGGATGAAAACACCCTTGTGGTGGTCATCAGCCAGTCCGGCGAGACGCTGGATACCATGGCCGCCCTCCGGGAGGCCAAGCGGCTGGGGGCGAAGATTTTGTCCATCGTCAACGTGGTGGGCTCGTCCATCGCCCGGGAGTCGGACGTGGTGCTGTACACATGGGCCGGGCCGGAGATCGCCGTGGCCACCACCAAGGCGTATTCCACCCAGCTTGCGGTGCTGGACCTGCTGGGGCTGTATTTCGCGGAGAAGCTGGGCACCGTGGCGCAGGAGCGGTATGACCGCGCGGTGCAGGAGCTGCTGATGCTGCCCGCCAAGATGGAGCAGGTGCTGGAAAAGAAGGAGAAGATCCAGTACTACGCGTCCCAGTATTTCAACCATGATTCCGTGTTCTTCATCGGCCGGAACGTGGACTACGCATTGGGTCTGGAGGGCTCCCTGAAGCTCAAGGAGATCTCCTACATCCACTCCGAGGCATATGCCTCCGGCGAGCTGAAGCACGGCACCATCTCCCTCATTGAGGACGGGACGCTGGTGCTGGCGCTGGGTACTTACGGCAAGCTCTTCGATAAGGCCATGAGCAACGTGGTGGAGGTCAAGAGCCGCGGCGCGGACGTGCTGGCGTTGGTGACGGAGGATCATGAGGAGGAGATGGGCAAGGTGGCCAACGGCCTTATCACCATCCCTGCCACAGACGAGCTGCTGCTGCCGTCGCTGGGAGTGGTGCCCCTCCAGCTGTTCGCCTACTATGTGGCCCTCCAGCGCGGCTGCGACATTGATAAGCCGCGCAATCTGGCAAAGAGCGTTACAGTGGAATAAAAACCGACCTGTCGCAGCCGCGCTGGCCGCGCCGGGTGGCGCGTACAAGCATTTTGGCGCAGCCAAAATCTTGGCGGAGGGACGGCTTTGCCGTCCCGAGCATTAAAATCAAATAGGGGTCCCCGCGGGCTATGCCCGTGGGGGGCTGCGACATTGATAAGCCGCGCAATCTGGCAAAGAGCGTTACGGTGGAATAAAAAAACAGCCCGTCGCAGCCGCGCTGGCCGCGCCGGGTGGCGCGTACAAGCATTTTGGCGCAGCCAAAATCTTGGCGGAGGGGCGGCTTTGCCGTCCCGAGCATTAAAATCAAATAGGGGTCCCCGCGGGCTATGCCCGTGGGGGGCTGCGACATTGATAAGCCGCGCAATCTGGCAAAGAGCGTTACGGTAGAATAACGCCGCGCACGACAATATGAAAAAACACCGCCGGGCGGGGAAAAAGTTTGATGAACTTTTTCTCCGTCCGGCATTGCGATTGCGCCGGACAGGCGCTATACTGGACACAGAACAAGGCAGAGTAGGATCACGCGTGTTGTCCCCTCATGGGGCCAGTGCCGGCGGGACGGGGAGTTGTCCGCCGGACGAAAAGCGATTTGCTTGCAGTGCGTGCTTCCGCATCCCGCTGCCGCATAAGCGGAGCGTTTGATCTCCTCCTTTGTGCGGCGTTTCCCGTTACGGGACTGCCGAATACACAAAGGAGGAGTTTTTATGCAGCTCTACAAGACCCCGTTTTCCCGCGCCTACTGGCGGGACGCGCTGTCGGATTCCAAAAAGGTCCGCACGCTGGTGTTTTCCGCCCTGATGGTGGCATCCTGCGTGGCGCTGTCCTATTTGCAGTCCGTGCCCATCGTCAACAACATTAAGATCACATGGGGCTTTCTGGCCCGGGCGCTGTGCGGGATGGTGGGCGGCCCGGTGAACGCCATCGTTTTCGGCGTGGTGGAGGACACGGTGAGCTACCTCTGCAACCCCGCCGGCGGCGCGTACAACCCCTTTTACATCATCACCACCGTGCTGGGTGTGATGACTTACGCGCTGCTGCTTTACCGGACGCGGGTGACGGTGTGGCGCATCATTCTGGCCAAGGCACTCACTAATCTCCAGAACGTGTTCCTCGGTTCGCTGGGTACCTATCTTTTCTACTCCACCAAGGGCTATTGGGTCATTGTAGGCGGCAGCGCCGTCAAAAACGCCATCATGTGCCCGGTGCAGAGCGTCATGCTGATCATCCTGTTCAGCGCCATGATGCCCATCCTTGTCCGCATGAGCCTGATGCCCGCCGAGGCGGACGGGCTGGGGACCTCCCGGCTGGCGAACCGGCTCCGGAGCGACAAGACCGGTCAGGCATAACAAAAATCATGTCCGCATACCTTCTGGAAAGAGGGGGTGCGGACATGTCATTTCTGGAGAAGCTGAGCGGCGCGATCTGGGGGCCGTGGCTGCTGGGAGCGTTCCTTGTTGTGGGCGGATATTACTCCCTGCGCACGGGATTTTTTCAGCTGTTCCGCCTGCCGGTGTGGTGGAAGACCACTGTGGGCAGCCTGCTGCGGCGGAAAAAGGGGCCGGGCAGGGGTGCGGTGACTCAGCTTCAGGCCCTGTCCACCGCGCTGGCCGCCACCATCGGCACCGGCTCCGTGGCCGGAGTGGCCACCGCCATTTTCTACGGCGGGCCGGGGGCGGTGTTCTGGATGTGGGTGTCCGCGTTCATCGGCATGATGACGGGCTGCGCGGAGAAAATTCTGGCGGTGCGCTACCGGGAGAAGGGGCCGGACGGCCGCTGGCGGGGCGGGCCTATGACGTACATCCGGAAGGGGCTACGTCTGCCGAAGCTGGCGGCGCTGTACGCTCTGTTCTGCACGGCGGAGACCCTCATGGGCGGCAATCTGGCGCAGGCAAACTCCATCGCCACATCCCTCCACGCCGCCTTCGGCCTTGACCGGCTGGTGACGGGCATCGTGCTGGCGCTGGTGACCGCCGTGGTGCTTATGGGCGGCATCAGGCGGGTAGGGCAGCTCAGCGAGCTGCTGGTGCCCATCATGGCGGGGCTGTTCATCGGCGCGGGGGCCATCGTCATCGCCGCCCACTGGCGGGCGCTGCCGGAGACGTTTTCTCTCATCGTACAGTACGCCTTCGCGCCCCGGGCGGTGGCTGGGGGCTACTGCATGGGGACGGCCCTGCGCTACGGCGTGGCCCGGGGGGTGTTCACCAACGAAGCGGGCCTTGGCATGTCCGCCATTGCCCACGCCTGTGCCGACGTGGAGGAGCCCGCGGAGCAAGGCATGTGGGGAATCTTCGAGGTGTTTTTCGCCACGCTGGTCATCTGCACGGTGACGGCGCTGGTCATCCTCACCTCCGGGCTGTACTCCGTCCCGGAAGCCGTCAATATGATCAACCGGGGCGTCATCCCGGAGTCCATGCTGGGCGCGCCGCTGACGGCGGCGGGCTTCGGGACGGTGCTGGGCCGGGCGGGAGAGTGGATCGTGTCCCTGTCGCTGGTGCTGTTTGCCTTCACCTCGCTGCTGGGGGCGGGGTACTACGGCCGCCGGGGGGTGGAGAGCCTCACCGGCCGCCGCTGGGCTGTGGCGCTGTACCAGCTGGCCTTTCCCGCCTGCGTGGTGTTCGGCAGCGTGGGGGATCTGACGTCGGTGTGGCTGCTGGTGGACGTGTTCAACGGCCTGCTGGCCGTGCCCAACCTGCTGGCGCTGATGCTGCTCTCGCCGGAGGTGCTGCGGCAGCTCCGGGGCTGGCTGGCCCGGCGGAGGGCGCCGTCCGGAGCGGAGACGTCGGGATAGAGGGGGCGGGGGCAGAACGGGGAAAGCCCCGGCGGAATGTCCGCCGGGGCTTTCAGGATCTGGTCAGAATATGGAGTAGAGCAGCGCCCCCGCCGCCCCCGCCCCCGCCATGACCCAGATGGGGTTCACCTTCCACTTGCGGAGGATAAACAGCCCCGCGGCGAAGATGAGGACGGAGATGGGGCTGACGTCGCTCAGGCTGGCGGTGATGCCCCCGTCCCCGTAGAAGGAGAGAATGATGAGGGACAGCCCCGCCGAGGCGATCATGGCCACCACCGCCGGCCGCAGACCGGCCAGAATGCCCTGTACCATGGACAGGCCGCGGAACCGGTGGTAGAGATAGGCCAGCCCGGTGACGATGAAGCAGGCGGGGAGGATGCAGCCCAGTGTGGCCACCAGCGCGCCGGGGATGCCGGCCACCTGAATCCCCACGAAGGTGGCGGAGTTGATGGCCACCGGGCCGGGGGTCATCTCCGCGATGGTGATGACGTCGGCGAACTGCGTCATGGTCAGCCACGGATGCAGCTCCACCACCTGATACTGGATGAGGGGCATGGCGGCATATCCGCCGCCGATGCTGAACAGGCCGATCTGGAAAAAGCTCCACAGGAGCTGGAGGTAGATCATGTCAGCCCTCCTCCTTTCCGGCGGTCTCCCCGCGGCGGGAGTCCAGCGCGCCGAGGATGCCGCACACCAGAATGATGAGGATGATATTCACGTTGAAGAAGCGCACGGTGACGAAGGAGGCCGCCATGACCAGCACCGGCAGGAGCCGCCGCGACCTCACGATGGAGGCGGCCATGGTGAGCACCACATCGCAGATGACGGCGGCCACACCGGCCAGCATTCCCTTCATGACCATGTTGACGATGAAATTGTCCCGGAAGGCGGTATAGAAAAAGGAAATCACCGAGATGATGACCAGCGGCGGCAGGACGGTGCCACAGATGGCCACCAGCGCGCCGGGGACGCCGGCGATCTGATAGCCCACGAGGATGGCGGCGTTCACCGCGATCGCGCCCGGCGAGGACTGGGCAATGGCCGTCAGGTCCAGCATTTCCTGCTCGTCGATCCAGTGGAGCTGCTCCACAAATTTTCGCCGTATCAGCGGCACGATGACGAAGCCGCCGCCGAAGGTGAAGGCGCTGAGCTGAAGCGTGGAGAGAAACAGCGTCAGATATTTGTTCTTCCTTGCGATTTGATCCAAGCGTGACCCTCCCGGATGCCGCGCCCCGCGCGGCGGGTAGATTGATATTGTTATTATTATAATACAAATTTCGCGGGATTGATATATGAATATTGTACAAAAGTGGCGGGGGAACAGGCGGAGGGTTTGACTTTTGCCCGTGGCTGTCCAGCTTGGGGCGGGAAAACGCTTGTATGCCGGAAAGGTTTCTGGTATAATGCCTTGGGCGAAACGCGGAGCGGGGCGGACTGTCCCGCGGAACACGCCGGGACCGGCGTCCCGTCCACGGAAAATTGCAGAACTGCGAGGTGCCTATGGCAGATTTTACCGAGCGGGCCATCAAGGCCTCTTTTCTCAAGCTGCTCAACGAGCAGCCGTTAAACAAGATCAGCGTCCGGATGATCGTGGAGGACTGCGGCATCAACCGCAACTCTTTTTACTATCATTATCAGGACATTCCCACCCTGCTGGAGACCATCGTCACCGAGTACACCGACGAGCTTATCCGGAAGTACCCCACCGTTGCCTCGCTGAGCGAGTGCTTTCAGGTAGCGTTCCAGTTCGCGCTGGAGAATAAGCGTGCTGTGACCCACATCTACCAGTCCGTCAGCTGGGACATGTTCGAGCGGGAGGCCCTGCGTCTGTGCGAGTACGCCGTGACGGCCTATGTGGACTCCGCTTTTGACGCGCCCATGGACGAGACGGACCGGAAGATCCTCATCCGCTTCATCAGCTGCGAGCTGTTCGGCATGTGCGTGAGCTGGATCAGCCGGGGGATGGACGGCAGCGCCATCGAGGAGCTGGAGCGGATGCTCCAGCTGTGCCACGGCATGTCCACTGCCGTTATCCAGCGCAGTCAGGAGACCAAAAAAGCGTGACCGGTTCGGCCCGCGGCAGTCTGCCGCGGGCCGATTTTTTAGGCACATTCCCATATCTGCCCAAATTTCAGCCAAATGAACGCCCGGTGTCCGGCTTTGGGACACCGGGCGTTTTTTTGTCCATTCCGATCCGGCGGGAAAAGGGCTATACTCCCAAAATGTAAGAACGAGGCGCCCGTGGTCGGGTACTTTGAAAGGAGATGGCATGATGCGTTCCGTCATACCAATGAAAACTGCGAAGATCGGTTATATCGTCATTTCGATTTTGTTCTGCGTGCTTGGGGTCGTTCTGCTGGCCCGGCCGGAGACCTCCGTGCCGTGGATCGGGCGGCTGCTGGGCATTGGGATGATCGTGTTCGGTCTCATCAAGCTGGTGGGGTACTTTTCCAAGGATCTGTTCCGGCTGGCCTTTCAGTACGACCTGGCCTTCGGCGTGCTGCTCATCGTGCTGGGCACCATCGTGGTGGCCCATCCCGCCGGCACCATGCGGTTCCTGAGCATCATGCTCGGCATCCCCGTGCTGGCCGACGGTCTGTTCAAGGTGCAGATCGCCCTTGACTCCCGCAGCTTTGGCATCCGCCGCTGGTGGCTGGTGCTGGTGTTCGCCGTCGTGACCTGCGCCATCGGCGCGGTGCTTATTTTCCGCTCGGCGGCGGGCTCGGCGGCGCTGGTGGGTCTGGCGGGGCTGGCCCTGCTGCTGGACGGCGCCATGAACCTCTGCGTGGCCCTGTGCACGGTGAAGATCGTCCGCAATCAGCGGCCCGACGTCATTGAGGTGGACGATTATGAAGTGGAGGACAGGTGACGCGCCGCGTCCCCTGTCCCGGATCAGAAAGGACTGAAGCTCGTAATGCAAGCTGCAAAAGCGATCGTCAAACATCGCGTGGCGATCCTGGTGCTCGGCATCCTGCTGCTCATCCCGTCGGTGTTCGGGATGATGGCCACCCGGATCAACTATGACATGCTGGACTACCTGCCCGGCGACATGGACACCGTCATCGGGCAGGACACCCTGATGGACGACTTCGGAAAGGGCGCGTTCTCCTTCGTCATCGTGGAGAACATGGCCCCCAAGGACGTGGCCGCCCTGAAGGAAAAGATCGAAGCCGTGGACCACGTGGACACCGTCCTGTGGTACGACTCCATCGCGGACGTCTCCGTGCCCATGGAGCTGCTTCCCGACAAGCTCTATGACGCCTTCAACAGCGGCGACGCCACCATGATGGCCATTTTCTTCGACAGCGCCACCTCGGAGGACGTCACCATGGACGCCATCCGGGAGATCCGCTCCATTGCCGGAAAGCAGTGCTTCGTCTCCGGCATGTCCGCGCTGGTCACCGACCTGAAGGACCTGTGCGAGAAGGAAGAGCCGGTGTACGTGGGCCTTGCCGTCCTGTGCGCCTGCGCCGCCATGATGATTTTTCTGGACGGCTGGCTGGTGCCCTTCGTGTTTCTGGCCAGCATCGGCATGGCCATCGTCATCAATCTGGGCAGCAACTTCTTCTTCGGAGAGATCTCCTACATCACAAAAGCCCTGTCCGCCGTGCTCCAGCTGGCCGTCACCATGGATTACTCCATTTTCCTGTGGCACAGCTACAACGAGCGGCTGAGCATGGGGGAGCAGCGTGACGACGCCATGGCAAACGCCATCCACGCCACCTTCACCTCCGTCATCGGAAGCTCCATTACCACCATCGCGGGCTTTATCGCCCTGTGCTTCATGAGCTTTACGCTGGGCCGGGATCTGGGCATCGTCATGGCCAAGGGCGTCCTGCTGGGCGTCATCGGCTGCGTCACTGTGCTGCCCAGCATGATCCTCCTGCTGGATAAACCCCTGCAGAAGACCCGGCACCGCTCCCTCATCCCCGACGCGGCCCGGTTCGCCAAGGGTGTGTGCAAAGTTTTCCCGGCCTTTCTGGTGATCTTCGCCCTGCTCATCGCCCCGGCCTTTTACGGGTACAGCAAGACCAACGACGAGGTCTACTACGACATGGGCCAGTGCCTGCCGGATGACATGGAGTACGTCATCGCCAACAGCAAGCTCAGCGAGGACTTCGACATCGCCTCCACCCATATGCTGCTGGTCCGCTCCGATCTTGACAGCACCAGCGTCCGCCGCATGATCGGCGAGATGGAGCAGGTGGACGGCGTGAAGTACGTCCTGAGTCTGGAAAGCGTTGTCGGCCCGCTGGTGCCGGAGGAGATCCTGCCCGACTCCATCCGCAGCGTCCTCAAGAGTGACCGGTGGGAGCTGATGCTCATCAACTCCGACTGCAAGGTGGCCAGCGACGAGGTCAGCCGGCAGATCGACGACCTGAACGCCATTATCAAGCAGTATGACGATTCCGCCATGCTCATCGGCGAGGCTCCCTGCATGAAGGACATGATCGAGACCACCGATCACGACTTCAAGGTGGTCAACGCCGTGTCCATCGTGGCCATCTTCATCATCATCGCGCTGGTGGAGAAAAGCATCTCACTGCCCTTTATCCTCATCGCGGTTATCGAGCTGGGCATCTTCATCAATCTAGGACTGCCCCACTATCTGGGCCAGTCGCTGCCCTTCATCGCCCCCATCTGCATCAGCACCATCGAGCTGGGCGCCACGGTGGACTACGCCATCCTGATGACCACCCGGTACAAGGCCGAGCGGGCCGCGGGGCAGGGGAGCCGCGACGCCGTCGTGACGGCCCTGCGGGTGTCCACGCCGTCCATCATCGTCAGCGGTCTGGGCCTCTTCGCCGCCACCTTCGGCGTGGCTCTCTACTCCAATATCGACATTATCAAATCCATGTGTATGCTCATGGCCCGGGGCGCCGTGGTCAGCGTGCTGCTGGTGCTGTTCGTGCTGCCCGCGCTGCTGATTTTGTGCGACAAGGTCATCTGCAAGACGACGCTGGGCATGCGCGCGCTGCCCGCCAAGGCTGAGAACTGACAGGGAGGTACATCTGACATGAATAAAAATCGCATTATTGCCCTCGCGCTGGCGCTGGCCCTTGTGGGCGGCGCCGCGGGGGTGACCGCCTACGCCGTATCCAGCGGCGAGGCGCAGCAGGCCGCCGCCGCGGAGGACGAAGCCGCCTCCGCCTCCGTGCGGGATCTGGAGGCCGGACCGGCGACCAAGGACGAGACGGTGTATGTCATCGCCAACGCCGACGGCAGCGTGGAAAAGGTCATCGTCAGCGACTGGCTGAAGAACACGCTGGGTCAGGCCACGCTGAACGACCGCTCCGAGCTCACCGGCGTGGAGAACGTCAAGGGCGACGAGACATACAGCGACGGCGCGGACGGCGCGAAGGTCTGGAACGCGCAGGGCAACGACATCTACTATCAGGGCACCATTGAAAAGGCCCTGCCCGTGGAGATGAGCATCACCTATCTGCTGGACGGCAAAGAGATCGCCCCGGCGGAGTTGGCCGGGAAGAGCGGCCGGGTGACCATCCGCTTCGACTACAAGAACCGCCAGTATGAGATGGTGACCATCGACGGTAAAGAGGAGAAAATTTACGTGCCCTTCGCCATGCTGACCGGCGTGCTGCTGGACAGCGAACGCTTTTCGAACGTCGCCGTCACCAACGGCAAGCTCATCAACGACGGCGACCACACCGCTGTGGTGGGTCTGGCCTTCCCGGGCCTGCAGGAGGATCTGGGGCTGGACGCCGACAAGCTGGACATCCCCGATTATGTAGAGATCACCGCCGACGTCACCGGCTTTGAGCTGACCACCGCCGTCACCGTGGCCACCAACTCCGTGTTCAACGATCTGGATGAGGACGCAGCGGACGGCTTCGACCTCGACGAGCTGAACGAGTCTCTCGACAAGCTCACCGACGCCATGGATCAGCTCATCGACGGCTCCTCCGAGCTGTATGACGGCCTGTGCACCCTGCTGGAGAAGTCCGGCGACCTGTCCGACGGCGTGGACCAGATCGCCAACGGCCTGAACCGGCTGGTGGCCAATAACGACAGCCTGAACGGCGGCGCGAAGCAGGTGTTCGACACCCTGCTGGCCGAGGCCAACACCCAGATCGCCGCCTCCGGCCTTGAGCTGCCCGCCCTGACCGTCAGCAATTATTCCGAGGTCCTCACCGCCGTGCTGGCCCAGCTGGATGAGCCGGGGACCTACGCCGAAGCGCAGGCCCGCAAGCAGGTGGAGGCCGCCGTCCGGGCGCAGGAGGACACCATCCGGACCGCCGTGGCCCAGGCCGTGGAGCCTGTTGTGAAGGAGCAGGTCACCGCCGCGGTGCAGGCGAACGTCTGGCAGCAGGTGCTGGCCGCCGCCGACCTGACGCCGGAGACCTATGACGCCGGCGTGGCCGCCGGAGCCATCAGCGCCCAGCAGCAGGCCATGCTCAAGGCCGCGCTGGAGCAGCAGATGGCCGGTCAGGCCGCCCAGACCGCCATTGCCCAGAACCTTGAGGCCCAGATGGCCTCCGACAAGGTGAAGGCCACTGTGGACGCCAAGGTGGAGGAGCAGATCCAGTCCATCGTGGCGCAGAAGATGACCGACCCCGAAATTCAGGCGAAGATCACCGAAGCCACCGCGCAGGCGTCCGAGGGCGCGGCCAGCCTGCGGGCCCTCAAGCAGCAGCTGGACAGCTACAACACCTTCTACACCGGGCTTGCGTCCTACACCGCCGGTGTGGCCGCCGTCCGTGACGGCGCGGTCAAGCTCCAGAGCAATATGCCCGCCCTCATCAAGGGCATCACCCAGCTCCGGGACGGGGCCATGCAGCTGTCCGACGGACTCAAGGAGTTCAATGAGGAGGGCGTCCAGAAGCTGGTGGACGCGGTGGACGGCGATCTGGGCGGTCTCGGCGACCGGCTTCAGGCCGTCATCGACGTGTCCCGGAACTACAAGACCTTCTCCGGCATCAGCGACGACATGGAAGGTTCCGTGAAGTTCGTCTACCGCACCGAGGCCATCACCGCCCCGGAGACGGAGGAGCAGGCCGGTTAAACGGAATTGCCCAAAGCATCGACCCCCGGGCCGCGTGACGCGGCCCGGGGGGTTGCCTTTTCGGGCGATATACCTGTGTGGGCGCGTGACTGTCGGTGTGCTTTTCGGATACGACTACGATTACGATGATGACGGAAATGAACTTCTGGAATTTGATGTTGAGAACGAGCAGGGCTTTTTGATTGGCTGCATCGAGGACGAGATCGAGCGCATCGAGGTGCTTGCATGATCGACGATAAGCCGACAGCAGACCGTTCAGCTTTGACGGTGCGCAGGAGCGATAAAAGAAAGGGCCGGAGCGGTACGCTCCGGCCCTTTATCATAAAC
>CAKUPH010000027.1 GCA_934675115.1 uncultured Oscillospiraceae bacterium | reverse complement strand
CAGGCGGCAGGTGTTGGAAAGCGCGTCGTCCATGATCTTTTCACCGGTTTCAGCGGAAACCATGTCAAAAATAGACAGCGTCGCGGTGAACGCCATGCCGCTGGCCGCGGCCTCGGAAACCTCCTCGTCTGTCATGGGACTGTGCGTTACATGAGCGCTCTCACTGAGGCCCCAGCGCGAGGCCCGCAGAAAATTATCCGTTTTTGTAATATGCGCGGAGGCGGGAAGTCCGCGCTCCTTCGCGCGCCGGCAAATGGCACGGAACGTCTCCTCAGAAAGATACTCCAGCGGATCGCTGGCATCCATACCATAGTCAAGGCCGGTCTTGATCAGCCGCGCTCCCGCGTCCGCCATAGCGGCCACAGCGGCCACAGCCCCGCTGACCGTCCCGTCGAATATCTCGCCGATAACGGCGCCGGAGGGATGGACGGCGCCATAGGTATTGGCTCCGCAGATAAACTTCCCCGCGGAGATCACGCTCGGATACTCAGGCCCGGAACGCCGCGCAAGCCACTCAAGGTACGTCTGGTAGGATATGGGGGCCGTGACCCCCATATCCCGTACCGTTGTGACACCGCCCCGCGCAAAGCGTTGAAGCAATTCATCGGGCAGCGGCCCGTGGACGCCGTAGAGATGGACATGGGCGTTGAAAAACCCAGGAAGGACAGTTTTGCCTGTCAGATCCACAGTTTTTACACCCTCCGCGGTCTGAGACGGCGCAATCCGGGCGACGCGATCTCCTTCAACGAGGATGTCGGCGGCCGTTCCGCTGCCCCAAAGCGTACAGTTTTTCAGCAGGTAACCGCTCATAGGAATAGCTCCTTTTATAAGTTATCAGTAATCCAGATATTCAGGCATTTTGCCGGGGTACTTGGCGCACAGCTCATCCCAGCACTTGGGAAGCTCCGCCTTCTTGCAGATGGGGCCGCCGTGGTCGCCGCCGCCGAGGTAGCACATGCCCCAGTCGCGGCCCGCCACCATGACGAACATGTGCTCCGTGTTCCAGAACAGCGGCGCGGAGTGGACAAGGCCGGGGGCCGGGAACACCAGCCCCTTCCGGGGATGATTGTTTCCGATGGCGGCGCGGGGGATCTCGGAGGAGGGACGGCGGTTGTACTCCTTCACATAGGTGAGGATGTCCTGCTTGGTGTAGCCCGCGTCGGCAAACTGCTTGGCGGTCTCGGGCGGCAGGGTGATCATGGCGCCCACGTCAAAGCCGCCGTGCCACACAGAGCACAGCCGGTTCAGCGTGGAGCTGACGCTGAAGGTAGGCAGCTGGTGATGCTCGCTGGGCCAGAACAGGGTGACGGCGTTGTCGCCGTCCTCCAGCCCCAGATCGGCGGGCAGCGTGGGCCACGGAGAGTTCTCCTCGTCCTCGGCCACGCACAGGCCGAAGCGGCAGTCGCTGCCCGGGCCGCTCATGTCCTCCTGCTGCATCCGGACGCCGGAGATGTTCATGATCATGTACGCCATGGCCCGGGACAGGCAGGCCTGAGGCCGGGTGTAGGCAGACAGGAAGTTCCGGCCGGAGTTGATGCCGATGGCATTGCGGATGGGGCCGCTGACCACGATGGTAGGCAGCCAGCCGGCGTTGGAGCAGGTCCAGCCCTCCAGCTTGATGACGTCATGGTCGCCCATGCCCTCGGCAATGGCGATGAGCAGCGGCATCATGGTCGGGGTGCAGCCCGCCATCACGCCGTTGATGGCGATCTTCTCTACTGTGGCCTTGCCGTTCATGGGGGCGAGGGTGGCCACCACGTGGTCCCGCGGCAGGTCGGTGCCGCGGCACATCTCGGCCACGGCCTCCTCGGTTGGCGGGTTGATGGGCGTGCCGTTGGTCCAGCCGTGGGCGTAGAACAGGTCGTTGAGCTCATCCAGCGTGCCGGTGAAGGTCTTGTGGGAGTAGTCCTCCACAGTGGCGGGATGCTTCTCCTCCTCGGTGAGGGGACGGGTCAGGGCATCCGCCATCTGGTCCAGCATCCCGGCGATGACGTCCCGGTAAATGCCGATGGTCCACTGCTCGCAGTCCACACCCTCAGGGACGAAGCCCGGCCCGTCATAGGTGACGATGCGCAGCCCCGGATAGGAGCGGGCCGCCGCGCCCTTGGAGGCGGAGGGCAGGTACTGATACTTGCTCAGCAGGCAGGCGGGCTTGCCCAGCCGCTCGATCTGAGCGAAGATGTAGCCCATATACAGGGCGCAGGAGCCCATGTCGGCGCCCACGCCGATGACGCAGTCCACGCCGTCCAGCCACTTCTTGAAAATAGGGAAGTTCTCGGGATCCTGATCGATCTCCTGCGTGTCCACGATGTAGGTGTAGTGGGAGAACTTCGCGGTGGGGTACTTTGCGGCCAGCTGGCGCTCCACCTCCTGCATGAAGAAGGGGTGGTACTCCTTGAAGGAGGCGTACAGGCCGATGGTCTTGCCCTCCAGCGTGTCCAGCCGGGGGTTGATGGGATTCTTCTCCAGATGGTCGCTTTCCGCCCACGGAGACAGTACGGTATAAGTCATGGTGTTCACTCCTTGCGGATTCTCAGATATTGTTGGCCAGCGCGTAGGCGGCGCGGACGCCGGTCTGGATGCAGCCGACCTTGTCGCAGTCGCCGATCATATGGGTGCGGACGTTGCCGTCCATCATGGCCATGGCCTCGGCCTGCTTGGCCTTCATGCCGGCGGCCAGAACCACGGTCTTGGCGGACAGGGTGTGCTCCGCGCCGTCGCCGCCCACATAAGTGACGCCGTCGGGGGTGATGGCAGTGACCTTCGCGTTGAGGTGGTAGGTGAAGCCCTCCTGCGTCTCCCATGCCTTTTCAAACAGGGAGCGGAAGTGGACGGGCACGCTCTCCGGAGAGAGGATGGAGCCCATTTCCAGCAGAGTGACCTCGTGGCCGTGCTTGGCCAGATGGAGACCCATCTCCACGCCGATCTCGCCGCCGCCCACCACAACGACCTCATGGCTCATCTCGGGCTCGCGGGCCACGGTCTCGATGGCGGGGATGACGTTCCCGCCGTGAACGCCGGGGATGGAGGGATAGGCGGGCTCGGAGCCGATGGCCACGATGACCTCGTCGTAGTTCTCGCCGCGGAGCAGCTCCGCATCGGCGGCCACGCCCAGCTTGACGCTGACGGCGGACTTCTCGATCTGGCGGATCATGTAGTCACGGTAGTTGACGAGGGTCCACTTGATGTCGATGCCCTCGGTGGCATTGATCAGGCCGCCCAGCTTGTTTTCCTTCTCGTACAGGGTCACGTCGTGTCCGCGCTTGGATGCCAGCAGCGCGGCCTCCATGCCAGTGGGGCCGCCGCCCACGACGGCGATCTTCTTTTTGCGGGCGGGAGGCGTCACAAGACGCTCCACCTTGTGCTCCAGACCCCACTCGGGGTTGACGGAGCAGACGGTGTTCCACTTCTCCGGGCCGGGGATGTGGCACTTGTTGCACCGCAGGCAGGGCACCACGTCCTCATTGCGGCCCTCATAGGCCTTGACGCCCCACTGTGGATCGGCGATGAAGGAGCGGGCCGCGCCGATGAAGTCGGCTTCGCCGTTGGTGATGATGTCCTCGCAGTGGTCAAGATTCTGGCAGCCGCCCACCACGTTGATGTAGACGTCGTTGATGCCCGCGTCCCGCAGGCCCTTCCGGATGGCGGCGGCGGCATCCCGCTGGGGGATCTCCCGGGGGTCCAGATAGGTGGGCTGGGACGGGTCGATGGAGCCGCCGCGGATCTGGAGAATGTCCACCTTGCCGGAGCAGAGCTTGGCAAACTCGATCTGATCCTCCACGGTCAGGCCGCCCTCGAAGAGGTCGTCCTCCCTGCCGGAGATGGAGATCTCCACCAGAAAGTCCTTGCCGCAGGCATTCTTGATGGCCTCGCAGATCATCAGCGGGAACCGGGCGCGGTTCTCGATGGAGCCGCCGAACTCGTCGGTGCGCCTGTTGGACAGCGGGGACAGGAACCGGCCGGGGAACATCAAGCGGTAAGCCATATGCATGAAGCACATGTCGAAGCCCAGCGACTGGGCCAGTTTGGCCTCCTCGGCGTAGGTCTCCACCATCTTGTAGAGCAACTCCTTGGGAGCGGCCTTACCCAGTTCAGCCTTGGAACCGTCGCCGGCCACGAACTCGGACAGGACGCCGTCGGAGGCGTCGTAGCCCTTGACGATGTTCATATCGGGCAGCACGAGGTAGGACGCCTTGGCGCCGTAGTAGTGGACCATCTCCGCCACCTGGGCGAACATGTGCTGATGCTGGCCGGTATGGATGTCCAGCGTCAGGGAGTGGGGATCGGTGGTCTTGACGGGGTTGTTGCCCTTGACGGTGACCACCGCCGCGCCCGCCTTGGCCTTGTTGGCGTAGTGGGAAATAAGGGCCTCGGTGGGCCACTTCTCCGTGGCCTGAATGAAGTGGGGGTTGGAGGCGGTGCAGATCAGGCGGTTACGGAGAACCACGTTGTTGATCTTGATGGGGGAAAGAAGATTGGAATATTTCAGTGACATATCAAACGCTCCAGTATTGCAAGATTTTCCGGGTATATACCGCGTCAGCCTTCGGCCTCCGCCTTTGCTTTTTCAAACGCCTCGTCGAACTGTGCCCGGGTAAACGGTCCGCCGTGGCCGGAATAATAGGTATGGCTTCCATACGCCGCCAGCTTTTCCAGACTGGGGAACAGCAGCGCATTGGCCTTATTCCGGTCAGGATCATATCCGAAGTAGGCAATGGTGGGTGCGCCGTGGGTAAACTGATCCTCGCAGATCAGATCGCCGACGATAGCCTGCCCATCCTCCAGCACCACACAGCTGTCCGCCAGAGAGTGACCGGGGGTGTAGATCACCTTGCCCGCGATTCCGTAGGGGTGCAGATCCAGTTCCCCCTCCCAGACAATGTCCGGGATGATAGGAGGCAGATAATCGTCTGGCATGCCGCCCTGACTCTTGGCAAACTCCATGATCTCATCCCCAATCTTACATCTGGGAAACACATGGGGCCGCTCAGCATGGATCATGTCCTCCGCCCCTGCCTTGTTCACCGCGATGGGCGCGCCGGAGAGCTTGCGCAGTTCCTCCAGATTGCAGGTGTGATCCACATGGGGATGGGACACGACGATCAAACGGATGCTTTTCGGGTCGATGCCGGCGTCATCGCACGCTTTCTGCGCATACTGCGCACCGTACAATGCGCCGCCGTCCACGGCGATGACCGCGTCTCCGTCAGTCACGAAAAAGCCGTTGGACATTCCGGCCTGATATTGAATGACTTTTGCCATTGCCTTGCTCCTTCCTTAAGTTTGGAACCCGGCGGGAAACCGCCGGGTTCGCATGTTTCTTACTGCTCGCCGCGGCGCTTGGCCAGTTCGGCGGAGATCTTGCGGGACTCGTCAGCGGTCAGCTTATAGGGGATGAGGGTCAGCAGAGCGCAGACGGTGGGCAGAATCAGGGAAATCGCGTTGAACGCCCGCAGACCGCTGGCCACACCGGCCGCCTGCACGGCGGCGGTCTCGTCAAAGCCAGCCGCCATCAGGCCGATACCCATCAGGGTGCTGGCGGCGGTCATGCCGATCTTCAGGCCGAAGTTGGCGATGGCGTACATACTGCCGGGGGCGTGAACGCCGTTCTTGTACTCGCCGTAGTCGGCGGTATCGGGGATCGTGGACCACACACCGGAGAAGGTCAGCACCTGACCAAGACCGACAACGAAGGAAGAGATCAGGTTCATGGCAGGATTGGTGTTGGCCAGATAGAACAGCGCGCCGCCCACAATGATGACCACGCAGCCCAGCATGAGCTGGAACTTCTTGCCGTACTTGAAGGAGATCTTCGGGATGAAGTACAGGATGAAGAACGGTGCGACAGACATGACCATCAGCAGCATATTGCCCAGATTGCTGTCACCCAGCACAAAGGGACCATAGTACATGGAGTTGAACATCTGGCGGGTGATGATAGCGGTGGTGATGAAGAAGAAGAACAGGATGATGCAGATGCCGGGAACATTGCCCTTGAGCACCTTCAGGGATGAGATAAAGGAACCCTGATCCTTCGGGGGCTCGATACGCTCCTTTGTGGTAAAGAAGGTGATGCCCAGAAACACAAAGCACAGAATGGCCAGCACGATGGCGGTGAGCTGATAGCCCTTGGCCTCACCCATGCCGGACTTGATGAATGCGGTAACGATGGCGGGCACCGCAATGGAGCCGGCCAGATTGCCGATGGAGGAGCCGAACTCACGGAAAGTGCCGAGAACCGCGCGCTCCTGGTTGTCGTCAGTCAGGACGTTGGCCATGGAGCCCAGAGGGATCAGGGATGCGGTATTGCTCATACCGAACAGGATGTACATGGCGGCGCAGTAGATGACCTTTGCCGCGCCGGTCAGGCCCACGTTGGTAAAGGTCAGCACCAGGAAGATACCCATCGGGATGGTGGCAAAGAAGGCCCATGGGCGATAGCTGCCCCAACGGCTGCGGGTGTGGTCGGCGATGACGCCCATCATGGGGTCATTGACGGCGTCCCAGATACGGGCCACCAGCATGATCATGGTGATCACACCGGCGTTCAGACCGACGACCATGTTGAAGTAGCCGAACAGGAAGGTTTGGATCAGGAAGTTAGGAAATTGCTCGCCAGCGGTGCCAAGGCCATAACCCAGACGTTCTTTGAATGACAGTTTCACACGATTACTCCCTTTCTCAATTTTTTATCAGCATTTCTACGAGCCGAACATCAGGTTGGGCAGGAAAGTAGAGATCTGCGGCACGTAGAAGATGATGACCATGGTAATCAGGATGGTGATCAGATAGGGCAGCATGCCCTTGATGATCACACTGGTGGGCACGTCAGGCGCACGGGAGGACACCACGAACAGGTTGATGCCGACGGGGGGAGTCAGGGCGCCGACAGCCACGGTGAAGGCCACCAGAATACCGAACCACACCAGATCGTAGCCCAGCTCGGCCACGATGGGGGCCAGAATGCCGACGGTCAGCATCATGACGGGAGGAGAGTCCAGGAAGCAGCCCAGCACCAGATACAGCAGGATGATGAGCCAGATGATGACGCTGGAGGGGACATTCATGGAACGGATGGCGTTGGCCAGCATCTTGGGCAGGCCGGACAGGGACATGAAGGAGTTGAACACCTGAATGCCGATGAACATGAAGAACATGGCGCCGCCGATGGAAGCGGTGTTCTTGATGGTCTGGGCAAACTCCTTCAGGTTCATGCGGCGCATGACGGCCACGATGATGATGGCGCCCATAACGCCGATACCGGCGGCCTCAGTGACGGTGCAGATACCGCCCCAGATGGAGCCCATGACCACGATCATCAGGATGAGGAACGCCCACACGCCCTTGAGACTGGAAAGACGCTCCTTCCAGGAAGCCTTCGGCATCAGCGGAGCCTTGTCCGGGTTTTTGCGAATCTGAAGAATGGTGCACAGGGACAGGGTGACAGTCAGCAAAAGACCGGGCAGCCAGCCGGCCATAAACAGACGGCCGATGGACGCGCCGGACAGCAGGCCGTACATGATCAGCGGGGTGCTGGGCGGGATGAGGATGGCCAGAGGGCCGGAACCGACGATGGAGCCAAGGCCCACACCGGGATCATAGCCGTTCTTCTTCATCTCGGGCCATGCCACCTGCGTCATAATCAGAGCGGTGGTGGAGCCGGAGCCGCACACAGCGCCGAACATGGCGGAGGCCACGGTGGTGGTGATGGCAAGGCCGCCGCGGAGATGACCGCAGAAACGGCGGGCGCAGTTATAGGCATCCGAGGTCAAATTCCCGTGGAACGCCACATCGCCCATGAGCATGAACAGTGGCATGACCACGAAGGTGTAGTTGGCGGCAGAGGTGAACGGAATGGTGGACAGGAAGGACAGGCCCGCATCCCAGCCCAGGATCAGCGCCACGCCCACCACGCCGGAGAAGGCGAAGGTAAAGGAAAGGGGCATACCCAGGAAGAGCATGACCAGCATCAGCGCTACGCCGATGGCACCAGCAGTTGTTGCACTCATGCGTTGATCTCCTCCTTTTTCTCAGAATCGGAAGTCTTGCCCTTGGCGGCGGCGACAGCCTCGCCAAAGTACTTCACGCCGTCCGCAAGGAATTCAAGGGACAGCAGGACGTTCAGCACGGAAATGATATAGTAGAAGGGCGCATAGGACCACTTCAGCATGGGGGAACGGATATTGGAAGCAATCACGGTCCCCGCGTAGTTGAAGGTGCGGATGGAAATGTTCACGGTGACGAAGATACAGGCCAGCGTGACGATGCCCAGCACGATGTTGCGCAGGACCAGAGGGAACATATTGGTGATGAAGTCCACCCGGACATGGGCCCGCAGACGGGTGGAGTAGGACAGGGCGAAGTAGACCACCAGCACCATGGCGAACTGGACCAGCTCATCCGCGCCGGTGATGGCGTGATTGAAGAACCGCCGCATGATGACGTTGACAAAGATCAGGGCGGCCATGAAGAACAGTGCGGCACCGGAGACCCATGCGCAGGCGTTGCTGATCTTGCCGAGGATCTTGTCCAGAGTACGCAGAAACTTCAAAACAGTCACATCCTTTCAAGGAACAGGGCGGCAGCCAATGGCAGCCGCCCTGTTTCAGACAGAGATTCAGATATTTGCTCAGCCGGCGTAGTTGGCAACGGCATCCTGAGCGCAGGCAACGATGGCGGCGCCGTCGAGGCCCTCACCGTTGAGCTTCTCGATGAGGCTGTCGATCATGCCGGAGGTGGCGTCCTTGCAGGCGGCCACCAGCTCGTCGCTGGGCTCCAGAACGGTCATGCCGCCGTCGGTCATTTCCTTGATGCAGTCCTCGCCGGCCTGACGGTTCAGCTCAAGGTACTTCTCCTGATACTCGGCGCCGACCTTGTCCATAATTTCCTGCAGGTCAGCGGGGAGGGAGTTCCACAGGGTGCTGTTGATGGCGACAAAGTTCATGCCGGTGGAGATGGGCAGATCCAGCAGATACTTGCAGACATCCTGCAGCTTGAAAACGGCGGCGGCATCCACAGAGGTGATGGTGGCGTCAGCCACGCCCTGAGACAGGGACATGTACAGATCGGTGATGGGGATAGAGGTGGCGGTGGAGCCGACGGCCTCGATGCAGGAAACCAGAGGAGCGGAGGAACCGCGGATGACCATGCCGGACAGGTCGCTGAAGTTCTTGACCTCGCGGTTCTTGAACAGGAACTCCTGCATCAGGGTCGGCATGTATGCCACAACGTGCATATTGTCAGTGAACTCACCCAGATAACCGGCGTCAGCCAGAGCGGCCATGACGGAAGCGGCCATCTCGGGAGAGGACACGGCGAAGGGCGTCTGAACGAAGTCGGTGACGGGGAAGTTGCCGGCGTGGGCCACGCCCATGTGCACCATGTCGATGGCGCCCTGAGTGAACATGGACCAGATGTCGTCAGAAGAGCCGAGGGAGTTGCCCAGATACAGCTCGATGTTGACCTGGCCGTTGGTGGCTTCCTTGACGGCGTCGGCATAATCCTGAAGCATGATGGCCAGCCACTGACCCTCGCTGGCTTCGCAGCTCATGCGCAGGTTGTAGGTCTTGCCTTCGTTCTCAGGGGCCTTGCTCTCCTCCTGACCGGCGGTATTGCCGGGGGCGGGGCTGTTGGCGTTGCCGTTGTCCTTGCTGCCGCAGGCAGCCAGGCTCAGGACCATTGCAAGAGCGAGAAACAGCGCCAGAATCTTAGACTTTTTCATTGTAGTACCTCCTCAATTTGTTCACAACAAGAGTCTGTCTTTTGCTGTGCGTTTAGTATAATACGCCATCATCATTCTGTCCAATAGAAGATTTGATATAAAATCATGCCGTTTGCAGAATGTTTCACTTGCCTTTGGGCGGAACCTGCGGTACACTGAAACAAAGGAGCTGATCGGGATGGAACTGAACCAGTTGGAATGCTTTTTACAAGTTGCCAAAACAGAGCATATCACGCAGGCGGCGGAACAGCTGCACATGACCCAGCCCTCCCTGTCCAAGGTCATCTCCCGGCTGGAAGAGGATCTGGGCACGAAGCTCTTCGACCGGGAGGGGCGGAACATCCGGCTCAATGAGCAGGGACAGGTGGTGCTCAAATACGCGGAGCGGCTGCTCTACACCGTGGGCGACATGGAGGCGGAGCTGAACGAAAATCTGGCGGGGCGCAGCGGCAGTCTGCGCATCGGCTCGTCCTACTCCTCGCAGGAGCCCAACTGGCTGCTGAACTGCGTGCGGGATTTTCTTCTGGACCGGCCGGACGTGAGCTTCCGCCTTCAGCAGTATCCTCCCGATCTGCTGCCCCAGGCGCTGGAAAACCGGGAGGTTGATCTGGCCATCTCCGTGCGTCCCCTGTGGGGCACCAATTTCATCTGGCACGAGCTGCTTACCGAGCCTATCGGCGTCATCATGTCCGCCTATCACCCGCTGGCCAACAAGCCGGATCTGTCGCTGGTAGATCTGCGGCACGAGCGATTCTACTGCAACGACGTCAACTCCGACGCCAAGGAGTTCACCATGCGCTGCTGCACCCAGGCGGGTTTTCAGCCGGACATCCACTTCGAGTGTCTCTTTTCTTCCTTTATCGGCGAGGCCGTGAGCCGGGGCTACGGCATTTCCCTCATCTCCGAGCTGGGCCATCGACGCTCCAGAAACCGCCCCGCCAACGAGCAGCTGGAACGGAAAATCGTCTACCGCTCGCTGAAAGAGCCTTACTGCCGCCGTATCTGCGGTGTGGCCTATCAGGAGGGGCGGCAGCTTCCCCATGTGGCACGGGAATTTTACGAATACCTTCTTGAGAATGTGAAGCCCGAGTAAAGTACAAACGAAATACGCCCTGCGGCTATGCCGCAGGGCGTATTTCGTTCATCTTCCGCCAGGGTAGCGGTATGTAAAAGATTCTTCCGAAATGAGGGCGTCCTCCGCGTCATAGAGCCGCACCGTCATGGGGATGTCGGCGTAGGGGGAAAACAGATCGTTCACCGCCATCTCCTCCAGCGCGGCCTGCCAGCTGTCCGTCGTCTCGTCCTGAAGCTCCGGCAGGCCGCACAGCAATCCCTCGTCGTTGGGCTCGCAGTACACGGTACAGAGCCAGTCCAGATCATATGGCTTGCCGTTCAGGCTGCCGCCGGTCACGGAGTGCATGGTCACCTCCGCCCGGACGGCGGAGCCGGGAACGCCCAGCACATAAAACCACGCCGGTTCGTATACGTCCTGATTTTTTGTCCCCTCGCGGACCACCACCGTCGCCCCTTCGCCCCGGGGCCAGTAAATCGTTTGTCCATACCAGCCCCACGGGAAGCCGCCGGTCCGACTGCATTTTGCGGAGACGTAGCCCTCCGCCGTTTCTCCCAGAAACCAGCGGTATTCTGTGGAATAGTAGTAGCGGTAGGTCTCCTCGCACAAGAGCTCCGACGGGCCGATCATGCAGAAATTTTCCGCCCGGCGGAAGGCCCGCTCCGGCGTCAGGGCTTCTCCCCCGGCCAGCAGCCAGACGAGGAGCACCGCCAGCGGGATGCAGATGAGATTTCGGACGATCCGCTGGGGCCGGGACAACCGAGGGAGCTTTGCCCGCAGGCCGTCCGTCAGCGCGCTCCATTTTTCGCGCAGCTTTCTCTTCACTGTCCCTCACCTCCCGTCAGGTCGATGCGCAGGCGCACGTCCCGGCCGTCCCGGTCGTAGCGCAGCTCGACCCAACTGGCGTCGGGGTCCAGCCGGGCGATCCGCGCGGCGTACCGGCTGCGCCACAGGCTGACCTGACTGTAATTGCCCGCCAGCTGCATGTCATCGTTCCCCGCCGCCCAGAAATCCTCGTAGCGGTTGCCCAGATCGTCCACGGCGTAGAAATACCGGAAGGCCGGGAGATCGTCCGTCATGGGCAGCAGGCGGCTGCACTCCAGATGCAGCAGCAGGATGCGCTGGGAATTTACCACTACGTTGTACGTCTTTCCGTCGTACTCCTCTGTGTAGACATAGGCCTTGTTGCTCACCGCCGCCGCCCGGGGCACGGTAAAGGTAAAGCCGTCGCTTTTGGCGCGGCAGTCGGCGTCAAGCACCGCAACGGTATAGTGCTCCGGGTCGGTCACCCAGCGCTCAAGCTCCTCCCGAAGCTCCGCGACGCCGCTGTTCGGGGCCAGGGGCAGGCGGTCCGCCGCACCGAAGGCGGCGATCAGCGCCGCCAGAACGCACACGATCAGCACCCGGCGGGACCACAGCCAAAGATAGCCCAGCCACGGCTTGTGAACGGCGGCGAGGGCCGCGCCCACCTCGTCGGCGTCCCCCATGGCGGCGAGGGCGGCCTGCTCCGCGTCCCGGACGGGCATCCCGCCGCCGATCAGCGCCTCCGCCCGGTCCTCCATGTGGGCCAGCAGCTCTTCCTCCGCCGGGGCCCGGTCTGGCTTAAAACGGATGTGCCGGGCCGCCCGGTGAGCCCAAGACTCCCAGTTGACATTCATGGCCCACCTCACGCCGGGGCGAGGGCGTCGCCGAACACCACGCCGTCGACCTTCCCGGTGAAAAAGCGCCATTCCTCCTGCTTCTGCTCCAGCAGCTCCAGCCCGCGGCGGGTAATGTGGTAATACTTCCGCTTCCGGCCCGTGGGGGCCTCCTTTTCGTAGGCGGAGACGCACTTGTCCTGCTCCAGCCCGTGGAGGATGGGATAGAGCGTCCCCTCCTTCAGCTCAAAGGTCCGGTCGCTGCGCCGGGACAGCTCCGAGATCATCTCGTACCCGTACATATCGCCGCCCCGGAGCAGGGACAGCACCAGCAGCGTGGTGCTGCCGGACAGCAAGCTCTTGTCGATCTTCATAACGTCCTCCTGACTGCCGCGCGAGCGGCTGCGTTTTATACCTCGGTCATCTATGCACAGTATACATAGATTTTCGAGGTATGTCAAGCCCCAAAAAAGGCCCCGCCGGAGCGGAGCCTTTCAGGATATGTATTTACTGGATGGTGTACGGCCCCCGGACCAGCAGCTTCACCGTTTCCGAACCGGCGGAGACGGAGCGGGTGCTGATGGTGACCATATAGAGGTGGTTCTTCTCCAGCGCCTTGCCGTTGCCCAGATTGCCGCCGGAGGTGGTGTCGATCAGGCCGGTGGAGCCGTCGGACACGCAGGTAGCCGAGCCGATGCGCAGCATGACCTCGCACCCCACGTCGCCCACCAGCGTCTGCCCCTTGGAGAGGGTCACCACGGAGAACACCGCCGCGCTGGAGGAGCCGGTACCGGCCGTCTGCTCGAACTTTTTCGTCAGCTCCGCCGCCTTCTCGTCCACCATGGCCTTCATTTTCTCTTCCATCTGGGGGGTGAACTTGCCCGTTAAGTAGCTCAGCGTCACCAGCGGGTCGCCGGAGCTGCCCGCCCCCGCGCTGACGGCGGCATAGGCGGCGGTGATTACCGCAAGGACGACCGCCACGGCGCACAGCACTTTGATCTTGGTTTTCATACGCAGTTCCTCCGTGTTTCTTTCTGCGCCCGCCCCGGGAGAAAAACCCGGGGCGGGCTGTACAGCGTTATCACAGGCCGCGGACGCGGCCCTCGTTCATACCAGCTGCTCCGGGTGCAGCCCGAAGCTCACCGCGATGGCGGTGTCCACCCGCCGCATGACCTGATCGTCCACCCGGCCCATGTGCTCCCGCAGCCGCTTCTTGTCCAGCGTCCGGATCTGCTCCAATAAAACAACGGAGTCCTTGGGCAGGCCATAGCTGTGGGCGGACAGGGAGATGTGGGTGGGCAGGCGGGCCTTTCCCGTCTGGGACGTGATCGCCGCCGCGATCACCGTCGGGCTGTGCCGGTTGCCGGTGTCGTTCTGGACAATGAGCACCGGACGGATGCCCCCCTGCTCACTGCCCACCACCGGGCTGAGATCGGCGTAAAAAATGTCGCCTCGTTTCACGCTGTTATCCACTGAAATTCACACTCCGCCGGATATAGTGCCGGTCCGCAGTTATGTAGACCGGTACTAACATTCTCCCACGGGGCGGCGGATTTTATACCGTGCCCGCCGCGGAAAAACCGCCGCGGCTCGCCGCCGGAGGTCAGGCGGCTCCCCTGTTATTTTATGCGGAGCGGAAAACAGCGGTGCGCTGTTTTTCAGAGATACAGCCGCGGCACCCGGGGGGACACCGCGCACAGCAGCTCATACTGGATGGTGTCCGCCTGTCCGGCGATGGTCTCGATGGGCACAGACTGGCCGAAGATCTCCGCCACGTCGCCGGGGCGCACGTCGTCCCCCGGCTCCAGCCGGATCATGCACATGTCCATGCACACCCGGCCCATGATGGGCCGCAGCAAGCCGTCCACCGACACCATCGCCTGATTGGACAGCACCCGGTGGAGCCCGTCGGCGTATCCGATGGGCAGGACAGCCACCCGGCCCGGCTCACCCTCAAAACGGTCGGTGCAGCCGTAGCTCACCGGTGTCTCCGCGGGCAGCTCCCGGACGGCGGCCACCCGGCTTTTCAGCGTCATCACCGGCAGCAGACCCGGACCGTCCAGCCCCTCGCAGGAGGGATCGGGATAGTGGCCGTACAGGGCGATGCCGGGGCGCACCATGTCGAGATGAGTACAGGGATAGTTTAACACAGCGGCGCTGGCGGCGCAATGGCGGATTTTGAATTCCAGGCCGTGGGTGTCCTTCAGCTCCTTCAGCACGTCGAGGAACCGGGTGAACTGAAGCATGGTGTACGCCTCGTCCCCGTCGGCGTTGGCGAAGTGGGTGAAGATGCCCTCGGAGTTCAGATGGGGCAGCGCCGCCATGGCGGCGATCTCCTCCGCGGCCCGGACCGGGTCCTGAGCCAGCACGCCCAGACGGCTCATGCCCGTGTCCACCTTCCAGTGGACCCTGGCCCGCTTTCCCTTCTCACCCGCCGCGTCGGACAGGGCCTGCGCCAGCTCCCGGGTGAACACCGACTGGGTCAGGTCAAGGTCCACCACATCCCCGGCAAAGTCCGGCGGCGTAGCCCCCAGAATGAGGATGGGCATCCAGATGCCCGCCGCCCGCAGCTCCCGGGCCTCCTCCAGACAGGCCACCGCCAGATAGTCCGCCCCCAGCTCCTGCAATTTTTTCGCCACCGGCACCGCGCCGTGGCCGTAGGCGTTGGCCTTGACCACGCCCAAAAACCGGCTGTCTGGGGCACAGGCCCGCAGCGTCCGGTAGTTGTGTTCCAGATTGCCCAGACTGATCTCAGCCCAGGTCCGCATCGTCTCCCGCTTCATCATTTGTCATCTCTTTCGTAAAATTGGTCAGCGCCGCCGTCAGCACCACGGCTCCGTCATAGGACAGCTCCGCCCGCAGCAGGTCGTGGCTGTCCGTGTCGAAATACAGGGCGCACTCCCGCCCTGTCCCCTCGGCATTGTTGGGGTCCCGGCAGAATACCCGCAGCACCTGCCGCTCCCCCTCTGTCTCAAGGGAGCAGCGGGCCATGTAGCCCCCGGTAACCTGCTCCATGAGAAAGGGCACCGCCTCCAGCGGCGTCATGCCATCGCCGGACAGCGGGCCGGTGGACAGGCTGGCCCCGTCGTACTCCAGCAGGGCTTCGCCCTTCCCGATCCGGGCGGTGATGCCCGCGATCAGCTCCGGGGCCGTGACGGTGAGCACCGTCTCCCCGTCCTTCCGCCACGATGTGTCCAACGTAAAGTCGTACACCCGCTGGCCGTAGTCCACGTGGATGTCCAGCTGGGCCGTAAAAGCCGTGACGCTCAGATATTCCGCCCGGATGCGGGCGGCAAGGTTTTCCGGACTTTCCGCTCCCCCGCCGGACTTGCAGCCGGTGAGCAGCAGGGTTATCAGCAGTACACAAGACAGGCTCCTGCGCACTGAAGCTGCTCCTTTCCGCCGGTATTACCGGATAAAGTTCGTCTTGGTCCCGGTCTCTGTGGCAGGGAGGGCGACGCCAGCCTGACGCCCCGCCTCGAAGCACTTGAGCATCCACGCCATGTTCCGGGCGATGTTCCGCATGGTCTGCATTCCCTCGCCGTCCTGCTCCGCTTCGCCGGGGACCCAGCCATGGGCAAGGTTCCAATAGGTGGAGCTGACCTGCGGCATCTGAGTAATGCCGAAATACTTATCCAGCGCGTCCAGCGACGCGGTGGTGCCCGCCCGGCGGGCCACCGCCACCGCGGCGCCGGGCTTGTAGGCGAAGGCGGACCCGCCGCTGTAAAACACCCGGTCGAGGAAGGACAGGATCCGTCCGCTGGGGTGGGCGTAGTAGACCGGCGTGGCGAACACAAAGCCGTCCGCCGCCCGGGCCTTCTCTACAAATTCGTTCACGCCGCCGTCGTCAAACACACACTCGCCCTTGGCGCAGCCGCCGCAGCCAATGCAGTCCCGGATGGGCTGGCCGCCCAGCTGGACGATCTCGTACTCCACGTCCTCACGCTCCAGCTGCGCGCCGATCTCCAGCAGCGCGCGGTTGGTGTTGCCCTTGGGATTGGCGCTTCCGTTGAGCATCAATACCTTCATCTCTGAGTTCCTCCGTTGATATAATTTGTTCCGTTCAGACCGTCAGTTCTTTCATAGCATAGGGGATCTGCTCAATGAGATCCGTGGGCAGCATGCCGTATTCGCCTTTGTCCGCCGCGGCCAGATCCCCCGCCCGACCATGGAGCCACACGGCGCACACCGCCGCCCGCACCGGGTTCATCCCCTGTCCCAGCAGAGACAGGATCATGCCGCCCAGCACGTCGCCGGAGCCGCCCTTGGCCATGCCGGAGTTGCCCGTGGTGTTCACGAAGCACTCCCCGTTGGGCAGGGCGATAATGGTGCGGTGGCCCTTGAGCACCAGCAGGCAGCCGTGCTCCACAGCGAACCGCCGGGCGGCACTCAGCCGGTCGCCGTCGGACAGGTCGCCCCCCATCCGGGCAAACTCCCCGTCGTGAGGGGTGACGATGGTGGGGCAGTCCCGCCGCCCGTCCAGAATATCCATATGCCGGGACAGGGCGTTTATGCCATCGGCGTCCACCACCAGCGGGAAATCCACCGTGGTCAGCACGCTGTATACAAGGCTCTCCGCCCCGGCGCTCCGGCCAAGGCCCGGACCGAGGAGGGCGGCGTCCTTCCCCGCCAGCATCCCCAGCAGGGGCATGAGGGCGGATTCGTCCAGTTCGCCGTCCTCCCCCACCGGCAGCGGCGAGGGCATGGCCTCGTCGCACTTGATGGCGGCGATCTGGTAGACCGGCTCCGGCACCGCAAGGCTCACAAGGCCCGCGCCGGAGCGCAGCGCCCCCCGGGCCGCCATGATTGGAGCGCCGGTGTAGCCTCTGGAGCCGCCCACCACCAGCACCTTCCCGAAGTTGCCCTTGTGGCTGTCGGCGAGCCGCCGCGGCAGCCAACTTCGCACCAGTGCGCCGTCAATGACGTGGGCAAGATAGTCCTCCCCGGCCAGAATGTCCGCCGGGATGCCGATGTCGTGGACGATCACCCTTCCGGCGCACAGCGCACCCTTGCCCACGTACAGGCCGGGCTTCGCCATGGAAAAGGTCACCGTCACGTCTGCCCGCACCGCGTCACCCAGCACCCGGCCGGTGTCCGCCTCCACGCCGGAGGGGATGTCGGCGGCCACGACTTTGGCGGAAGCGCGGTTCATCAGCGCCACTGCCGACGCCCCCGGCTCCCGGAGATTGGAGTTCAGCCCCACGCCGAACACCGCGTCCACGATGACGGCGGCGGACAGGGCAAAGGCCGCCTGCTCTCCATTTGCGGAGTCGTAATCTTCCAGCGCACCGCCCAGCTCTGTGAGCCGCCGCTCCATCTCCCGGCAGTCGTCGGTCATTTTTTCCCGTTTGCCCACGAGGAAGCAGCGCACCGTCCATCCGGCCCGCCGGAGCAGCCCGGCCACCGCCACGCCGTCGCCGCCGTTGTTGCCCGGCCCGGCGAACACGGCAACAATTTTCTCCTGTCCCGGAGCATTCCGGGTATAGGGGAACACTTCGCCCCCCATCAGCACCTCTCCCCGGGCCTCCGGCAGGTAAACCGCCTTTTCCCGCCCGGCGGGGCGCTCCTCCGCCAGCTCCTGCACGGCGTCAAAGATTCCCTGTGCCGCCCGCTCCATCAGCAGCGTGGACGGGATGCCCCACTCGTGAATGGCCCGGCGGTCCGTCTCCCTCATCTGGGCGGCTGTGGCCAGATGCCGCATATCCATCACCCTTTCGGCGTCATATTCTGTGTACAATCAACCGCGGTGCGGTCTGTTCAGTGTTCTTTATTATAAGGATTTCCCCCTTGCATTTCAACCGGATTTATGATATAAATTCTTGTATTGAAATGCGTTGACCGGGAAAATAGCGGGACTGCCTCTGGCAGAGAGGGACGGCCATCGGCTGAAAGCCGTCCTCACCGGCCCCCGCTTGGTTCGCCCGTGAGCGGCCCGTGAGAGCGGGACGGACGCCCACCGTTATAGGGGTCTTGAGCGCGCGCCGTTCCGGCGCGAATGCGGGTGGTACCGCGGAAGGTGAGCCTTTCGTCCCCATATCTGGGACGAAGGGCTTTTTTGCTGCCATCCGCCCCGATCCGATCAACAACATCTGAAAGGAAGAAAGACAGATGAAAGAACAGTTAGCAAAGATCCGCGCCGAGGCGCTGGCCGCCTTTGAAGAGGCCCGCGACTCCGCCGCTCTGGACGAGCTGCGGGTCAAGTACCTTGGCAAGAAGGGCGAACTGACCGCCGTCCTCAAGCAGATGGGCAAGCTGTCCGCCGAGGAGCGCCCCGCCATGGGCCAGCTGGCCAACGATGTCCGCTCCGCGCTGGAGACCGCGCTGGACTCCGCCTCCCAGAAGCTGGAGGAGGCCGCCATGGACCTGAAGCTCAAGGCGGAGACGGTGGACGTGACCATCCCCGGCAAGAGCGTGAAGCTGGGCTGCCGCCACCCCATGTACACTGCCTTGGACGAGATCAAGGAGATTTTCATCGGCATGGGCTTTACCGTGCTGGACGGCCCTGAGGTGGAGCTGGCCCAGCTGAACTTCGACCGGCTGAACGCCGAGGAGGGCCACCCCTCCCGCGACTGGTCCGACACCTTCTACTTTGACGAGGACAGCCGGGTGATGCTCCGCTCCCAGACCTCCCCCATGCAGGTTCGGGCCATGGACTCCATGGAGCTGCCCATCCGCATCATCGCCCCCGGCCGCGTGTACCGCAAGGATGAGGTGGACGCCACCCACTCCCCCATGTTCCATCAGGTGGAGGGCATGGTCATCGACAAGGGCGTCACCATGGCCGACCTGAAGGGTACGCTGAACACCGTGGTCAGGAAGCTGTACGGCGAGCACACCGTCACCCGCTTCCGCCCCCACCACTTCCCCTTTACCGAGCCGTCCTGCGAGATGGACGTCCAGTGCCACAAGTGCGGCGGCGTGGGCTGCCCCACCTGCAAGGGCGAGGGCTGGATCGAGCTGCTGGGCGCGGGCATGATCCATCCCCGTGTGCTGGAGATGGCGGGCATCGACCCGGAGGTGTACTCCGGCTGGGCCTTCGGCATCGGTCTGGAGCGCACCGCCATGCGGCGGTTCAAGATCGCCGACCTGCGGCTGATCTTTGAGAATGATGTCCGATTCCTGGAACAGTTTTAAGAAAGGAGCGTATGAACAATGAATCTGAGCAGAAAATGGCTGAATGAG
Source organism: uncultured Oscillospiraceae bacterium (assembly GCA_934675115.1). GTDB lineage: Bacteria > Bacillota > Clostridia > Oscillospirales > Oscillospiraceae > Enterenecus. The sequence continues at coordinate 7,681 of CAKUPH010000027.1, read as the reverse complement.
TTCGTCACTGTTGATGCCTCCGACAAGGAATTTGACGAGGCTATGACCCTCTCCGGCTCCAAGGTGGAGGTCACCACCCACGAGAACGAGGAGATTAAAAACGTCGTGGTGGGCCGGGTGCTCTCTCTGGTGCGGCACCCCAACTCCGACCATATGTGGATCTGTCAGGTGGACGTGGGCACGGGCGCGCCCGTCCAGATCGTCACCGGCGCCCAGAACGTCCACGAGGGCGACCTCGTCCCCGTGGCCAAACACGATTCCTACCTGCCCGGCGGCGTCCATATCACTGCGGGCAAGCTCCGGGGCGAGGAGTCCAACGGTATGCTGTGCTCCTACAAGGAGTTGGGCATGACCGACCACGACTGGCCCTGCAGCATCGTGGACGGCATCTTCATTCTGGAGTCCGACCCTGACCTGAAGGCCCGGGGCCTCAAGCCCGGCGACGACCTGTGCGCCGCCATCGGCTTTGACGACCACGTGGTGGAGTTCGAGATCACCCCCAACCGGCCGGACTGCCTGTCCGTCATCGGCCTTGCCCGGGAGGCCGCCGCCACCTTCGGCTCCGAGCTGCGGCTCCACGTCCCCGCCGTCAAGGGCGGTGCGGAGGGCAGCCTTGCGGAGCTGCTGGACGTTGAGACCCCTGCCGCCGATCTGGTGCCCCGCTACACCGCCCGGATGGTGCGCAACGTGAAGATCGGCCCCTCCCCCCTGTGGATGCGGGAGCGGCTGCGCGCCATGGGCGTGCGCCCCATCAACAACATCGTGGACATCACCAACTATGTCATGCTGGAATACGGCCAGCCCATGCACGCCTTTGACTACCGCTATGTTCACGGCGGCAAGATCATCGTCCGCCGGGCCGAGGAGGGCGAGGTGCTCACCACGCTGGACGGCAAGGAGCACGTCCTCAACGCCAACCATCTGGTCATCGCCGACGAGACGAAGGCCGTGGGCCTTGCCGGTATCATGGGCGGCCTGAACAGCGAGATCGTGGACGACACCGCGGACGTGGTGTTCGAATCCGCCTGCTTTGACGGCACCTGCATCCGCAAGGGCGCGCTGGCCCTCGGCATGCGCACCGAGGCCTCCGCCAAGTTTGAAAAGGGCCTCGACCCCATGAACACCCTGCCCGCCGTGGACCGGGCCTGCGAGCTGGTGGAGCTGCTGGGCGCCGGCAAGGTGGTGGACGGCGTCATCGACATCCTGAACCACGTTCCCCAGCCCACCGTCCTGCCGCTGGAGCCGGACAAGATCAACGCCCTGCTGGGCACCGACGTGGCCGCCGACGAGATGGTCCGCATCCTCCGGAAGCTGGACTTCACCGTGGAGGGCGATCAGGTCACCGTCCCCTCCTGGCGCGGCGACGTGAAGCGCATGGCCGATCTGGCCGAGGAGGTCGCCCGCTACCACGGCTACAACAACATCCCCTGCACCCTCATGCGGGGCCAGACCACGCAGGGCGGCTACTCCCCCGTTCAGCAGGTGGAGAACCGGCTGGGCGAGCTGTGCCGGGCCATGGGCTATGACGAGATCATCACCTACTCCTTCATCTCCCCCTCCTGCTACGACAAGATCCGCTGGCCGGAGGACGCCCCCCGCCGCCAGTCCTTCAAGATCCTGAACCCGCTGGGCGAGGACACCTCCATCATGCGCACCACCACCCTGCCCTCCATGCTGGAGACCCTGACCCGCAACTACAACTACCGGAACAAGGCCGCGTGGCTGTATGAGGTGGGCCGGATCTACCTGCCCGGCGGCGAGGACGGCCTTGCCGACGAGCAGAAGTACCTGACCATGGGCGCTTACAGCGACGATATGAGCTTCTTCACCCTCAAGGGCGCGGTGGAGGCCATCATGAAGGACCTCCGGGCCGCCGATGTCCATTTCGAGCCCTGCACCGACGATCCCTCTTACCACCCTGGCCGCTGCGCCGCCGTGTGGGCGGGCAGCACCTGCGTGGGCGTGTTCGGCCAGATCCACCCGCTGGTGGCCCGGAACTACGGCGTGGACGCCGAGTTCTACTGCGCCGAGTTGAGCTTTGACGCGCTGTGCGCCGTCAAGGGCGCGGACCCCGAGTACGTCCCCCTGCCCAAGTTCCCCTCCGTCACCCGCGACATCGCCGTGGTGTGCGACCAGTCCGTCACCGTGGGCACGCTGGAGGCCGCCATCAAGAAGGGCGCCCGGGGCCTGCTCAAGGAGGTCACCCTGTTCGACATCTATCAGGGCGTCGGCATCCCCGCGGGCAAGAAGTCCGTGGCCTTCAATCTGGTCCTCCGGGCCGACGACCGCTCTCTCACCGGCGACGAGGCCGACGAGGATGTAAAGTCCATTCTGGAAACTCTGGAGAAGGACTGCGGCGCGGTCCTGCGCTGAACTTGATCCTCTGATCCGTAAACACCCCGGCTTTCGCAAGAAAGCCGGGGTGTTTTCCGCTTTTCCTCTGCCGCGAGACAAAATTCCCGCCCGGCGGGGTGGCGTTTCCCATGGTTTTCTGGTATGCTTGGCTCAGATCACAGGCCGGTGAGACTAAATTGAACCTGCGAGGTGCGACCCTGATGACTGAACTTGAATTTGGCGAACGGCTCAAGCAATACCGCCGGGCCAGAAATATGACCCAGCAGGAGCTGGCTGACCTGCTGGGGGTGTCCAACAAGTCCGTCTCCCGGTGGGAGAGCGGCAGCTACCCCGACGTGGCCACCCTCGGCCCGCTGGCCCACGCACTGGGCGTGACGGTGGACGATCTGCTGGGGGTGTCGCCGCCCCTGCGCTCGCTGGAGCGGGCGGACTGGCAAAACCTGCTGTCCTTCGCCTTCGCCATCGGCGGCGGCGTGCTGTTCTTCCTGCTGGATCTCTTTGCCCCGGCGCTGGTGTGCTACCTGCTGTATCTGGGGGCCATGGCCTACGGCGTGTACCTGCAAAGGCACTACACCTACCACAGCAAGTGGTTCCACCGGGGCAATCTCGTGATGAACTTCTTCGTCAATTTCCAGCTGTTCGCCCCGCTGTTTGCCCTTTGCTCCGGCCTCTCCTACGCCAGCCTCAACAGCTTTTTCTCCGGTATGGCCAGCCTGCGGGACCTGTTCCGGACATTCCTCACCGCCGGAGTGCTCCTGCCCCTGCTGGTGTGGGTGCTGCTGGCCGGGACGGCCACTGCCGTGACGTGGCTCGTCATCCGGCGGAACTGCTCCGTTTCCCCGGAGCAGGCGCAATACCGGCTCCGGCTGGGCCGGGCGCCCTTTACCGCCGCCAAGGCCCTGCCCGCCCTGTGCCCGGTGCTGGCGGCGCTGTACTGGTGCCTGTTTTACAGCGAGTCCCTCCCCGCGTGGCTGTACCTCCATCAGGAGGGTGCATTTTACGCCGTGCTGCTCGGGCTGTTCCTGCTGTCCGCCCTGTGGCTGCTGCTCAAAAGGCAGCCGTGGATGCTCATCCCCGCGCTGGCCGTCACGCTGACCAGCGGCCTGCTCGCCGGGCTGCTGACCTATCCGCTGGCATGGTCAAAAATCTCCGCCCGCTTCGTGGAAAACACCGGCAAGCTCAATCCCTCAAGCTATATCACCGTCGGCCGTCCCGCGGCGGAGCTGTTCGTAGCGGCCGCCATTCTTGCGGCGGCGTACCTGCTGTGCTGCACCTTCCATGTTTACCGGGAGAAAAAGGACGAAAAATCCTGACGCTGAACGAAACGCCCGCGGTATGCCGCGGGCGTTTTTTCGTCCCGCTCGCCCTTGCTTTACCGGCTTCGAAATGTTATACTGTATTTTTAGGTATACTATCTATAGACTAAACGCAGGAACGCGAGGGATTTCTCATGAAGCTCATGGTCATCGACGGCAACTCCATCGTCAACCGCGCCTTTTACGGCGTGAGCCAGAACCTGTCCACCCGGGACGGGCTGCCCACCAACGCCATTTTCGGCTTTCTGAACATCCTCTTCAAGCTGCTGGACGAAGAAAAGCCCGAGGGGCTGGCCGTGGCCTTCGACCTGAAGGCCCCCACCTTCCGCCATCTGGCCTACGAGGGCTACAAGGCCCAGCGCAAGGGCATGCCCGAGGAGCTGGCCGCCCAGATGCCGGTGCTGAAAGAGGTGCTGGACGCCATGAACATCCGCCGGTACGAGCTGGAGGGCTGGGAGGCCGACGACCTGCTGGGCACCATGGCCCGGATCAACGGCGAGGGCGGCGGCGCCACCGTGGTGGTCACCGGCGACAAGGACTCCCTCCAGCTCATCGACGGGCACACCACCGTCAAGCTGGTCACCACCCGCATGGGCCAGACCACCACGAAAAATATGACCCCCGACACCTTCCGGGAGCAGTACGGCTTCGACCCCATCCACATCATCGACCTGAAGGCCCTCATGGGGGACGCGTCGGACAACATTCCCGGCGTAAAGGGCGTGGGTGAAAAGACCGCCATGGCCCTCATCCAGCAGTACGCCTCCATCGATGTCATTTACGACAGGCTGCCAGACATCGACGCCAAGCCCGCCGCCATCCGCAAGCTCACCGAGGGCGAGGCGGACGCCCGGATGAGCTACGATCTGGCCGCCATCCGCCGGAACGCGCCCATGGACTTCTCCCCCGCTGACGCCGTCCGGAAGCCGTGGAACGACAGCGCACTGTACGACATTCTGCTGCGGCTGGAGTTTTCCAAGCTCATCGACAAGCTGGGCCTGTCCGGCCACGGCGCCGTGGAGCAGACGCAGGAGAAATTCACTTGCACCTGCAAAAGCGAGATCGTGAACAGTGGAGAACGGATGCGCAAGCTGCTGGACGTCTTCCGGGGCCGGGAGCACGTTTCCTTCCTCGCCCTGCCCGACCTGAACGGCGTATGCGTGGAGTTCGGCGAGGGGAACGACGGCCGGGCCGCCCTGTTCCTTGCGGACCGGCTGGATTGCTACAACGAATTTCTCCGGGGCTTTTTCTCCGGGGACATCAAAAAGATCACCCATGACTGCAAGCCCCTTATGGGCCGCCTGCTGGAGGAGGGACTTTCCACCGACGGCTTCGTGTTCGACACCGCCGTGGCCGCCTACCTGCTCTCCCCCACTGACGGGAGCTACGACCTTGAAAAGCTCTCCGTGAGCTACTTCAATTTTGAGACGGCCAAGGCCGCCGTCTATCAGGACCCGGACGCCTTCGGCCCGCTGGCGGACATCGCCGCCCCCATGGGCGCGTGGATGAGCCACACCGCGCTGGTGGAGGCTCTTTACGAGGAGCAGTCCAAAAAGCTCCGGGAGCTGGGCATGGATGCGCTGTTCCGGGACATCGACCTGCCCCTGTGCGCCGTGCTGGCCCGGATGGAGCAGGCGGGCTTTCTCGTGGACCAGAAGGCCCTCCGGGAGTTCGGCGAAACGCTCACCAGCGGCATCGCCCGGGAGCAGGACGCCATTTTCACACTGGCGGGCGAGACGTTCAACATCAACTCCACTCAGCAGCTGGGCCGCATCCTCTTCGACAAGCTGGGCCTGCCGCCGGTGAAGAAAACCAAAACGGGCTACTCCACCAACGCCGAGGTGCTGGAAAAGCTCCGGCCCCAGCATGAGATCATCGAGCACATTCTGGAATTCCGCCAGCTGTCCAAGCTCAACTCCACCTACGTGGAGGGGCTGGGCAAGGTCATCGCCCCCGACGGGCGCATCCACACCAGCTTCCAGAACACCGTCACCGCCACCGGGCGGCTGTCCTCCACCGAGCCGAATTTGCAGAACATCCCCGTCCGCACCCCGCTGGGAGCGGAAATGCGGAAGATGTTCACCGCCGGGCCGGGGAACGTGCTGGTGGACGCGGACTACTCCCAGATCGAACTGCGGCTGCTGGCCCACATGTCCGGCGACAGCGAAATGATCGCCGCCTTCAACACCGGCGTGGACATTCACACCGTCACCGCCTCGCAGGTGTTCGGCGTCACGCCGGAGAACGTCACCCCGGACATGCGCCGGGCGGCCAAGGCGGTGAACTTCGGCATCGTGTACGGTATCTCCGCCTTCTCCCTGTCGGAGGACATTCACGTCACGGTGGCTCAGGCCAAGGAGTATATGGAGAAATATTTCGCCCACTACTCCGGCGTCCGGGCCTATATGGACCGGGTGGTGGCCGAGGGCCGGGAGCACGGCTACGTGTCCACCATGTACGGCCGGCGGCGCTGGCTGCCCGAGCTGAAAAGCTCCAACTTCAACACCCGCTCCTTCGGTGAGCGCGTGGCGCTGAACATGCCCATTCAGGGCACCGCCGCCGACATCATCAAGCTGGCCATGCTCCGGGTGGACAAGGCCCTCCGGGCGGAAAAATTGCAGGCCCGGCTGGTGCTTCAGGTCCACGACGAGCTGATCGTGGAGTGCCCCGAAGCCGAGGCGGAGACGGTACGGGCCCTGCTCACCCGGGAGATGGAGGGCGCGGCGGCGCTGGCCGTGCCCCTCACCGCGGACGCAAAGATCGGGCGCACGTGGGCGGACGCACACTAAGCCCCAGCGGGCTTCCACCCGCCGGGGACCCCATAATTTTTATCAGGACAGGCCGAAGCGAATCCGCCCTGTCCCAAGGTTTTGACTGAAGCCAAAACACTTGTACGGCGGCACCCGCCGCCGTCCCCCTTCGGGGTGCCTGCGGGTCTGCTCCCGCAAAGGCCAGACATATGAGGTGATTTCGTGAACTACAAACTGACCCCCATGACCGCCGAGCACGTCCCCCAGATCGCGGCGCTGGAAAGGGAGTGCTTCTCCCATCCATGGAGCGAGGAAATGCTTCTGGAGGAGCTGTGGAACGACTCCGCCGTCATCATCACCGCCGAGGGTGAGGACGGAACGGTGCTGGGCTACGCCGGACTCCAGACCGTGCTGGACGAGGGCTATATCAACAACGTGGCGGTGGCGCCGGACTACCGTCGTCAGGGCGTGGCGGGCGAGCTGATCGCCGCCTTCATCCGCTTCGGAAAGGCAAAGCTGGCCTTCCTCACGCTGGAGGTCCGGGCCTCTAACACCCCCGCCATCCAGTTCTATGAAAAGTACGGCTTTGCCGAGGCGGGCCGCCGGAAAAACTACTACGACGATCCCAAAGAGGACGCCATTTTAATGACTTTGGAGTTTGAACATGAAACTGAAGCTGCTGAACAAGTGTGAACTGAAATCTCTTTACAACGCCGAGATCGTCGACGACTTTCCCCGGGCGGAACTCAAGCCCCTGCGGGCCATGCTTCGGCTCATGGACATGGGGCAGTACGATCCCCTGCTGATCACTGACGACGACGGCAATGCGCTGGGCTACGCGCTGGTGTGGCTGCCCCGGGCGCGGGACGGCGGGCTGCTGGAATATCTGGGCGTCCTCCGGGGCAAGCGGAACAACGGCCTTGGGACGCAGGCCCTGCCCCTGCTGCTGGAACGCTACGGTCAGATCTTCGGCGAGGTGGAGGCCCCCACCTCCGACGATCCCGCCGAAAACGAGCTGCGCCGCCACCGCATCGGCTTTTACGAGCGGAACGGCTTCCGGGTGCTGGACTACGAATGTGCCTTGTTCGGCGTCCATTTCAAGTGCATGTATCAGGGGCCGGAAACGGATGACCGCAAAGTGCAGGAGCTTCACAGGAGCGTGTACGCCGACTACTTCTCCCCCGCCCACATGGAGCGGTTCATCCAGCTCCCACTGAAGCCCGGCGAGGCCATCCATCCCTCTCCCGCATGGGTGGAGGA
>CAKUPH010000026.1 GCA_934675115.1 uncultured Oscillospiraceae bacterium | reverse complement strand
CTATTTCATTGGACCCCGTAAACTTTGGGGTTCTTAGGGGGAAAACGCTTGGAGCGCAGAACGCGCCCCTCAGCGTTCGGAGCCGACTGCGTTTTCTCCCTAAGCGCTTTTTTGCCTACTTTTTGTGCGCACAAAAAGTAGGTCGCCCTGAGGGGCGAAACCCTCAGCTCCGCGTCCGTAGGACGCAAATCTCCCGGCGAATACGGGAGAATAAGGTTCAAAGGACTCCGTCCTTTGGTTTTCACTGCTTTTTGCCTTCGCAAAAAAGCGCTGAAAACATTTTCCCCCTTTTGCTGCCGCCCGATTCGTGCTATGATGATATGAAACATTCGAAATACGGAAAAAGGAGCGTTTTTTCCATGCGCGACGAGAAAAAGAATCAGAATCTGGAAGCCGAGGCCGACGGCCTCATCGAGGGCCGCAACGCGGTGATCGAAGCCCTCCGGGCCGGGACCGCCATTGATAAGATCTACATCGCCAAGGGCGAGACAGACGCCACACTGGGCCACATCGCCTCCTCCGCCCGGGACAAGAGCGTGGTGGTGGTGGAGGCCGACCGGCGGAAGCTGGACGGCATGAGCCGCACCAAGAGCCATCAGGGCGTCATTGCCGTGGCCGCCGTCCGGGAGTACGCCGAGGTAGACGATATCCTCGCCGCCGCCCGGGAGAAGGGCGAAGCCCCCCTCATCGTGGTGTGCGACGAGCTCAGCGACCCCCACAATCTGGGTGCGGTCATCCGCACCGCCGAAGCCGCCGGGGCCCACGGCGTCATCATCCCCAAGCGGCGCTCCGCCGGGCTGACCGCCATCGTGGCCAAGACCTCCGCCGGCGCGGTGAGCTACCTGCCCGTGGCCCGGGTGCCCAACCTCACCGCCCTGCTCAAGGACCTGAAGAAGGAGGGACTCTGGGTGTTCGGCACCGCCGCCGACGGCAATACCACCCTCTACGACGCCGACCTGAAAGGCCCCGCCGCCATCGTCATCGGCAGCGAGGGGGACGGCATGAGCCGCCTTGTCCGGGAGCAGTGCGACTTCCTCGTGTCCATCCCCATGCGGGGGCAGGTCAACTCGCTGAACGCCTCCGCCGCCGCGGCGGTGGTGCTGTACGAGGCCGTGCGGCAGAGAAGCTGAAGCAAAGCAATTCCACCAAAGGAGCGCGCCCATGTCCGAGCATAAGGATGATGAAAAGAAGCAGAGCTATTCTGTGGATGATATTTTAGCGGAGTACGGCTCCGGGAAATACGGGAAGTCCAAAATTCTGGAGTTCCCCGAACAGCCCCGCCGCCCCGAGCCGGAGCCGCCGAAAGAGACGGCCCCCCCGGCGGAGGACGGGGGGCCGGACGAGTCTCAACCGCCGGAGCCCGCCGCCGAAGCAAAACCGGAGGAGCCGAAAAAGCCCCGGCCCGTCAGGGCGGACAAGCCGTCCAAACAGCCGAAGCCGGAAGGGCCGGAGGATGAGGACAACATCGTGGAGATCGAGCCGGAAAGCCCCCTCCACGGCCTTGCCGCCCGGTTCCACACCCTGCTGCGCCGGGCGGACCACTACGCCGACCACATGTACGATCAGGCGGAGCCGGACGAGGAGACGGCAAAGGCGGAGCGGTACATCCCCGGCGTGGACCGGGAAGAGACGCCGGAGGACCCCGCCGAATCAAAACGGCCCAAGCGGGCGCGGCCCGCCCGGCCCGCGCCGCCGGACACCGCCCCCGCCGATCTGGCCGCCCGGTGTGCCCGGGGGCTGGGCGGGATGCGGGTACGGCTGGTACTGGCCATGCTGTGCTCCATCGCCTGTGCCGCCGTGTCCATCGGCCTGCCGTGGCTGAGCTGGGAGCAGTGGCCCCAGCTCAGCTCGTGGCTCATGCCCGGCCTGCTGGCCGTCACGGGCCTGCTGTGCGGCACGCTGCTGCTCCGGGCCGTGGGACAGCTCGCCCGGCTGCGGCTGGGGGCGGAGACGCTGCTGCTCTTCGCCTTCCTCTTCACGCTGGCCGACGGGGCAGCGCTGGCCCTGACCGACTACCGGACGGGGCAGCCCTGCTGCGCCGTCACCGCCTTCGGCCTTGCCTTCGCCCTGTGGGGGGATTACGGCCGGAGAAGGGGAGACCGGCTGTCCTGCCGGGCCGCCGCGCAGGCGAAGGAGCCCTACGTGGTGACGCTGGACGAGGGCAAGTGGTCCGGCCGCCCGGCATACACGAAGTGGTCAGGCAGTCAGGCGGGCTTCGGCAGCCAGATCCAGATGGAGGACGGCGGTCAGCGGGCCTACGCCGTGGCCGCGCCGCTGCTTCTGCTGTGCTGTCTGGTGTGCGCGGGGCTGTCTGCCGCCGCCCACAAAAGCGCCGTGCAGTTCCTGTGGACGGCCTCCGCCACCCTGACGGCGGCCTCCGCGTGGTCGGCGCTGCTGGTGTACGGCTCCCCCTACCACAAGCTGGCCCGGCGGCTGTTCAACGTGGGCGCAGCTCTGGCGGGCTGGCCCGGGGCCGCCCGCTGCCGGGAGGCGGGCATCGTCATGCAGGACAACGACCTCTTTCCCACTGGCTCCGTCCGGGTGACGGGCGTCCGGGTGTTCGGCGACTTCCCCAACGAAAAGGCGGTGGCCTACGCCGCCAGCCTCGTCCGGGTGCTGGACTGCGGCCTGACCCGGCCCTTTCACGATCTGCTCCGGGCGCAGGGGGCCTTTTACCGGGAGGTGTCCGGCGTGCGGTACCACGAGGGCGGCGTCACCGGCATCATCCGCAATCAGGAGGTCTTTGTGGGCACCGCCGCCTTCATGCACCTCATGGACGTGCCCCTGCCCCAGGGGGTAAACGTCAAGCACGCAGTGTTCTGCGCCATCAACGGCGAGCTTGCCGGGCTGTTCGCCCTGAACTACGCCATGAGTCCGGCGGTGAACCCCTGTCTGTCCGCCCTGATGCGCAACGGCGCGTCCCCCATTCTGGCCACCCGGGACCCCAACCTGATCCCAGCTCTGCTGGGGCAGAAGTTCAAGCTGCCGGTGGACAAGATGGAGTTTCCCCCGGTAGACCGGCGGCTGGAGCTGTCCGGCACAGAGCAGGACCACGACGGCACGCCGGTAGCTCTGCTGAGCCGGGAGGGCCTCGGCCCCTACTGCGACGCAGTGGTGGGCGGACGCCGCCTGCGCTCAGCCGTCCGTCTGGGAACGGCGCTGTCCATCGCCGGCGGGGCGCTGGGCGCGGCGCTGACCTTCTACCTCACCTACGTGGGGGCGGCGGCTTCGCTGACACCGGTGAACTTCCTGCTCTACATGGCCCTGTGGCTCATCCCCACCGCTCTTCTCAGCCACTGGGTAAATCAGTATTAAATCATGATAAAAGGAGCGCTTCCCGCCGGAAGCGCTCCTTTTTCATGTTCAGCAAAGCCGCTCTCAAATTAAGCGGTACAAAAGCCTCGCAGAGTTCCGCCGCCCGCAGGCGGCGGAATAAAATGAAATCTGTTTTTTCCGGGGACATGCGCCTCGGAAAAAACTCTTCTCGCCCCGCAAACGTGCGAAACGGCCGCTATCAGCGGACATTTCGTGCGCTGCCGCGGGGCGTAGCTCTTCCATCGGAAAAGGCTCTGCCTTTTTCGATGGATTACAGCTCAAACACTGTTCCGGTCTGGCTCAGGTCGTACCGCCCGGTCTGCTCCAAATCCCGGCGGAACCGCTGGGAGGTCACGTAGTCCAGCACCGCGCGGAAGGCCGGCTCCTCCCGCCGGGCAGTGGGCAGCACCAGATCGTACCACTCCAGCTGAAGGGGCAGGAAATCCACCCCGTCCACCATCCGGGAGGCCGCCTCCGCGCCGAAGCCGTAATCCGCTTCGCCGGAGGCCACCGCAGCGGCCACGGTCATGTGGCTGGTGCGCTCCTCGTCATAGCCCCGGATCTGCCGGGGAGACAGGCCCATGGCCTTGCGCTTTTCGTCCACCAGCACCCGCACGCCGCTGCCCTTTTCCCGGTTGATCATCCGCAGCTCAGGCCGGGCCAGCGCAGACACCCCTTCAACCTTCCTGGGGTTGCCGGTGGGGACGTAAATGCCCGTGGTGCGCCCGAAGAGCCGCACCGCCGTCACCTCCATCCCCGGCAGCAGCTTGGAGATGTACGGCAGGTTATAGGTCCCCGTGGCCTCGTCCCACAGGTGGGCGGTGGCCATGTCCACCTTGCCGTGGTACAGCATGGTCAGGCTGTTGTAGCTGCCGGCGTGGGAGCGGAGCACCACCGCGCCGTTGCCCGCACTGGCCGTCACGAAGTCCGCGATCATGTCCAGCGAGCTGTCCTGCCCGCACAGGATGGCGCCGGGCCGTCCGCTCTCCCGGATGGGGGGCTTCCGGGGCGGCTCGTCGGCCCGGACAGCCCCGGTCATCCCCTCCAGCGCCGCCCGGGGGATGCGCAGCTGCTTGCCGATCTTGGTGGAGGGGAGATCCCCCCGCTTGACCAGCTCGTATACGGTGGTCTTTTTCACCTTGAGATAGTCCGCGGCCTCCTGCGCGGTGAGCAGATCGTCGGGCATAGGGCAGACACTCCAATCCGTTTGTTGATGATTGTTCAGTATATCACAGTTTGGTTCTGTTCCGCAATGGAAGATTTGGTTGTGACCGATCAAAGGAAAATCTGTTATCTGGGGCTTGCAAAACGAAAGATAATGAATTATACTGAACAGCGCGAACCGTTTTCCAGACAAAACCGAACGAAACAGAACGAAAGGAAAGAATGAAATGAAGAAGCTGCTTGCTCTGCTCCTCGCGCTGAGCATGATCCTTGCGCTGGCCGCCTGCTCCGGCAACGGCGGCAGCGGCGCTGACAAGCCCTCCGACGCCGTGTCCGGGACGCCCGCTCAGGAGCCTTCCGACGCTCCCTCCGAGGAGCCCGGCACCGCCGCGCTGGACGCCGCTGAGATCCAGGTCTTTATCGCCGCCTCTCTGGAGAACGCCTTCAAGGACCTCATCGCCCTGTACAACGAGGCCCAGCCCAACGTCACCGTCACCTGCAACGCCGATTCCTCCGGCACGCTGCTCACCCAGATCGAGGAGGGCTATGAGTGCGACATCTTCTTCTCCGCCGCCACCAAGCAGATGAAGTCTCTGGAGGAGGACGGCCTCGTCATGGACGGCACCCGGGTGGACCTGCTCCGCAACGAGGTGGTGCTCATCACCTGGAAGGGCTCCGGCACCAAGGTCACCGGCATTGAGAACATCGCCGACGCCGCCTCCATCGCCCTTGCCGACGGCTCCGTCCCCGTGGGCAAGTACACCCGCGCGGCCCTCCAGAATCTGGGCGTACTGGACAAGGACGCCGACCCCTCCGGCATCTCCACCGAGGATGTCTCCGCCGCCCTCGGCGGCGTTGAGATCAACGAGTGCGGCAACGTGTCCAAGGTCAAGGAGGCCGTCAAGGAGGGCTCCAACGAGGTGGGCACCGTGTACTACTCCGACGCCTACTCCGTCCGGGACGACGTGGACATCATCCAGCACCTCTCCACCGACCTCACCGGCGCCATCGTGTACCCCATGTGCCGCGTGACCAACGCCGAGGCTGACGCCGCTCAGAACGCCGCGGCCGATGACTTCTTCACCTTCCTCCAGACGCCGGAGGCCATGGCCATCTTCGAGGAGTACATGTTCGTCAGCAACATCGGCTGATCTGCCGTCAATTTCTGATCTTTCAACGCGGAACGGGCGGGGCTGACCCCCGTCCGTTTCCGTCGTATCAAAACGAAAAGCGAGGTGCCGCTCATGGGCGAGCTGCTGGACATTCTCAAAACGCTGGACTGGTCGCCGCTGTTCATCTCCCTGAAAACCGGCATTGTGGCCACCGTGGTGTGCTTCTTCCTCGGCGTGTGGGCGGCCCACGGTGTGCTGAAGCTGGGCCCCCGGGCCCGGGCGGTGGTAGACGGCTTCCTGACCCTCCCCATGGTACTGCCCCCCACGGTGGCGGGCTTTTTCCTGCTGCTGCTGTTCTCCCTGCGGCGGCCCTTCGGCGGCTGGCTGTACGGGACGTTCGGCATCAAGGTGGTGCAGAGCTGGGCGGGCTGCGTCATCGCCGCCTCCGTCATCGCCTTTCCCCTGATGTACCGCAACGCCCGGGCCGCCTTTGAGCAGGTGGACATCAGCCTCATCTACGCCGGGCGGACGCTGGGCATGAGCGAGCGCGCCATTTTCTGGCGGGTGGTGGTGCCCGCCGCCGGGCCGGGCATCGCCTCCGGCACCATCCTGACCTTCGCCCGGGCGCTGGGCGAGTACGGCGCAACCTCCATGCTGGCGGGCAACATCGCCGGAAAGACGGGCACCATCTCCCAGAAGATCGCCATGGTCATCCAGAACGGCGACTACGCCACCGCCGGCGTGTGGGTGGCCATCATCATGCTCATCTCCTTCGGCATCGTGGTGATCATGAACCTCATCTCCGGGAGGAAGATCAAAAATCAAAAGCGCTGGTAAGGAGCCTGCCTATGTCTATCGAGGTAAACATCAGAAAAGATCTGGGCGGCTTCCGGCTGGACGCGGCCTTTTCCGCCGGGAACGAGGTGCTGGCCCTGCTGGGGGCCTCGGGCTGCGGCAAGTCCATGACTCTGCGGTGCATCGCGGGCATCGAGCGGCCGGACGCGGGCCGCATCGTGGTGGACGGCCGGGTGCTGTTCGACTCGGAGAAAAGGATCGACCTGCGGCCCCAGGAGCGGCGGGTGGGCCTGCTGTTCCAGAACTACGCCCTGTTCCCCACCATGACGGTGGAGCAGAACATCGCCGCCGGGCTGCGGAAAAAAGACGGCGCCCGGGTGGCGGAGTACATCCGCCGCTTCCGGCTGGAGGGGCTGGAGCGCCAGCTCCCCGGCCAACTCTCCGGCGGGCAGCAGCAGCGGGCCGCCCTGGCCCGGATGCTCATCACCGAGCCGGAGCTGCTCATGCTGGACGAGCCCTTTTCCGCGCTGGACGCCCATCTCCGCTGGGAGATGGAGCAGGAGGTCATGGCCGTGACCCGCTCCTTTGGCGGCACCACCCTGCTGGTGAGCCACAACCGTGACGAAGTGTACCGCATCGCCAGCAGCATCGCCGTCTATGGCCGGGGCACCATCGACCGGGTGGGGGACAAGTGGGATCTGTTCCGGGACCCGGAGACAGCCAACGCCGCCCGGCTCACCGGCTGCAAGAATCTGGCCGCCGCCAGCTGGGCGGAAGGCAGAGTCACCGTCCCGGAGTGGGGGCTGACCCTCGCCGCCCCGGACCCCGGCCGCCCGGTGAGCTGCGCGGGCATCCGCGCCCACTTCTTCAAGGGCGTGGAGCAGCCGGGGAAAAACGTATTCCATTACGAGGTCCTCTCCGCCATCGAGGACACCTTCTCCGTCATCCTCATGATCCGCCCCGACGGGGCCGCGGAGAACGCCGCCCTCCGCTGGGAGCTGTCCAAGGACGACTACGCCGCCCTGCCCGCCGGGAATCTGGCCTGCATCGCGCCGGAGAACGTCCTGCTCCTCAACGGCTGAGCGGTTTGCGAAAAAAACAAAAACCGCGAAGTTTCACCGCCCCGTAGACGGCGGAATTTCATTAAAATTTGTTTTTCCGGGGGCGTGCGCCCGGAAAAACGCAGCCCGCCCCGCAGGGCCGCCGCAGGCGGACATTGGGTGCTGCACAGTCCTTCAGTCAAAAACGGCCCGGTTTTTTCGGCGGTATTCTCAATTCTGAGTATTTTTCCGCACGCCGTATCCCCAGATTTATGAATTTACACCGGTTCCCCCGGCTGTTATAATTTATAGTACAGCCCTCGCCGGGGCTGTCCGGAAAAATCAGCGCGTATCAGGGGAGGACTGTGAACTATGAAAGGACTGGCTTCATTTTTGTACTCGGTGCTGGCGGGCGTCTGCATCGGAATCGGCGGGGTGGTGTTCCTCTCCTGCGACAACAAGGTGGTGGGCGCGGCGCTGTTCTGTCTGGGGCTGTTCGCCATCTGCACCTTCGGCCTGAACCTGTTCACCGGCAAGGTGGGCTATGTGTTTGAAAATCCCCCGTCCTATCTGGGCTTCCTGCTGTCCGTGTGGGTGGGCAACCTTGTGGGCACCGGCCTTGTGGGCTACGCTGTCCGGGCCACCCGGATCGCGGGCATCGCGGAAAAGGCCGCCGCCCTGTGCCAGACCAAGCTGGACGACAATCTGCTGTCCATCTTTATCCTGTCCGTGTTCTGCAACATCCTCATGTTCATTGCCGTGGACGGCTTCAAGAACAACCCCCACCAGCTGGGCAAGTACATCGGCATTTTCATGGGGGTCATGGTGTTTATCCTGTGCGGCTTCGAGCACTGCGTGGCCAACATGTTCTATTTTTCCGTGGCCAACGTGTGGAGCGGCAGGACCTTCCTCTACCTCGTCGTCATGACGCTGGGCAATTCCTGCGGCGGGGTCATCATCCCCCTGTGCCGGAAGCTCAAGCAGAAGGCGGAGCAGCCCGTCTGAAACAGCAAAAAAGAAACGCCGGAGACTTTTCCACAGTCTCCGGCGTTTTTGTGTATGCTTGGATCAAATTTTCTCCGGCAGCGCCCGGGCGGGGTAGACGGACGCCAGATTGGTCATGCTCCGCAGGCTCACCCCGAGGGTGGACAGGTTGTGGAGCATGGCGGAGGTGGCGGGGGGCAGGATGCCCAGCGCGCCCAGCGCGATGAGGCCGCCGTTGAAGCTGATGACAAACCGGTAGTTGGAGCGGATGCGCCGCATGAGGCACTGGGACAGGAAGCGCAGCTTCACCAGCTCATACAGGTCGTTGGCGGCAATGGTCACGTCGGCGATCTCCCGGGCGATGGCCGCGCCGTCGCTGACGGCGATGCCCACGTTGGCGGCGGACAGGGCGGGGGAGTCGTTGATGCCGTCGCCCAGCATGATGACGGTGTGGCCCGCGGCGCGGGCCTCCTCCACATAGCGGGCCTTGTCCTCGGGCAGGACCTCGGAGCGGTACTCATCCACCCCCACCTGAGCGGCGATGGCGGCGGCGGTGCGCTCGCTGTCGCCGGTGAGCATGACGATCTTCTTCAGCCCCAGCGCCCGCAGGGCGGACACCACATCGGCGGCCTCGTCCCGCAGGGGGTCGGAAATGCAGATCACCGCCGCCAGCACACCGCCGATGGCGAGATACAGGTGGCTGAATTCCTCGGGCAGGCTGTCGAACACCGCCTGATCCTCCGGCGGGACGGTGCAGTGCTCGTCCTCAAAGACGAAGTGGGCGCTGCCAATGATGACCCGCTGGCCGGAAACGGTGCTGGCGATGCCGTGGGCCACCAGATACTCCACCTCGGAGTGCATCTCCTCGTGGGAGAGATCCCGGTCCCGGGCGGCCTTTACCACGGCGTTGGCCATGGAGTGGGGGAAGTGCTCCTCCAGACAGGCGGCCAGACGGAGCATCTCTGTCTCGTCCCGCCCGCCGAAGGGGATGACCCGGGCCACCACGGGGGTGGCGTGGGTGAGGGTGCCGGTCTTGTCGAACACGATGGTATCCGCCGCGGCCATGGCCTCCAGATACTTGCCGCCCTTGACGGTGGCGTGGCAGGCGCTGGCCTCCCGCATGGCGGACAGCACCGCCAGCGGCATGGACAGCTTCAGCGCGCAGGAGAAGTCCACCATCAGCACGGACAGCGCCCGGGTGACGTTCCGGGTCAGCAGATAGACCAGCGCGCTGCCCGCCAGCGTGTAGGGCACCAGCTTGTCCGCCAGATTGGACGCCTTGTCCTCGGCGGCGGATTTCAGCTTCTCCGACTGCTCGATCATGGACACGATCTTGTCGTACCGGCCGTCGCCGGACTGCTGGGTGACGGACAGGACGCACTCGCCCTCCTCCACCACGGTGCCTGCATACACGGCGGTGCCCGGCCGCTTGGGCACGGGGACGGACTCGCCGGTGAGGGAGGCCTGATTGACCATGACCTCTCCGTCCACAAGGGTGCCGTCCAGCGGGATGACGCCGCCCACCCGGACGCAGATCTCGTCGCCGGGGCGGATCTGGCTCAGGGGCACCTGCACCTCGCCGTCCGGCGTTTTCAGCCACACCCGGTCGATGTTCAGCGACATGCTCCGGGCCAGATCCTCCACCGATTTCTTGTGGGTCCACTCCTCCAGCAGCTCGCCCAGCCCCAGCAGGAACATGACAGAGCCCGCGGTGCCAAAATCCTGCCGGAACACGGAAATGCCCACGGAAATGCCGTCCAGCACCTCCACGTGGAGCTGCCGCCGCAGCAGGCAGCGGGCCGCCCGGTACATATAGGGCACGGACTTCACGATGGTGTAGGCCGCCCGCAGGGGGGCGGGGAAGAACAGGGTGCGGAGGGCCTTGAAGGACACCATCCACACCAGCTTTTCCTGATAGGTGCGGTTGATGGCCCGGCTGCTGCGGATGCCCGCCAGACTCTTCACGCTCTCGTCCTCATAGGAGAAGCCCCGGAGGGCGCTCAGAACGTCCCGCCGCTCCCCCTTATAGGTGATGATGGCGCAGCAGGTGCGCTCGTGCACCGCCGCCTGATCCACGCCGGGGAGATTCTGGAGCCACGCCTCCAGCAGGTCGGCCTGCTCCAGCGTCATGCGGCTCTGGACCATCTGGACGCGGATGCGGCCCCGGCTCTCATGCTTGATCTTGAATTTCATAACAGCCTCCAATGGAAAAAGGAGGGCCGCCGTGACGGCAGCCCTCCCGCGCTTTTTTTACTCGCCCTCGGTCTGATCGCAGGCGCAGTCGCACTCGCCGGACTCGGCCGCCTCTTCCGCCTGAGCGCGCTCCTCGTTGATGTCCTTGGCGGAGGCCAGAATGTCGGAGGCGTTCTCCTGCACGGTGGTGACGGTGTTCATGACGGAGTCCTTCATCCGCAGCACGGCGGCGGTGGTGTGGGTGTACGCCTTCTTGGCGTCCTTGCTGGTAAGCAGCTTGATGCCGGCCGTGCCGAACAGCACGCCGCCGGCGAACAGGGCAAGGCTTTTATAAGTCTTCATGGTAAATTCCTCCTGATATTTTTTCTATGTTCCCGGCGGGGCGATCCGGCCCGCCGGACAGGTTACTTTTTTCCGAAGGAAAACAGTCCCTTCTTCTCGTAGGGCCCGCTCTCCACCCCGGTGACCCGGTAGCCGATGTCCTCCAGCGCCTGACGCACCGCGGCCTCGTCCAGCGGCTCCTCGGAGATGACCTCGCTGGTGCCCTTGCTGTGGGAGGAGGTGACCTTCTTCACCTTACCGGCAGCCTTGCGGATGGCGTCGTTGACGTGAGCCTCGCACATGGAGCAGGCCATGCCGTCTACGGAAAAAACTGTCTTGATCATACGTTATCGCTCCTCGATCGTTCAGTATCACCTAACCCTTCCTCCAGCTTCAGTATAGTGACCTCCAAAGGGAAAGTCAACGCTAACATACAGAAATTTTGCACAATTTTGACGGTTATCTATAACAAACCCGTTGTTCACACCAAAAACGGGGACTTATTTCACATATTCTGCCACCGTCCGGGCAAAGAGCCGGGCGGCGGTGATGGCCTCCTGAAGGGTGTTCCCGTGGGAGCCCACCTCCACGAGGATGGCCCCGGTGCTCATCTGTTGGTTGAACCGGGAGGAGCGCAGGACGATGGGCCGGATGAGGGTGCCGTACTGATCGGAGACCGCCCGCTGAAGCCCCACCGCCAGCGACAGGTTCTGCCGCCACGTGTCGTGGGTCTGGCCCCCGGCGTCGCTGCCCACCACCATCATGACCTGGGCGCAGTGCTCCACCGTCCCGGCCACGGTCTTGTAGACTGTGCCGTCCGACCCCGCCAGCGCGTCCCGGTGGACGTCCAGCACCAGTTTGATGGAGGGGTATTTTTTCAGCATGGCCGCCACCCCCTCGGCGGAGCGGCCGTAGGAGCCGGTGTATACCGGGTAGTCGTAAAGGGTGTCGTCATGGACGACCTCCAGCCCCGCGGCTTCAAAGACCTGCTTCATCTCCTCGCCGATGCGGATCATGTTGAAATTGGGGTCGGTGGTGCGGGAGGTGTCGCTCTCCTCGTACACGTCGGTGCCGTCCATGGTGTAGGCCTCGGTGGTGTGGGAGTGGTAGATGAGGATCTGAGGGCCTTCGGACTCACTCAAATTTAATTTGGGGCTGTCCGCTTCCAGCTGGGCGATGTCCAGCGCATAGTCGGTGTAATTATAGATGTAAATGCCGTTTTCGCTGACATAGCGGCTGGAGGAGCCGGGCACCATGGTGCGGCCCACGATGTTCTCCGGCGCGGTGGTAGCCGTCACCTCCGGGCTGACGGAGGGCGACGGGGCGGCGGAGGGGAAGGGCGCCGTGCTTTCGCTGGCGGAGGGGGACGGCTCCGGCGACGGCGCGTCTTTCTGCCCGGTCAGCGCGCCGAAATTGGCCCACAGCAGGGAGGACTGGCTCAGGGCCAGCCGGTCCACACCGGACAGGGTCTCCCCGCCGGTGTCCCCCAGCTCGGCGGACAGCAGGGCCGCCGCCACCTCCGCGCTGTCCAGCAAGCCGCCCAGCGCCTTGGCCGCCGCGCCGAAGTCGGCGGTGAGCCACAGCAGCCACGCCGCCGCCATGGCCAGAAACAGCGCCGTACCCCGCCGCAGGACGGCGGGCAGCCGTGATCTTGTCCGATTCTTTCGCATGATGTTCACCTCGGACAAACTGTATGCGCCGGGGCGCGCCGGTATGCCACGGCAACAGGAAAAGCGCCGGTCTCCGAAAACGGAGAACGGCGCTTTTTCACATCGTTACAGCAGTTCCCACGGCGTTTCTCCCGCCTCCCGGGCCTTCCACTCCGGGGAAAGGGAGCGCAAGTAGGCCACCGACTCCGTCACGGCGGCGATGATCCGATCCACCTCGTCCGCCGTGTTGGACTCGCACAGGCTCAGCCGGACGGAGCCCAGCGCCAGCGCGTCCGACCGGCCCAGCGCCCGGATCACGTGGCTGGCGGTATGGCTGCCCGAGGCGCAGGCCGATCCGGAGGAGGCCGCGATGCCCCGGGCGTCCAGCAGGAGCACCAGCGGCTCCCCCTCCACGCACTCGAAGGACAGGTTCACGATGCCGGGCAGGCGCTCCGCGCCGCCGCCGTTCAGAACGGCGTGTGGAATACGCAGAAGCCCGGCGGCCAGCCGGTCCCGCAGGGCGGTGACATGGGCGCGGTCCCGCTCCATATGCTCCACCGACTCCCGGAGGGCCGCAGCCATCCCCGCGATGGCGGGGAGGTTTTCCGTCCCCGCCCGGCGGCCTCGCTCCTGCGCCCCGCCGAAGATCACCGGCGTCACCGGCGTGCCCCGGCGGACGTACAGCGCGCCCACACCCTTGGGGCCGTGGAATTTATGGGCGGACAGGGACAGCATGTCCACCCCCAGCTCGTCCACACGGAGGGGCAGATGGCCCGCCGCCTGCACCGCGTCGGTGTGGAAGGGGATGTGCCGCGCCCGGCAGAGGGCGGCGATCTCCGCCGCGGGCTGGATGGTGCCGGTCTCGTTGTTGGCGGTCATGACGGACACAAGGCAGGTGTCCTCCCGGATGGCGGCGGCCGCGTCTCCGGCGCTCACCCGGCCGTTTTCGTCCACGGGGAGGAGGGTGACGTCAAAGCCCTCGTCCGCCAGCTCCTCCAGCGTCCGGAGCACCGCGTGGTGCTCCACGGCGGTAGAAATGATATGCCGCCTGCCCCGGCGCTTTCCCTCCGCCGCGGCGGAGCGCAGGGCCTGATTGTCCGCCTCGCTGCCGCCGGAGGTGAAGATGATCTCCCCGGGGCGGCAGCCCAGCGCGTCCGCCATGACGTACCGCGCGTCCTCCAGCGCCTTCGCCGCCCGCTGGCCCTCCTGATGCAGGCTGGACGGGTTGCCGTACAGGGCCATGGCGGCGGTCATGGCGTCCATGGCCGCCCGGCTCATGGCGGTGGTGGCGGCGTTGTCCGCGTAAATGCGCTCCATTACTTCCGCTCCGCCCGGAAGGCGTACCAGCCGGAGCGCTCCAGCCGCCGGGTGATGGTGAATCCGTTCCCCTCAATGGCGGCGGCCACCTCGTCCGCCCGGGTGTCGATGATGCCGGAGGTGAGGAACACGCCGCCCTCCGCCAGAAAATCCCCGGCCACGGCGGACAGGGGGATGATGACGTCGGCCACGATGTTGGCCAGCACCACCTGATTTTCGCCGGGGCGGAGCTTTGCCGCCAGCTTGGCGTCCCCCAGCACGTTCCCGGCGTACACCGTGAGCCGGTCCCGGCCCACGCCGTTCATGGCGGCGTTTTCGTAGGCCACGTCCACCGCCTTGGGGTCGATGTCCACGCCGATGGCGCTCTCCGCGCCCAGCCCCAGCGCGGCGATGGCCAGAATGCCGGAGCCGCAGCCCAGATCCAGCACCCTGTCCCCCGGGCGCACCGCGTCCTCCAGAAGCTCAAGGCACAGCTGGGTGGTGGCGTGGGAGCCGGTGCCGAAGGTCAGCCCCGGGTTGAGGTACAGGGGCACCCGGCCATCGGGCACGGCCTGCCCCCGCATCCACTCGGGAACGATGTAAATGCGCTTTCCCACGGGGATGGGCTGGTAATACTTCTGCCACGAGGTGGCCCAGTCCTCCTCCCGGAGGGAGACGGTCTGAGGCTCGTACTCCTCCAGCCCGGCGAGGTACTGCCGGAGCTGGCGGCGGCCCTCGTCGCTGTCCGGGACGTAGAACTTCACCCGACTGGCCCCCTTCATCCGGCGGGCCAGATCCTCGTCCACGTAGTCCCAGTACTGGCGGTTCTGCTCCAGAAAGCGCAGAAAGTCGCCCTCTTCCTCCACCACCAGTCCGGTCATGCCGTTGCCGGTGAGCACGTCGCACACCCGGTCCAGCTTTTCCGCCGGGACGGGCAGGGTCACTTCCAGCCACAATTCACTCATGGTCAAATACCTCCTTATGGTTCGTCCAGTCCGCCGCGCTCCGGCCAGTCACGCTATGGATTCCGCCCATGCCCGGGCCGCTTTCGCGCCGTCTCGGGCTGGTCTTTGGGCCGCTGCGCGCCCCGCCGCTCGCCCTCGCTCTGTTCCAAGCGTCCCTATGGGCCTATCCGCCGCGCTCTAACCAGATCATTAACGCCGTCAGATCCGCCGGGCTGACGCCGGAGATCCGGCTGGCCTGCCCCAGATTCAGTGGGCGGATGGCGGCCAGCTTCTGCCGGGCCTCCAGCCGCAGGCCCTGAATGGACGCGTAGTCCGTGTCCGGCGGGAGAGGATGGCCCTCAAGGCGGCGCAGCTCCTCCACCTGCCGGTCCTGCCGGTCGATGTACCCCTGATATTTCACGGTGATCTCCACCTGCTCCGCCACCTCCCGGGGCAGAGCGGGGCGCTCCGCATCGAAGGGAGCGAGGTCGGCGTAGCTCACCCGGGGCCGCCGCAGCAGATCCGCCAGCCGCGCCCCGTGGGGGCAGGGGGCTTCGCCCCGGGCGGCCAGCATTTCATCCAGCGCCGGGGACGGGGCCGCACCCGCGTGCTCCAGCCGGGCCGTCTCCCGCCTGACGGCGGCGTATTTTTCCTCCACCGCCCGGAGCCGCTCCTCCGGCACCAGCCCCACACGGGCGCCGTAGCGGGTGAGCCGCTGGTCGGCGTTGTCCTGCCGGTGGATGAGGCGGTACTCCGTCCGGGAGGTCATCATGCGGTAAGGCTCCTCCGTGCCCTTGGTCACAAGGTCGTCGATGAGCACGCCGATGTACCCGTCCCCCCGGGAGAGGATGAGGGGTTCCTCCCCCTTGACCTTCAGCGCGGCGTTGATGCCCGCCACAAGGCCCTGTGCCGCCGCCTCCTCATAGCCGGAGGAGCCGTTGAACTGCCCCGCGCCGTACAGGCCGGGGACCTTTTTGCACTCCAGCGTGGGCAGCAGCTCCGTGGGGTCCACGCAGTCGTACTCGATGGCGTAGGCCGGGCGGGTCATCTCCGCGTGCTCCAGCCCGGGGATGGTTTGGAGCATCTCCACCTGCACCTCCTCGGGCAGGGAGGAGGAAAAGCCCTGAATATACAGCTCCTCCGTGTTCAGGCCCATGGGCTCGATGAAGAGCTGGTGCCGGGCCTTATCGGGGAAGCGGACGATCTTCGTCTCGATGGACGGGCAGTACCGGGGGCCGACGCCGGCGATGGTGCCGTCGTACAGGGGGGAGCGGTCCAGATTGTCCCGGATGACGGTGTGGGTGCGGTCGTTGGTGTAGGTCAGGTAGCACACCGCCCGGTTTTCCGGGGCCGTCTCCGTGGAAAAGGAGAAGGGCACGGGGTCTGGATCCCCGGCCTGCACCTCCATTCTGGAAAAGTCCACGCTCCGGCGGTTCACCCGGGGGGGTGTGCCGGTCTTGAAGCGGCGCAGGTTCAGGCCCAACGCCTTCAGGCAGTCCGTCAGCGGCAGGGCGGCGGCCATGCCGTCGGGGCCGGAGTCCCGGGTCACATCACCCACGATGGTGCGGCCCCCGAGGTAGGTGCCGGTGGCGATGACCACGGCCCGGACGCGGTACACGCCGCCGGTGGCGGTGCGGACGGCGGACACCGCGCCGGTATCGTCGGTGCGGATCTCCACCACCTCGCCCTGCTTCACCCAGAGGTTTTCCTGAAGCTCCAGCGTGTGCTTCATCACCTCCTGATAGCGCCGCCGGTCGGCCTGCGCCCGGAGGGACCACACCGCCGGGCCCTTGCCCCGGTTGAGCATCCGGTACTGGATGCAGGCCTTGTCCGCCGCCCGGCCCATTTCGCCGCCGAGGGCGTCCAGCTCCCGGACCAGCTGACCCTTGCCCGTGCCGCCGATGGCGGGGTTGCAGGGCATGTTGCCCACCGCGTCCAGATTGATGGTGAAGCACACCGTGCGCAGGCCCAGCCGCGCGGCGGCGAGAGATGCCTCAATGCCCGCGTGGCCCGCACCTACTACCGCTATATCAAATTGTCCGGCGTCGTATTCTGCCATATCTCTTGTCCTGCTCTCTGTCTATGCGGGCCCCGCGGGGACCCGTTTTATTTTAATGCGCGGCGGAAGTGAATTCCGCCTTGCGCCAAGGTTTTGCCTGCGGCAAAACGCTTGTACGCACTGACGTGCGCCCCGCTCTGCGGGGCCCCATGTGGCCCGCACCTACTACCGCTATATCAAATTGTCCGGCGTCGTATTCTGCCATATCCCTTGTCCTGCTCTCTGTTCAAGCGGGCCCCGCGGGGACCCGTTTTATTTTAATGCGCGGCATCGTCGCAGTCCCTGACACCAAGTTCCGTTTCCCGCAAGCGGAAAACTTCACCCGTGTCAGGACTGCTCCTCTCCCCACAAGGCGACAGCCTTGTGGGGACCCCTTGCAGTGTTTTCTGCCACGTACAGGCCGCGGCAGAAAACAGATCATATTTTTTCGCCGCTGGGTTGGTAAAACTCTGCGAGACTTTTGGTCCCTCGGGTCGCACAACCCCGGCGGGTCACTGTTCCAGCGTCACCACCGGCAGATGGGGCCGGTTGAACAGCCGGAAGGACGGCCCGGAGTTGCCCAGCCCCCGGCTGACCACCATCTGGCCGTGGGAAAGCTGATACAGCCCGGCGGTCATGGTGGGGAAGAGGGTGCGGTCGTGATCCACAAGGCCGTCGGTAAAGGGCAGGCGGACCAAACCGCCGTGGGCGTGGCCGCAGAGGGTCAGGTCCACGCCGCAGCTTTCGTACAGCGCCCCGTCGTTCCGGTGGGCCAGCAGGATGACGTAGGGGCCGCCCAACTCGGCGCGGATCTCGGTCATGAGCTGGGGCAGGGTCTTCTGGTCGGCAAAGCCGTTGGGGTCGTCGATGCCCGCAAGGACCACGGTCTGGCCGTCCCGCTCCAGCGTCACGTATTCGTTGGTCAGCACCGTCACCCCGCAGGCAGCCACGGTCTGCTTGATGCCCCTCGCCGCCGCCATGCCCAGCGCCCACTCGTGGTTGCCGGTGACGTAATAGGTGGGGGCGATGGCCGCAAGGCCCCGGCACAGCGGCTCCACCATGGCAAGGTCGGTGTGATACTGGTCGATGAGGTCGCCGGTGATGGCGATAAGGTCGGGCTTCTGGGCCGCCACGGCGGCCAGCAGCTTCTCATTGTCCCGGCCAAATTCGGCGCAGTGGACGTCGGACACCACGGTGATGCGGAAGCCCGCGAAGGCCTCCGGCAGCTTTTCGTCCGTTACGGTGATCTCCTCCGGGCAGAGGCCGGTCTGCTGCCAGTAAAACCAGCCGCAGAACCCCGCCAGCAGGGCAAAAACAAGCAAAATCATAGGCCAGCGGCGTTTTCGGGGCGGTTTAGTCGTCATCGCTGAGGTAGTAAGGCCGCATCAGGCTGGCCTGCTCGGTGGAGTCCTTCTGATGGGCGTAAAGGGAGCGCTCGATGGGGCGGGGCCGGTCGTTGCGGCGGCGCTTTCTCTTTTTGGCCGGGGCGGGGGACTGGCCCTCCGCCAGAGCGGCGCTGGGCGCGGCCTTGCCGTTCTGGGCGGGCTGCCCGTCCCGGACGGGCCTGCCGCCGTCCCGCTTCTGGCCGGACTGGGCGGTCTTTTCCGGCTGGACAGGCTGTTCCGGGCGGCGGGAGCCGCTGTTTCTGCCGCTCCGGGACTGCTCCCGGTCCTCCTGACGGTTCCGGGGGCGCTCCTCCTGCCGGGGGGCGCGGGTCTGGGGCCGCGCGGCGGACGCAGAGGGCCGCCGGGGCGCCAGCAGGCGGGCGGTGGCGTCCATGATGACGTCGGAATCCAGCGGATTGGGCTTGTAGAAGTCCGTCACCGGCATGGACGGGTCGGCGGGAAGAGTGTCTTCTAACTTACCTTGCCGCACTCCTCTGGCACCCGCGGAGCGGGGACGGCGGTAGTCCGTCTCATGCTCCGGCTCCCGGACGGGCGCGCGCTCCGGCTCCGGGGAGCGGATCTCGATATTCTGCGCTTCTGCCGGAGCCGCGCTTTTCTTCTTGCGGCGGCGCTTTTTCTTGGCCGGGGCGGACGCTTCCTCCGCCGGGGCGGGGACAGGCTGCGCCGCCTGAGCGGCGGCTATCTTGCGCTCCTCTGCCCTCGCCTTGTTCTCCGCGTCCCGCTGGCGGCGGCGCTCCTTGGCGGCGGCCCGGGCCTCGGCGTCCTCGGCGTTCACCGGGCGGCCATGCTTATCCTTCTGGGGCGGGGTCAGATCCACCATGGGGTAGGGATGGTCCTCCACCACCGGAATCTGCCTGCCCAGCAGCTTTTCGATGGCCTTCAATTCATCCTTCTCGTCGAACTGGCAGAAGGAGATGGCCGTGCCGCCATGGCCCGCCCGTCCGGTGCGGCCGATGCGGTGGACATAGGTCTCGGGCACGTCGGGGAGGTTGTAGTTGAACACGTAGGCCAGCTCCTCGATGTCGATGCCCCGGGCGGCGATGTCGGTGGCGGCCAGCACCCGGATGCGCCCGGCCTTGAAGTCGTTGAGGGCCTGCACCCGGGCGGTCTGGCTCTTGTTGCCGTGGATGGCGGCGGCGGAGATGCCCCGCTTCTCCAGATCCTGCGCGATGCGGTTGGCCCCGTGCTTCGTCCGGGAGAACACCAGCGCGGAGGGGATATCCATCGTCTCGATGAGGTAGGCCAGCAGCTTGGTCTTGTTGCTCTTGTCCACGTAGTAGAGGGACTGCCGGATGACCTCCACCGGGGAGGACACCGGGTCCACCGCCACCCGGGCATAGTCGCGGAGCAGGCTGTTCACCAGATCCATGACCTCCGGCGGCATGGTGGCGGAGAAAAAGAGGGTCTGCTTTTCCCGGGGCAGGAGCCTGATGACCCGCTTTACGTCGTGGATGAAGCCCATGTCCAGCATACGGTCCGCCTCGTCCAGCACGAAGATCTCAATGTGGGACAGGTCCAGCAGGCCCTGCCCGTGGAGGTCCAGCAGGCGGCCCGGCGTGGCCACCAGAATGTCAAGACCCCGGTTGATCTTGTCCACCTGAGGCTGCTGGCCCACGCCGCCGAAGATGACGGCGGAGCGCAGGGGCAGGTTGCGGCCGTAGCTCTCGATGGAGTCCTCGATCTGGATGGCCAGCTCCCGGGTGGGGGTGAGGATCAGCGCCCGGATGACCCGGGGCTGGCGCTTTTCGCCGTTGAGCCGCTGCAAAATGGGGGCGGCGAAGGCGCAGGTCTTGCCCGTGCCCGTCTGGGCGCAGCCCAGCACGTCCCGGCCCGCCAGCGCCGGGGGGATAGCCCCCTGCTGGATGGGGGTGGGGGTGGTATAGCCCTCCTGCTCAAGGGCCTTCAAAATGGGGTCAATGAGACCCAGTTCACGAAAATTCATTGCATTACGTCCTTTGCTTCTTATACTTCATCCGGCATGGTCTGGGACAATACTCCCGCGTCCGTCAGCGCCCGGCGCACCGCCTCCACCGTCCCGGCCAGCGTCTGGCCGCCGGCGGGCACCGTGATGTGGGCGCAGCGCTCGTAAAGGGGGGTGCGGTAGTCGTACACATCGGCCAGCGTCTGCCCTGGGGACAGGGCGATGCCCCGGGTGGCGAGGTTGTGGATGCGGCCCTCCACCTCGGGCAGGGACAGCTTCAGGTATACCACCGTGCCCAGCCGCCGCATGTGCTCAATGGCTTCCTCCCGGCAGATGCAGCTTCCACCGGGGGCCACCACCGTATGGCGGCAGTCCACCGAGCAGATGGCGTCCCGCTCCGCGTCCAGAAAATAGTCAAGGCCCCGGCGGTCCAGAATTTCCTGAAGAAGGGCGCCCTCCCGCTCCTGAATGAGCAGGTCCACGTCCAGAAAGCGGTAGCCCAGCGCTTTTGCCAGCACCACGCCCACGCTGCTCTTGCCCGAGCCGGGCATTCCGATGAGTACGATATTATCCATGCCGTGTTCTCCTGTGTGGGGCACGCCTGTGCGTGCCCATAATAAGACATGATATTATAACAGAAAACCGGAGGCAAAACAAGGGTTTGCGGTTGTAATGTCCGCTGAAATCCGTTATAATGTGGAAAAGCTGCGGGTCTGCCCCGTGCCGCTCCGCGCCCCGGGGACCCCTTTGATTTATTTTTGCGCGGCGAAAGTGAATTCCGCCTTGCGCCAGGATTTTCGCGGGCGCGAAAATGCCTGTACGGCGCACCCGCGCCGTCCCACTTCGTGAGGCCCGCCGTGGCCCGCAGGGAGGTCTTATGAAACCGAACATTCTTGTGATATGCGGGCCCACGGCGTCGGGCAAGACGGCACTGGCCGTGGCGCTGGCCAAGGCACTGGACGGCGAGGTGGTGTCCGCCGACTCCATGCAGGTCTACCGCCGGATGGACATCGGCACCGCCAAGCCCACGGCGGAGGAAATGGACGGCGTGCCCCACCACATGCTGGATGTGGCCGACCCGGAGGAAAATTACTCCGTGGCCCGGTACGTGGCCGACGCCGTGCCCGTGGTGGACGGCATCCTCGCCCGGGGAAAGCTGCCCATCGTGGCGGGGGGAACGGGACTTTATATCGACAATCTGGTGGCCGGGCGGCAGTTCGCCCCATTCCCGGCGGACAGCGGCCTGCGGGAGGAGCTGCAGGGCCGCGCCCGCACTGAAGGCCTGCCCGTCCTGCTGGAGAAGCTGCGGGCCGTGGACCCCGCGGCGGCGGAGCGGCTCCACCCCAACGACGAAAAGCGCATCATCCGGGCACTTGAGGTCTACCGCGCCACTGGCAAGACCATCACCCAGCACAATCTGGAAACTCAGGCCATCCCCGACCGCTATACCCCCCTCACCATCGCGCTGAACTTCCGGGAGCGGCCGTGGCTCTGGGCGCGGATCGACCGGCGGGTGGACGTGATGATGGAGCAGGGGCTGGAGCGCGAGGTCCGGCAGCTGCTGGCCGACGGCGTCCCGCCGGACTGCACCGCCATGCAGGCCATCGGCTACAAGGAGCTGGCCGCCGCCATCGCGGAGGGCCGCCCGGTCCGCGATGGGGCGGAGGAAATCAAGCTCCGCTCCCGGCAGTACGCCAAGCGTCAGCTCACGTGGTTCCGCCGGAGCAAGGCCGCCCACTGGATCGAGTGGGAAAAAACTCCCGATTTTTCCGCCGCCGTCGCGTATTCGACATATCTCGCCCATCAGGCTGGTTTACAATAGCTGCACTCACGGACAAGCCCCTTGTCCGACAAAGAAAAGGAGTGTATACTTATGTTAACCACCACGACCGCTGTCAAACCCGTCAATATTCAGGATGCTTTCCTGTCCGCCGCCCGGCGGACCTCCGCGCCGGTGACCGTGTTCCTCATGAACGGCTACCAGATGCGGGGCGTCATCGCCGCCTTCGACCCCTACGTGGTCGTCCTCATGTCGGACAGCAGGCAGCAGGTCATCTACAAGCACGCCATTTCCACCATCACCCCGGAGCGGGCCGTGGAGCTGGAGCCGTAAGGCTCCGCCCCCGTCCCTTTCCGCCGGAGCTTGCCCGGAAACACCCATTCCCGGCGCGGACGCTTCAATTCCGCCGCCGGAGCAGAGAAAGGGACGACCCATGAAGCAGAGCACCCGCACGACAAAGATCATGATGGCCATTCTGGTGGTCGGCATCCTCGCCTATCTGGGCTTTTACATCGCCCGGAGCTGGCAGGGGGGCGTGGCCACCACCCCGGCCTACGCCGCGTCCATCGACGTGGGCACCTCTGTCACCGGCGTGATCGTCCGGGAGGAGACGGTGCTGTCCGGCACCGGCAGCTACGTGGATCTGGTGCCGTCGGAGGGGGAGAAGGTGGCCGCCGGGGAGACGGTGGCCATCCTTTACAGCGATTCCTCCGGCCTTGACACCCGACAGTCCGTCAAGACCCTGTCCGCCGAGCTGGAGCAGCTGGCCTACGCCCTGTCCGCCGGCACCGGCGGGGCGGACACCGCCAAGCTGGACGCCTCCGTCCTCCAGTCCATCACCAACCTCCGGGCGCTGTCCGCCTCCGGCGACCTGTCCACGCTGGAGGACTCCGCCCTCAACCTGCGCACCATGGTGTTCAAGCGGGACTTTACGTACGGGGACAGCGGCGCCGCCGAGAGCATGTACGCCCTCATCGCGGAAAAGCAGGCCCGGCTCACCGAGCTTCAGTCCTCCCTGAGCCGGGTGTCCACGACTTTGTCCGCGCCGGTGTCCGGCGTGTTCTCCGGCGTGGCCGACGGGTATGAGACGCTCATCACCCCCGACTCCGCCCGGGCCATGACCCCCTCCCAGCTCAGCGATCTGCTCCGGCAGGACGTGTCCGCCCCCGCCGGGGCGGTGGGCAAGCTCATCACCGGCTCCACGTGGTACTTCGCCGCCGTGTTCCCCGAGGATGAGGCCAAGGGCCTTGTGGAGGGGAAAAAATACACCGTTTCCTTCTCCCACGACTGGTTCGGCAGCGTATCCATGACGGCGGAGCACATCAGCGACAAGGAGAACGGCAAGGTGGCCGTCCTGTTCTCCGCCCGGACGAAGCTGGCGGACACCACGCTGCTCCGGGTGCAGACGGTGGACATCGTCACCCGGCGGCTGGAGGGCATTCGGGTGCCCCGGCAGGCCCTCCGGGTGGTCACCGAGACCGTCACCGACAAGGAGACCGGCCTTGAGACTGAGGTCCAGCGCACCGGCGTTTACACGGTGGTGGGCACCCAAGCGGAATTTCAGGAGGTCAGCGTCCTCTACACAGACGACAATTTTTATCTGGTGGAGCCCATCGACAGCTCCGCCGCCCGGCGGCTCCGGGCGGGGGACGATGTCATCGTCAACTCCACCGGCATTTACGATGGGAAGGTGGTCCGATGAACGGTATCGCGGAAAATCTGGCCCGGGCCAGAGAAAACATCCAACGGGCAGCCATGGCGGCGGGGCGTGACCCGGAAAAAGTCACGCTGGTGGCCGCCACCAAGACCCAGTCTGACGACACCATCCGGCAGGCCATCGCCGCCGGGGTGACGGTGTGCGGCGAGAACCGGGTGCAGGAGCTGACGGCCCATCTGGCCGCCAACGCCTACGAGGGCGCCGCCGTCCACTTCATCGGCCACTTACAGACCAACAAGGTGAAGTACGTGGTGGGCCATGCGGCCCTCATCCACTCCGTCTCGTCGGAAAAGCTGCTGCTGGCCATCGATAAGCAGGCGGAAAAGCTGGGCATCTGTCAGGACATTCTGCTGGAGGTCAATCTGGCGGGGGAGGAGAGCAAATCCGGCTTTGCGCCGGAGGAGGCCCTGCCCGCTGCCCGTCTGGCGGCGGAGCTGGAGCACGTCCGGCTTCGGGGGCTGATGTGCATCCCCCCGGCGGCGGAAAAATCCGGCGAAAACCGGCCTTTTTTTGCAAAATTGCGCCGTCTTGCTGTTGACATAAGTCTGGAAATGGGCGATAATAAAGCAGATAATCTATGGCTGTCCATGGGAATGAGCGGCGACTATGAGGACGCCGTGGCCGAGGGCGCGGATCTTGTCCGGCTGGGCACCGCCCTGTTCGGGCCGCGCCCCCCGCTCCATCCCACGGCGGAACACCTTTAAGGAAAGGGGCCAACCCAAATGAGCTTTATTGACGAACTCAAGCGCCTTGCCCGGCCTTATGAGGACGAGGAAGAGGAGCAGTTTGAAGACGATTTCACCCCCGTCTCCCCCAAGGAGACCGTCCGGGAGCAGCCCGAGCGCCGCAGCAACAAGGTGGTCAACATCCACACCACCACCCAGCTTCAGGTGGTGCTGGTGAAGCCCGAGCGGTTCGAGAACGCCTCCGAGATCGCCGACCACCTGCGGGACAAGCGCACCGTGGTGCTGAATCTGGAGCAGACCGACAAGAACATCGCCCGCCGCCTTATTGACTTCCTGTCCGGCGTGGCTTACGCCAACGAGGGCACCATCAAGAAGGTCGCGCTGTCCACCTACATCATCACGCCGTACAACGTGGAGATTTTGGGTGACCTCATTGACGAGCTGGAAAACAACGGGCTGTATTTCTGAGCGGAAGGGGGATATTGAGCTATGCTGACTCCGCAGGAGGTGGCCAGCCACGCCTTTGCCAAGGCGACTCTGGGCGGCTACAATATGGCGATGGTGGACGAGTTTCTTGACCAGCTCACGGAGGACTACACCGCCCTCTACAACGATAATGCCATTCTCAAGAACAAGCTGAAGGTGCTGTCCGACACGGTGGAGGAGTACCGCGCTACCGACACCGCCATGCGCAAGACCCTCCTCGCCGCACAGCAGATGGCCGAGGCCATGGTCAGCGACGCGGAAAAGAAGAAGGCCGAGTTGGTCCACGACGCCGAGGCCGCCGCCAAGGGCCGGGTGGACGAGCTGCAGCAGCAGATCCGGGACGAGGAGTTCCGGCTCCAGAAGGCCAAGGAGGCCACCGCCGCCTACGTGCAGGAGGTCACCGAGGCCCATCAGGGCACGCTGAACTATCTGGCCCGTCTGGGCGAGCTGACCGCCGGCGTCACGCCCCCCGCTAAGGAGGAGAGCGCTCCCGCGGCCAACCCCTTCGCAAACCTGACCATCCCTGATCCCGTGAAGGACCCGGGTAAAGAGGTGCCCGTCACCGCCGGTTCCGCCCCCGGGGAGGAGCTGGACATGGACGCCACCCGCCGGTTCGAGGATCTCCAGTTCGGCAAGGACTACGAGATCACTTGATCCTACATAAAACCAAAAACCCGCTCAGCTGATGCTGAACGGGTTTTTTACGTTCATTTTTGCCGCTGCGGCGGAACTCTGCGCGGCTTTTGCGCCGCACAACGGTTTTGCCGAACGAAACAAGGGAGCGTTTCCACAGGAAGCGCTCCCTTGTTTCAATTTATTCCGGAAACTTTTCCACAG
Source organism: uncultured Oscillospiraceae bacterium (assembly GCA_934675115.1). Taxonomy (GTDB): domain Bacteria; phylum Bacillota; class Clostridia; order Oscillospirales; family Oscillospiraceae; genus Enterenecus. Next base: position 1,847 of record CAKUPH010000026.1, on the reverse strand, counting down.
CTGCGCGGAAGTTTGAGGATTATTCCGCTCCGCCAGTAGGCGCGCCGCCCTCGCCGGGCTTTTTCGGGCGGCGGTGGTGGGGGCGGTAGCGGCGCTTGCGGTTCTCGCCGCTCTTCTTCTCGCCGCCCTCGCCCTCGGGGGCAGTGTTCTGGGGACGGGGCTGCTCCCGGCGGGGCTGGCGCTGCTCCTGACGGGGCTGCCGGTCCTTCTGGCCCTGCTGACCCTGCTGGGGGCGGCGGCCGCCGCGCTGCTGCTGGCCGTCCTTATTCTCCCGGGCGGGACGGGGCTGCTCCGGGCGCTCCTCCCGGGCGCTCTGGCGGCCCTCGCCGGTCTGAGTGGCCTGCCCCTCGGGGCGCTTGCCGCCCTTTCCGCCGCGGTGGCGGCGGCCGCGGCCGGACTTCTTTTGCTCATCGGGCCGCTCCTGCGCGGGGGCGGCGGAACTGCCCATGTACTGCTCCAACGCCTCGGCAAGGCTCCGCCCGCCGTTCAGGCGGCCGGCGGGACGCTCCTCCTCGGGGGGGATGTAGCGCAGCTTTTCCAGTTCCTCCTTCGGGGGAGCCACATAGTCCTCGGGGCGGCGGCCCTTGCCGCTGCGGATGACCCGGATCTCGCTGGTGCGGTAGCACTTGGGCTGCTCGTTGGAGTCCTCCAGCCGGACCTTCACCTGCTCCTTGAGCAGGTTCACCTGACAGACGCAGCCCGCGCCGTCGGGGCACTCCACGAAGGAGTCCTGCTTGGGGCAGCGCTTCACCGCGTCCTCATAGGCGTCCTGCTCGTACTTCAGGCAGCACATGAGCCGCCCGCAGGTGCCGGATATCTTCGTGGGGTTCAGGGACAGGTTCTGGGTCTTGGCCATCTTGATGGACACCGGCTGGAACTCGTCCAGGAACTGGGCGCAGCAGAAAGGCCGGCCGCAGATGCCAAGGCCGCCCAGCATCCGGGCCTCGTCCCGGACGCCGATCTGCCGCAGTTCGATGCGGGCGCGGAACATGCCCGCCAGATCCTTCACCAGCGCGCGGAAGTCCACGCGGCCGTCGGAGGTAAAGAAAAAAATGATTTTGGAGCCGTCGAAGCTGTACTCCACGCCGACGAGCTTCATGTCAAGGCCGTGGCGCTCGATCTGCTGCTGGGCCAGCTTCATGGTCCGGCCCTCTTTGGCTTTGTTCTCCGCGATCTGGCGCAGGTCCTTGTCCGTGGCCAGCCGGACCACCGGGCGGAGGGGCTGGATCACCGACTCGTCCTCCACCATGCTGTTGGGGCGGATGCAGGTGCTGTATTCAAGGCCCTTGCCCGTCTCCACGATGACGCCCTGCCCCTCTTCCACCTGAAGTCCGGCGGGGTCAAAGTAGTACTGTTTGCCGCCCGATTTGAATCGGACGCTGATGATCTCTGTCATTGAGAGTGTCCTCCAAAAAAACTTTTTCTTTCGGGAAAGAAACAAAGAGTTAAGGGCTTTTGCCCATAGTAAGCTACTTGCATATTCGCCGGAAGTCCAGCGAAGGACTGTGAGCGTCCTCCGCGGACGCTCCGCTGGGGTGACTTTCTGTGCGAACAGAAAGTCACCAAAGAATCGCACAGGGGATAATCCCCTGTGTACCCCTTAGTGGGGACTGGCAGAATTTTGGCATTGCCATGCCACAGAAGGGTTTCCGACTACTTCAGTAAGACGCTGTCCTTCTCTTTCCGCTGACGCTGCTCTGGTGCGGACTTGTGGGATTTGGCGCTCGATAACGCCGCCGCACCTCGTCGGAACGGCCTTCATATCGCTCGTTTCCGCCTATATGCGAAAACTCGCCCATTCCGGCGTTCCTCCTCTCCCCGCCGAACCCGCTTCGCTGGGCTTCGGC
>CAKUPH010000025.1 GCA_934675115.1 uncultured Oscillospiraceae bacterium | reverse complement strand
CCTTGAATTTGGGGGCCAGCATGCCCTTCATGGCCGCCTCGATCTCATTGATGGCGTCGTAAATGACGCGGTACATCCGCATATCCACCTTAGTGCGGGCGGCGGACTCGGCGGCGTTCTTGTCCGGACGGACGTTGAAGCCGACGATAATGGCGTTGGAGGTGGCGGCCAGCATCACGTCGGACTCGTTGATGGCGCCCACGGCGCAGTGGATGACCCGCACCCGGACCTCGTCGTTGGACAGCTTCTCCAGACTGGACTTCACCGCCTCGGCGGAGCCCTGAACGTCGGCCTTGACGATAATGTTCAGATCCTTCATCTCACCGGCCTGGATCTGGCTGAACAGCTCCTCCAGCGAGACCTTCTGCTTGGCCGCGCCGGTGGTGGCGTTCTTCATCTCTTCCTTGCGCTGCTCCACCAGCTCGCGGGCCATGCGCTCGTCGGCCACGGCGTGGAAGTCGTCGCCGGCGCCGGGCACCTCGCCCATGCCGATGATCTCCACGGGGACGGAGGGACCGGCCTCGGTGACCTTGTTGCCCTTGCAGTCGGTCATGGCGCGGACGCGGCCCACCGCCATACCGGCGATGATGACGTCGCCCTGACGGAGGGTGCCGTTCTGGACCAGCAGGGTGGCCACGGGGCCGCGGCCCTTGTCCAGCCGGGCCTCAATAACCGCGCCGTGGGCGGAGCGGTTGGGATTGGCCTTCAGCTCCCGCATCTCGGCGGTGAGGGTGACCATTTCCAGCAGGTTCTCGATGCCCATGCCCGTCTTGGCGGAGATGGGGCAGATGATGGTCTCGCCGCCCCACTCCTCGGGCACCAGCTCGTACTCGGTGAGCTGCTGCTTGATGCGGTCAGGGTTGGCGGTGGGCTTATCCATCTTGTTGATGGCCACGATGATGGGGATACCGGCGGCCTTGGCGTGGTTGATGGACTCCACGGTCTGAGGCATGATGCCGTCATCGGCGGCCACCACCAGAATGGCGATATCGGTGACCATTGCGCCGCGGGCACGCATGGCGGTGAACGCTTCGTGGCCCGGGGTATCAAGGAAGGTGATGGGCTTGCCGTTTACCTCCACCTGATAGGCGCCGATGTGCTGGGTGATGCCGCCGGCCTCGCCGGACACCACGTTGGCGTGGCGGATATAGTCCAGCAGAGAGGTCTTGCCGTGGTCGACGTGGCCCATGACCACCACGACGGGGGCGCGGGGCACCAGATCCTCTTCCTTGTCCTCGGCGGTGTCGATGAGCTGCTCCTCGATGGTGACGATGACTTCCTTCTCCACCTTGCACCCCAGCTCCATGGCGATGAGGGCGGCGGTGTCGTAATCGATGATGTCGGACAGGGAGGCCATGATGCCGTTGCGGATCAGGCACTTGACCACCTCTGCGCCGGTCTTCTTCATGCGGGAGGCCAACTCGCCCACGCCGATCTCGTCGGGGATCTTGACGGTAAGGGGGGTCTTCTTGGCGATCTCAAGCTGAAGGCGGCGCATCTTCTCCGCTTCCTCCTGCTTGCGCTTGCTGCCGAAGTTCTGGCCGCGGTTCTTGCCGCTGCGGTTCTGGAACTTCTGCTTGCCGGTCTGCATCCGGTTGGCCTTGTCGGGGGCCAGATCCTCCAGCCGCTGGTCGTACTTCTCCAGATTCACCTGGCCGCCCTTGCGGGTGTCCACGACCTTCTTCTGGGGCACCCGGGACGCGGGCGCGGCCTGCTGCTGGGGCTTGGGGGCCTCCTTGCCGCCCTCGGCCTTTGCGGCGGGGGCGGACTTCTTCTCCTGCGGGGCCTGAGCCTGCGCGGGAGCCGCCTTCTTCTGGGGCTCCGCCGCCTTGGGGGCGGGAGCCTCCTTCTTCGGTTCATGGTATACGTCGGCGTAGATGGACTCGATGGAGTCCACCTGATTCTTCTGGGTCAGATGCTCAAAGATCAGGTTCAATTCCCGGTCGGTGAGCGTCTTGGTGGGAGAGACATTCTCCTTGGTATGCTCGGCCAGAATGCCGAGGATCGCTTTGGCTTGCACGCCAAAATCCTTTGCCACATCACGGGCGTTATATTTCGCAAGGCTCAAACAGGCCACCTCCTAATTTATACTGTCAATGCTTCAGGGTTTCGCTTCGCCGGACTGCTCCGGCTTTTTCCCGGCGGGCTTCCGGGACTTTTTCCGCTGGCGGATGCGGCCTGCCTTCTCCGTGAGCCGCGCGGCGGCATCGCCATACCGCTCCGGATCTCCGGCGGCAAGGCCGGACAGGATCAGCGCCGCAAGGCCCGCGTCCGTCACCGCCAGCAGCGCGCAGCTGCCGCGGCCCAGCGCGAAGCCCAGCCGCCCCTTGTCGAAGGGCAGCGTCACCAGCGGCGCGTTGGCACTCTCCGCCAGACGGGACGCCCGGCGGACGGTGTTATCCGCCGCATCGGCAGCCAGAAAGACCGCCCGGGCCTTCCGGCCCTTGCAGACCTCGGCCACCGGCTCCTCGCCCACGGCGAGGTTGCCCCCCCGGCGGGCAAGGCCGATGGTATTCAGCACACGCTCATCCGTCACCGCCGTCACCCGCTTTCATCTGCTGCTCCAGCGCGTCGTAGACCTCCTGCCCCACCTGCGCGGAAAAGGCGCGCTCCAGCGCCCGGCTCTTCCGCACCCTCGCAAGGCACTGGGGATCGGGGCACAGGTATGCGCCCCGCCCGGGCTTCTTCCCGCGGAAATCCAGCGAGATCTCCCCCTCTGGGGAGCGCACCACCCGGATCAGCTCGCCCTTCGGCTTCATCTCCCGGCAGCCAAGGCACTGGCGCATGGGTATTTTCTTCGGCATACAAATTCACCCCCGGTCACGGCGGCCGGAACAGCCGGCCCTGCAAGCAAACGTCTTACTCCTCGACCTCCACGGTCTCCTCGTCCGCGACGACATCCTCCTCCGCCGCGGGCGCCTCATCCTCCTCGGGAGGCTCCGGCGCGCTCTCCGGCCGGATGTCGATCTTGAAGCCGGTGAGCCGGGCGGCCAGGCGGGCGTTCTGGCCCTCCTTGCCGATGGCGAGGGACAGCTGGTCGTCGGGGACGATGACCCGGCAGCTCTTGCCCGTCTCCAGCTCCTTCACGCTGACCACGTCGGCGGGAGCCAGCGCGGCGGCCACATACTCGGCGGGATCGTCGGAATACTTGATGATGTCCACCTTTTCGCCCCGCAGCTCCTCCACGATGGCGTTCACCCGCTGGCCCCGGGGGCCGACGCAGGCGCCGATGGGATCCACGTTGGGGTCCTCGCTCCAGACGGCCAGCTTGGTGCGGCTGCCCGCCTCGCGGGCGATGGACATGATCTCCACGGTGCCGTCGTAGATCTCGGGCACCTCCAGCTCAAACAGGCGCTTGACAAGGCCCGGATGGGTCCGGGACACCAGCACCTGCGGCCCGCGGGTGGAGCGGCGGACCTCCACCACATACACGCGGATGCGGTCGCCCTCGTGGATTTCCTCGCCCTTGACCTGCTCGCCGGCGGACAGGAAGGTATCGGTAAACTCGCCGCCGGAGCTGAGCCGGACGGACACAGAACCGTTCCGGGGGTCCACCCGGGTGACGGTGCCGGTGAGGATCTCGTGCTCCTTGGCGGAGAACTCGTCGAACACCATGCCGCGCTCGGCCTCCCGCATGCCCTGAATGATGACCTGACGGGCGGTCTGGGCGGCGATGCGGCCGAAGTTCTTCGGCTTGATCTCGATGCGCAGCACGTCGCCCAGCTGGGCCCGGGGCAGAGCCTTCCGGGCGTCCTCAAGGCTCATCTCGGTGTGGGGGTTATCGACGGTCTCCACCACGTCCTTCTTGACGTACATGCGGACCTCGCCCTTTTCCTCGTTGGCGTCCACGGTGACGTTGTCGGTGATGCCCTCGTGGTCCCGCTTGTAGGCGGCCACCAGCGCCTGGGAGATCTTCTCGATCATGTAGGCCTTGGGGATGCCCTTTTCCTTCTCGATGTCAGCAATGGCGGCGAAGAACTCCTTCGCGTCCAGCTCCGTGCTCTTGGCAGCAGTCTTTTTCTTAGCCATGTCAACTAACTCCTTCAAAATGTCACGTGCAGTCTGACCTGCGCGATGTCCTGTTTGGGATAGCGGACGCCGTCCACCGTCACGTCCCCGTTCTCATAGCCTTCCAGAACGCCGGTGCGCTCCTTGCGGCCGTCCACCGGGCGGTAGAACTTCACGTCCACCTGCCGGCCCATGCTCTGTTCGAAGTGCTCCGGCTTTTTCAGCGGCCGGTCAAGCCCGGCGGAGGACACCTCGAAGGTGTAGCTGCCCGCGATGGGGTCGGCCTCGTCCAGCGCGTCGGACAGGGGGCGGGACACGGCCTCGCAGTCGTCGATGCACACGCCGCCCTCCCTGTCGATGTAGACCCGGAGGAACCACTCCCCCGCTTCCTTGACGTATTCCACGTCCCAGAGCGTACAGCCGGCCTGCTCCACAAAGGGCTGCGCCAGCCCGGCAACAACGTCGGTCACCTTCGCCACGGTCCCACTCCTTTACCCAAAATGTCGTTAAAAAAGAGTGAGGCGCAAACCTCACTCTGACCTTACACTTACATCATATAGTGGGATTTTACCACACAATGCCTGTGATTGCAAGGGGCGGCGCAAATTTTTTCCTGCTCTCAACAAAGAATTTTCGCCGCTTTTTCGCTCTCCGGTTGTAATTTTTCCCCGGCGCAGGTATAATGAGGGCGGTCCGGCCCGGGAGGAACCATATACGCGGGCTTATTTTATATATTATTAAGGAGATTTACTATGTCCAATATCTGGCATGACATTGATCCCAAGCGCATCACCCCGGAGGATTTCATCGCGGTCATCGAGATCCCCAAGGGCAGCAAGAAGAAGTATGAGCTGGACAAGGAGACCGGCCTGATCATTCTGGACCGGGTGCTCTACACCTCCACCCACTACCCCGCCAACTACGGCTTCATTCCCCGCACCTACGGCGATGACGGCGACCCGCTGGACGTGCTGGTGCTGTGCTCGGAGGAGCTGGACCCCCTGACGCTGGTGCGCTGCTACCCCATCGGGTACATCTCCATGCTGGACGGCGGCAAAAACGACGAGAAGATCATCGCCATCCCCTTCAGTGATCCCAGCTACAACACCCACCACGAGCTGACCGACCTGCCCGGCCACATCTTCGACGAGATGGCCCACTTCTTCTCTGTCTACAAGGCGCTGGAGGGCAAGGACGCCGTGGCCGGCGACGTGAATGGCCGGGACGCCGCCATCGAGGTCATCACCCGCGCCATTGACAACTACGTGACCAAATTCTGCCGCTGAGCCCCGGCGGGCGGGAGAAAGTTAATGAAATTTTAAAGGTTATCGCCTTTTGTTCCCGCTCCCGCTGTGATAAACTGTCCCTGCTTTCGGTAATCAAACGGCAAAAAATCCTACGACAGTGAGGTTGTATCCATATGGCGCATTACGACGCATTGATCATCGGCGCGGGCTTTGCCGGCGCCGTCACCGCCCGCCGTCTGGCAGAGGACGGCGGCAAGCGGGTGCTGGTGCTGGAACGCCGCAGCCACATCGGCGGCAACGCCTACGACTGCCCTGACCGGGCGGGCGTGCTCATCCACCAGTACGGCCCCCACATCTTCCACACCAACGACCAGCGGGTGTACCACTACCTGACCCGCTTCACCGCGTGGCTGGACTACCCCCACAAGGTGGTGGCCAGCATCCCCGATGGGAAGGGCGGCCGGATGCAGTTCCCCGTCCCCTTCAACCTGACCAGCATGGAGACGGCCTTCGGCCCGGAAAAAGGGAAAGCGCTGGGTGAAAAGCTCATCGCCGCCTACGGTCCGGAGAAAAAGGTCACCATCCTGGAGCTCCGGCAGAATCCAGACCCTGAGATCGCCGCGCTGGCGGACTACGTGTACGAGAACGTCTTTGTCCACTACACCATGAAGCAGTGGGGCACCACGCCGGAGCAGATTGACCCCAACACCACCGCCCGGGTGCCGGTGTTCCTCAGCCGGGACTGCCGCTATTTTCAGGACGCCTATCAGGGCATGCCCCTGAGCGGCTACACCCCCCTGTTCCAGCGGATGCTGGATCACCCCAACATCGAGGTCCGTCTGGGTGTCAACGCCCTCGACCTGCTGGACCTCCGGGGGGACGAGCTGCTCTTTGAGGACGAGCCCTTCACCGGCCCGGTCATCTACACCGGCGCGGCGGACGAGCTGTTCGGCTGCGTGTTTGGCCGCCTGCCCTACCGGACGCTGGACTTCAAATTCGAGACGCTGCCCACCGACTATTTCCAGACCCACGGCACCGTCAACTACACCGTAGACGAGGACTTCACCCGCATCACCGAGTTCAAGCACATGACCGGCCAGCGGCAGACCGGCGTCACCACCATCGTAAAGGAATACTCCCGGCCCTACACCGGGGCCATCGGCGAAACGCCCTATTACGCCATCATCAACGACGAGAATAACGCCCTCTACGGCCGCTACGCCGCCCTCGCCGCCCGGCACGGGAACCTCCATCTGCTGGGCCGTCTGGCGGAGTACAAGTACTACAACATGGACGCGATCGTCGCCCGGGCCCTCGCCCTGTCCGACGATCTGCTCAAGTAAAGGAGAACTCCATGGATAAGCTCATTACATTCGCCGTCCCCTGCTACAATTCCGCCGCCTACATGGATCACTGCGTGGAAACGCTGCTCACCGCCGGGCCGGAGGCGGAGATCATTCTGGTGGACGACGGCTCCACCAAAGACGACACCCCCGCCATCTGCGACCGCTGGGCCGCGGAGCGCCCGGACATCATCCGCGCCATCCATCAGGAGAACGGCGGCCACGGCGAGGGCGTCAATCAGGGCCTGCGCAATGCCCGGGGCATGTACTACAAAGTCGTGGACTCCGACGACTGGCTGGACGCCGGCGCGCTGGCAAAGGTCATGGCCCGCCTGCGGGACTTCGCCAAAATGCCTGCCCCGGTGGACATGGTCATCGCGAACTACGTCTACGAGCACGTGGAGGACAACACCCGGAAGGTCATGGGCTACAAAAACGTGTTCCCCATCGACAAAATTTTTACGTGGAACGACATCGGCCACTTCAAGGCCTCCCAGTACCTGCTGATGCACTCGGTCATCTACCGCACCCAGCTGCTGCGGGACTGCGGACTGGAGCTGCCCAAGCACACCTTCTATGTGGACAACATTTTTGTCTACCAGCCCCTGCCCTACGTCAAGACCATGTACTACATGAACGTGGACCTCTACCGCTACTTCATCGGCCGGTCGGACCAGTCGGTGAACGAGTCGGTCATGGCCGGCCGCATCGACCAGCAGGTTCGGGTCACCAAGATCATGATCGACGCCCATGACCTCTCCGCTATCAAGGCCATGCAGAAGCGGCTGGGCCGGTATATGTTCAACTACCTGTCCATGATGATGAGCATTTCCTCTGTTTTCTCCATCATCGCCGACACGCCGGAGTCCCTCGGCCTGCGCACCGAGCTGTGGGAGTACCTGCGGGACAGGGACCCCGCCCTCTACCGCCGCTGCCGCTACCGCCTGACCAACATGGGCACCAACATTCCCGGCTATCAGGGCCGCAAGCTGTCAGTGAAGCTGTACCGGCTGGCCCGGAAGATCTACAAATTCAACTGAGTTTACACGGGAACCGCTGCGCCGCAGCGGTTTTTCCCTTTTGAACGGAGGAATTTTCATGGAACTGGAGCATCTGGAAAGCGTCCGGCTCACGCCGGAGGACAAGCTGGTCATCATCGACCAGACCCGCCTGCCCGGTGAGCTGGTATATATTGAACTGAACACGCTGGAGGACATGGTGGACGCCATTTACCAGCTCCGCGTCCGGGGCGCGCCCGCCATCGGCATCTGCGCAGGGTACAGCCTGTTCGTGCTGGCGGACCGGCTGGCGGCGAAGGGGCTGGAGAGGGATGCCTTCCGCGCCGCCCTCCGGGAGCAGGCCGATGCCCTCGCCGCCGCCCGGCCCACGGCGGTAAACCTGTCATGGGCGGTCCGGCGGATGCTGGCCCGGATGGACGCCATGTCCGGGGCCCCCGCCGGAGCAGTCGTCTCCGCCCTGCGGGCGGAGGCCGTCGCCATCCACGAGGAGGACATCGCCATGTGCCGGGCCATTTCCGAGTACGGTCTGTCCCTGCTCCGCCCCGGCGACGGCGTGCTCACCCACTGCAACGCCGGGCCGCTGGCCACCTCCCGGTACGGCACCGGGCAGGGGCCGTTCTTTCTGGCGGCGGAGCGGAACTTCCCGCTGAAGATTTTCGCCGACGAGACCCGCCCCCTGCTTCAGGGCGCGCGGCTCACCGCGTGGGAGCTTGACCGCGCCGGAGCGGACGTCACCCTCATCTGCGACAACATGGCGTCCATCGTCATGAAAAACGGCTGGGTGCAGGCGTGCATGGTGGGCTGCGACCGGGTGGCCGCCAACGGCGACGCCGCCAACAAGATCGGCACCAGCGGCGTGGCCATTCTGGCCAAGCACTACGGCATCCCCTTCTATGTCCTCGGCCCCACCTCCACCATCGACCTGAGCTGCCCCGACGGCGATCACATCCCCATCGAGCAGCGCCCGCCGGAGGAGATCCGCACCCGCTGGTACGCACAGCCCATGGCCCCGGAGGGCGTGAAGTGCTGCAACCCCGCCTTCGACGTGACGGATCACTCCCTCATCGCCGCCATCATCACGGAGAAGGGCATCTGCCGGGCCCCCTACACCGAGAGCCTCGCCGCCCTTTTTGACGAAGGCAACACCTGAACCTGTCCCCTCCTCCCCGGGCGGCGTATGGCCGTCCGGGGATTTTCTGTCCCTTCTTGCGCCCCGGTCTCTTTTACTTCCTGTCTTTTTCCATCTGTTTTTCTCCGGCAAATTGACTTCCTTTTTCAAATATTCTATACTCACACCGAATCAACACGCAGAACATGCTTTGGAAGGAGTCCTGTCCCATGATGCCCACCTATTCCCATCTTTTGTCCCCGCTGAAGATCGGAAAATTTATCCTGAAAAACCGGATGCAGTCCTCTAACTCCCTGCCCCACTTCTCTCAGGGCCCGGAAAACTACCCCGCCGACGCCACCATGGCCCACTTCATCGGCCGGGCCCGCAACGGCGCGGCCTTCATCACCTTCGCCGGCTTTGAGGATTCCGTGGATTCTCCCGAGTTCCCCGATACGCTGGATATGTCCCACTTCCCCAACTTCGACCTGCGGGACGCCCGCTGCCAGAACTACATGGTGGAGTTCATCGAGGCCCTGCACCACCAGAACACCCTCATCAGCGGCTCCCTGTTCTCCGCCAACAAGAAGTTCCGCTATGAGAACGAGAACGGCGAAGTGGAGATCATCGACGCCAATCCCCCCATCGACATGAGCCTCGGCGCCACCGCCATGATCATTCAGGCCTGCGGCGACGAGGTGTCCGCCGAAGATCTGGTGAAGATCGCCAGGAGCTACGGCCAAAAGACCGCCTTCTACAAGCGGCTGGGCTTCGACGCCGTCACCATCCACATGAGCTACCGCGCCCAGCTCCCCGGCCAGCTGCTCTCCCCCCTGTCCAACAAGCGCACCGATGAGTTCGGCGGTTCCTTCGAGAACCGGGTGAAGTTCCCCCTGATGGTGCTGGAGGAGGTCAAGAAGGCCGCTGGAAACGACATGCTCATCGAGATCCAGTTCTCCGCCGTGGAGCCTGAGGGCGGCTACGGCATGGAGGAGGGCATCCGCTTCCTGCGTCTGGCCGAAAAGTACGTGGACATCGTGCAGGTCCGCTCCGCCGAGGGCGACCCCAACCACCCCATTCCCTTCGAGCTGCGCAAGACCCCGTTCCTCGAGCTGGCCGCCGAGATCAAGAAGGCCGGGCTGGACATGGTGGTGTCCAACGTGGGCGGCTTCTTCGACCCCGAGGACGCCGACCGCGCCATCGCCGAGGGCAAGCTGGACCTGGTAGCCATGGCCCGTGCGTGGATCTCCAATCCCAACTACGGCGAGCTGGTGCTGGAGGGCCGCAAGGACGATCTGGTGCCCTGCCTGCGGTGCAACAAGTGCCACGGCCGCGGCAAGCACGACATCATGACCACCGTCTGCTCCGTCAACCCCCACTTCGGCTTTGAGGAAGTGGACCGCTATCTCCCCTCCCCCATCGAGGGCAGCAAGACCGTGGCCGTCATCGGCGGCGGCCCCGGCGGCATGCGCACCGCCCTGTACCTCACCGAGCGCGGCCACAAGGTCACCATTTACGAGGCGGAGGCCGAGCTGGGCGGCGCCATCCGTCACGCCGACTACATCCCCTTCAAGTGGACCCTGAAGGAGTACAAGGACTTCCTCATCGCGCAGGTCCACAAGCATGGCATCCACGTGGTGCTCAACACCAAGGCTACCCCTGAGATGATCGCCGACCGCTATGACGTGGTCGTCGCCGCCGTGGGCGCGCAGCCCGTCATCCCCGCCATCCCCGGCGCGGACCGGGCCAACGTGTGCGTCGCCACCGAGGCCATCATGAACTCCGAGAAGATCGGCAAGAGCGTCGTCGTCATCGGCGGCGGCGAGGTGGGCGTGGAGACCGGCATGTTCCTCGCCCAGAACGGCCGTGAGGTCACCGTGGTGGAAATGCGGGACGAGCTGGCCGCCGACACCACCTTCATGCACTACCGCTCCATGTTCCAGGCCGCGTGGGAGGCCATTCCCTCCTTCCACTATGTGCTCAATGCCAGCGCCAAGGAGATCGGCGACGGCTTCGTCACCTACACCGACAAGGACGGCGCGGAGCATAAGCTGGCTGCCGATTCCGTGGTGCTGTCCGTGGGCATGCGCGCCAAGAGCGACGAGGCCCTGTCCTTCTACGGTGCCGCCCCCCGGTTCTACTTCGTGGGCGACTGCAAGAAGCCCGGCACCATCCAGACCACCAACCGCAGCGCCTACGTCACTGCCGCCCAGATCTGAGGACAAACCCCTTCGATCCCGGCGAAAAATGCGCTGAAAAAGCAGAAAAAAAGCAGGCCGTTTTCAACAGAAACGGCCTGCTTTTTCGTATTTTTGCTCAGTTTTCCGCAGCCTGTGCAAGGCCCGCGGTGCGCTCCCACTTTCCGCCGCGCCAGCGCAGGGCGCACAGGATGCCCCGGGCGGTGAGATCCAGCGCCATGGCGAACCACACGGCCTCCAGCCCCCAGTGGAACACGTAGATGAGCAGCGGGGCCAGCGTGGCCCGGATGCCCCACATGCAGCCCAGCGCAACCCCCATGGGGAAACGCACGTCCCGTGTCCCCCGGAGGGCGCCGGACAGCACGATGGACAGGGCGAAGAACGGCTCGGAAAAGGCCACGATGCGCAGCACCTTGGCCGTCTCGGCAATGACGGCGGCATCCGGCGTGAAGATGCGGGCGATGGGGAACGCCAGCAGGAACAGCAGCGCCCCCGTGCCAAGGCACATGAAGAAGCCCATCAGGCCGGACAGGCGGCCATAGGCGTGGGCGTCCTCCCGGCTTCGGGCTCCCACCGCCTGCCCCACCAGCGCGGTGGCGGCGAAGGACACGCCGTATGCAGGCAGGTAGCACATACCCTCCGCCGTAGTGGCGATGTGGTTGGCGGCCAGCGCCACCGTGCCCACATGGGCCACCAGCGAGGTCATAAGGATCTGGCCCATGTTGATGGTCACCCGTTCGCCGATGTAGGGCAGACCCAGCAGGGCGGCGGTTCGGATGATCTCGCCGTCGGGGCGGTAGTCCTCCTCCCGGCTGAGGGAGACGGGACGGTCCCGGTTGAAGAACACCGTCCGGATGACCAGCACGCCCGCCAGCGCCAGCGACGCGGCGCTGGCCGCCGCGGCCCCCGCCACGCCGAGGCCCGCGCCGGGGATGAACAGGCCGTGCCAGCTCCGGCTGTGGTAGATGAGGAAGAAGTTCAGCACGATGTTCAGCACGTTGGCAAGGCCATTTAAGAACAGCGGCGTTTTCGTGTCGCCGGTGCAGCGCAGGATGGCGGACAGCACCGACAGCGCCGCGGAAAAGGGCATCCCAAGGCAGTAGAACCGCAGATAGCTCACCGCCAGCGGGTAGACCTCCGGCTCCGCCCCCAGCCACCGGGGCAGGAAGGGAGCCAGAATTTCCATCAGCGCCAGCGACAGCAGGCCCACCACGATCACCGCGAGGGCGCTCTGGCGGATGACTCGCCGGGCCTTTTCGTCGTCCTCTGCCCCCACGGCGTTGGCCACCTGCACGGAATAGCCCACGCCGATGCCGGCCAGAATACCGCCGATGAGCCAAATGGACGACGACACCACCGACACCGCCGCCGTGGATTCGGAGCCTAACGCTCCCACCATGGCGGTGTCAGCAAAGGACACCGTCATGCCCAGCAGCTGCTCGATGATGGCGGGCCACGTCAGGTGCCACAGTACGGGCAGTCTCTGTTGTTTGTTGTTTACAAGGGTCATTGCTCTGCTCCTGTCAGTGTTCAGATTTTTCGTTCATCCACGCCGCGTACCGCTCCTCGATGGCCCGCCCCTCCGGGTTGGGGTACACCCGGCACAGCAGCGCCCGAAGCTGATAGGCCCCGTTCACCCCGTCGCAGGGGGGCGCTCCGGCGGTGAGGACGTTGATGTTGGATACCTCCCAGTCGTACCCCGGGGCGTCCGCCTCCGGATACCACCAGCCCATCTGGGCGTTCACTACGCGGGGGTCAAGCTCCGGCTCCAGATGGGCCTTCTGGGTCACCCGGCCCCGCTGGTTCTCGATCCACACCCAGTCGCCTTCGCTGATGCCCAGCGCGGCGGCGGTGCCCGGATGGAGGGTGACGATGGGGAAGGGGGCCCGGCGGCGCAGGCTCTTCACCTGCCGGTTGTTGGAGATAAAATACTGCTGGATCCGGCCGCCGGTGGTGAGGACGAGGGGATAGCGCTCCGCCAGATCCGGGCGGCTCACCGGGCTTTCCGGCACCTCCGTCCAGTCGGGCAGGGGGTCGCCCCCGGCCTTTTCCGTAATGGTGGACCACAGCTCGAATTTCCCGGTGGGCGTATCGAAATGCCCCCGTTTCTTATAGTTCAGGTACGTCCGCTCCGGCACCAGATAGCCCATGTCCTTGAATTGATCCCACGTCATCTCCGCGTACTCGGGACGGCGGCGGCCCATTTCGGTCAGCGAGCGGTTCAGCAGCTCCTCCTGACTGTCCGCGCCGTAGTCCAGGCCCATGCGGGCGCACAGCTGGCGCATGAAGTCCTGATCCGACCGGCACTCCCCCACCTGAATGACCTTCCGCATGGCCAGCATGGCCTGATCGCCGAACTCCGGCATGCAGAACAGGGAGTCCACCTCCGGCCACAGGGCGGCGGGCAGAACGACGTCCGCCAGCTGGGCGGTGGGCGTCATGAAAAAGTCCATGTAGACGAAATAGTCAAGGCATTTAAGACATTCGTAGGTATGGCGGCTGTCCGGCACGGAGATGAGGGTGTTGTTGGCGTTGGAGAACAGGCCCCGGATCTTGTAGGGCTTTCCCGTTTTCATGGCGTCCAGCACCAGCCACGGGTGGGCGAACAGCTTGGGCGACATGCGGCCGTCGTTCATGGGATAGCCGCCGAACAGACCCTTGGCCGCGGTTTCCGGCGGCAGGCGGCCGAAGAGCGGATCCTCCGTGGGGGCGATCTCCTTGGACTCCACAAAGCCGCCGGGCACGTCATAATTTCCCGTGACGGCGGGGATCATAAAGATGGCCCGGCAGGTCTGGAAGGAATTTGTGGACTGCTCGATGGCGCAGCCCCACTCCAGCGACAGGGGCTTGATGGACGCGATGAGCCGGGCGGCCCGGCGGATGTCCTCCGCCGCCACCCACGTGATCCGCTCCGCCCGCTCCGGCGGCCACTGGCGGCAGCGCTCCACAAGCTCCGGAAAGCCGTGGCACCAGTTTTCGCAGAAATCGCGGTCGTAAAGGTCCTCTTCAAAAATGACGTTCAGAATAGACAGGGCAAGCGCCCCGTCCGTTCCCGGCCGCACACGGAGCCACAGCTTCGCCTGACGGGCAAGCTCCGTGGGCTGGGGATCCACCACAATGAGAGGGGTTCCGGCTCTGGCCGCGTCCTTGATGTGCCATTGAAGCTCGCCGTCCGCGCCGCTGACGGCGGGGTTGGCTCCCCAGACCAGAATGCCCGCAGGCTTCACGTCCCCGTAGTAGTCCACTCCGGCGAAATGGCCCGCCGTCAGGTCCCCGGCGTTTTTCCGGGGGCCGAGGCAGATGAGCGCCCCGGAGGAGGTGGCATTAGGTGTCTCCAGCACGTTGCCGAACCGCCAGAACTGGGACAGATGGTGCCGCCCGGTGCCCGAGATGATGGCAAGGGACTCCGGGCCGTAGCTTGCCCGGAGAGCGCCCATTTTTTCCGCGATGTCGTCCAGCGCCTCGTCCCATGAAATTTTTTCCCATTTTCCGCTCCCCCGCTCGCCTGTCCGGCGCAGGGGGACGGTGAGCCGGTCGGGGTGGTAGACCTGCTCGATGATGGACAGGCCCTTGACGCAGGCGTGTCCGTGATTGAGGGGGCCATTAGGGTCTGGGACGGCCTTCACCAGCCGCCCGTCCTCCACCGTCAGCAGGTACATGCACCCGCCGTGGCAGCCCCGGCAGGCCGCGCGGGTCACAGTGGTCATATTGGCGCTTCCTCCTCTCAAAGGCAAAAATTCTCGTCCGTACAGCATATCACATTTGCGGCGAAAAGTGTATAGGATGGCGAAAATATTCTCATCCTAACCTCAGAACATTGATACAGAAACGAGGTCACGCCATGAAACGAATCCAGTCGGCCCTGCTGGCCCTTCTGCTGGCCGCCGCCAGTCTCCCGGTCTCCGCGGCTGCGGCTCCGGCGGACGGCTCCGCCGCCCTCACCATCTCCGCGCCCTCCGCCGTCCTCATGGAGAAGGAGACGGGGGAGATCCTGTACGAAAAGGACGCCCACACCCGGTATGAGCCAGCCTCCGTCACCAAGGTGATGACGCTGCTGCTGGTCATGGAGGCCATCGACGCCGGGCAGCTGGGCTGGGAGGACATGGTCACCGCCTCCCCCCACGCCATCTCCATGGGCGGCTCCCAGATCTGGCTGAAGGAAAACGAGCAGCTGTCCGTCCGGGACATGGTGAAGGCGGTGGCGGTGGTGTCCGCCAACGACTGCGCCGTGGCGCTGGCCGAGCACGTGGCTGGCAGCGAGGAGGCCTTCGTGGCCCGGATGAACCAGCGGGCGGCGGAGCTGGGCATGGAGGACACCAGCTTTCTCAACTGCACGGGCCTGCCCGCGGCAGGGCACCTGACCTGCGCCTATGACATCGCCCTCATGAGCCGGGAGCTGATCCTGAACCACCCGGAGATCCGGGAGTTCACCACCATCTGGATGGACACCCTGCGGGACGGGCAGTTCCAGCTGTCCAACACCAACAAGCTCATCCGGTTTTACGACGGGGCCACGGGGCTCAAGACCGGGTTCACCAGCTCCGCCCTCTACTGCCTGTCCGCCACGGCGGAGCGGGACGGCATGGAGCTGATCGCCGCGGTGATGCACGCCCCCACGTCCAACGAGCGGTTCGACAGCGCCAAGGCGCTCTTAAGCTACGGCTTCGCCAATTACGCGCTGCTGCCCGTCTACCCCAGTGAGGCCATCCCGCCCATTCCGGTGCTGCTGGGCCGGGAGGACACTGTCCAGCCGGTGACGGCCCGGGAGTGCGTCATTCTGGTAAAAAAATCTGAAGCGGGCAGCGTCACCACCCAAATGACCCTGTGCGGCAGCGTGGAGGCCCCGGTGGAGCCGGGGCAGAAGCTGGGCGAATTGCAGGTGTTCGTTGACGGCCAGCTCCGGGACACCATCGACCTCACCGCCGCCCGGCCGGTGGAGCGGCTGAGCCTCGGCGGCATCTTCCGGGATCTGCTGGGGAAGCTGTTCATGGCCGGATAACAGAAAAGCGCCGCCGCACTTCCGGGCGGCACACGAAGCATTGACAAACCTCGCAGAGCTTCGCCGTCAAAGCGGCGAAAAAAGCGCTGCCGCGTCTGCGGCAGCGCTTTTTGAATGCGTTTTTTACTTGCTCAGGGCGGCGACCATACCGGCCAGAGCGATGGACAGGAACTTCTCGTTGGGGGAGGAGCCGCGGCTGGTCAGCACGATGGGCACCTTGGCGCCCACGACGATACCGGCCATGGTGGAGTGGCAGGACACGGTCCAGCACTTGCCCATGATGTTGCCCGCGTGGATGTTGGGCTGGAGCAGGATGTCGAAGTCCTCGCAGTAAGGGCAGTTGAACTTCTTCTCGGCGGCAATTTCCTTGCTCATGGCAATGTCGTAGGACACAGGGCCCTCCACGAAGCACTTGCCGAACTCACCGGCCTCGCAGGCTTCCTTCAGAGCGCGGGCATCCAGCGTCTCGGGCATCTTGGGATCAACAGACTCCTTGCAGCACAGCACTGCGACCTTGGGCAGCTCGTAGCCCAGCGTGCGGAAGGTCTCGACGGCATTGATCAGGATCTCCTTCTTCTTCTGGAGATCGGGATAGGGGCACATGCCGCCGTCGGTGTTGACGATGACCTTGTGGTAGGCGTCGAACTTGTTGAAGGACAGGTGGCTCATGGTGCGGCCAGTGCGGAGATCGTTCTCCTTCTTCACCACGGGGCGGAGCAGGTCGGTGGTCTCGATCATGCCCTTCATCAGGAAGTTGGCGTCGCCGGCCTTGATGACCTCAACGGCCTTGACAGCGGCGTCAGCCGGGGTGCCCGGTGCGTCCACGATGTCGAAATCAGAGGGATTCAGACCCATGGTGCCCATGATCTTCTTGATTTCACCGGCGTCGCCCACCAGAATGGGCTGCGCGATGCCTTCGTTCTTGGCCTCCAGCACGGACTCGATGACGTGGGCGTCGGCAGCGGCGGCAACGGCCACCACGCGCTTGGCGTCCATGCCCTTGACGGTGGAGACGAGCTGGTCAAAATTCTTCAGTTCCATAATTGCGTACCTCCAAAAAACAGCATTGAACAGCGGTTTTAGTTAACTGACTAATATTGTATAAGATATTTCGCCGGTTGTAAAGGGCCAACTTTCCTATTTTTCGCCCTTTGCCCCTCCGGAAAGCGGATGATTTTTTATTTTTCCGGCCGCAGCGCCCGGCCTGTCCCGCCGATTTTTCCACATGGCGGGCCGCCGGTGTTCATAGGATAGCACATGATCCGCGCGCGCCGCCGCGCGCCGAAAGGAGGCTCCCGCCTTGTCCTCTCTGCTGTCCGGCACCGTGCTGCTCACCGCCGTGGGGCTGTTCTCCCAGCTGGTGGGCTTCGGCTACCGCATCGCCCTGTCCCGCCTTGTGGGTGCGGAGACCATGGGGCTTTACCAGCTCATCATGCCGGTGTACTCCACCCTTATGTCCCTCACCGCCATCGGCCTGACCGTGGCGGTGTCCACCCTGTCCGCCCGGTATTCCGCCCTCGGGGACCGGGGCGCTGTGCGGCAGGCGAAAAACCGCGCCCTCGTCCTGTTTTTCTGCGCCGCCCTCCCGCTGGGGGCGGTGCTCATTCTCTGCTCCGACCCCATTTCCGTCTATCTGCTGGGGGACGCCCGCACCCAGCTGGGCATTATCCTCCTCGTGCCCTGCGTGCTGCTCACCGGGGTGGGAAATCTCCACAAACACTGCTTTTATGGCATCGGTCTCGTCCGTCCCCCCGCCGCCACCGAGACGGCGGAGCAGCTCATCCGCACGGGGGCAGTGCTGGGGCTGCTGCTCCTCCTGCCCCGGCGGAGCCGGGAGGAGACGGTGGGCGTCATCGTGGCGGGGATGGTCGTCTGCGAGGTGTTTTCCGCACTGGCGCTGACGGCGCTGTTCCGCCGGTGGTGGCGGTCGGGCAGCCGGGCCGCCCCACGGGAGGTCACCCGCTGGGGCCAACTGCTGTCCATCGCATTGCCGGTGGCGGCCACGTCCCTGCTGGGCACCTTTCTCGGCTCGGCCAACGCGGTGCTCATCCCCGCGAAGCTGGTGGAGGGCGGCATGGAGCCGTCGGCAGCCATCTCCGCCTTCGGCGTACTGTGCGGCATGACCATGCCCATGCTGAGCCTGCCCACCGGCTTCATCGGGGCGCTGTGTCTGGTGCTGGCCCCCAATCTGGCCCGGCAGACCGCCCTCGGGGACGGCGGGGCCGCCCGGCAGTTTCTCGACCGGACGCTGTCCGCCGTGTCCTGCCTGATGGCCCCGGCCATGGCGCTGCTGGCGGTGTTCGGCCCCCGCATCGCCCGGGCGGTGTTCAACGAGCCGTCGGCGGGGGAGCTGATGCTGCCGCTGGCTGTCGGGACGCTGCTCAGCTGCTACCAGTCCGTGCTGTCCGGCGCCCTCAACGGCGTGTGCCGTCAGGGCCTCGCCGCCCGGAACGCCATCGTCAGCGACGCGGTACAGCTCCTGTTCACCTTTTTCACCGTGGCCCGGTGGGGGCTCGGGGGCTTCGCGGCGGGGTTCGTGCTGTCGTCGCTGGCGGGGATGGCCATGAACCTCGTGTCCGTGCTGCGGTGCGCCCATCTCCGGCCAAGGCTGGCAGAATGGTTCCTATGCCCGCTGCTGGCGGCGGTGCTCATGGGGCTGTGCGCCAACCTGTTCGCCCGGAGCTGCGCCGACGGCGGCGTACCCGCCGTCCCCGCCTGCCTGCTGGGGGCGGCGCTGGGGACGGTGGTCTATCTGGCCGCCCTTCAGGCCCAGGGCATCCTCCCACGGCGGCGAAAAACAAAAAACTGACCAGGATTTTACGCTGTTTTGCAATTCGGGGGTGCAATTTCCGACGGTATCCGCTATAATGTCCTCAGACTGCATTTCGGAGGCCCAATATGGCAGAGCTTTCTCAAAAACGATTTTTCCTGCTGGACATGGACGGCACCATCTATCTGGACGAGTCGCTGTTCCCCGGCACGCTGCCCTTTCTGGACTACGTCCGGGAGACGGGCGGCAAATACCTCTTCCTCACCAACAACTCCTCCCGCTCGGTGGAGACGTACCTCGAAAAGCTGGCCCGGCTGGGGGTCCCGGCGGAGCCAGACGACTTCCTCACCTCCACCAGCGCCCTCATTGAGGACCTGAAGCACCGCCCGCCCTACCGGCTGTGCTACGCCTTCGGCACCGCCGCCTTCCGGCAGCAGCTCACCGACGGCGGCATCAATATCACCGACCGGCTCAGCGACGAGGTGGACTGCCTGCTCATCGGCTTTGACACGGAGCTGACGTTCCGGAAGCTGGAGGACGCCTGCATCCTGCTTGATCGGGGGGTGGACTTCATCGCCACCAACCCGGACTGGGTGTGCCCCACGTGGTACGGCTCCGTCCCCGACTGCGGCAGCGTGTGCGAGATGCTGTACCGGGCCACCGGGCGGCGGCCCCGGGTCATCGGCAAGCCCCAGCCTGCCATGGCCCTGCTGGCCATGGAAAAATGGGGATACCCGAAGGAGCAGACCATGCTGGTGGGCGACCGGCTGTACACCGACATCGCCTGCGGCGTCAACGCGGGCATCGACACGGCCTTTGTCCTGTCCGGCGAGGGCACGCTGGCCGATCTGGAGGCCAGCGAGGTCAAACCCACCTATGTATTCGACGACATCGCCGCCCTCCACGCGGCGCTGCGGGCATAAAATCCACAGTCCCACACCACCAACAGACGAAAAAATAAGATCCGCGGAAAAGGCTCCGCCTTTTTCGACGGGTCAAAAAGAGAGGGAACCGTATGAAGCTCAACAACAAGCGCACCATTCTGGTCGGTCTGGCCTTCCTGTCCATCTGCGCCTTCTGGCAGATGTACGACAATGTGATCCCCCTGATCCTGCGGGAGACCTTCGGCATGGACGAGTCGCTCACCGGCGCGGTCATGGCCATCGACAACATCCTCGCCCTGTTCCTGCTGCCCTTCTTCGGCGGCCTGTCCGACCGGACCCACTCCAAGCTGGGCCGCCGGACGCCCTTCATCCTCTGCGGCACCGCCGCGGCGGTGATCCTGATGAACATCCTGCCCATGCTGGACAACAGCTACGCCGCCGAGGCCGCCCCCTTCAAGTTCGTGTCCTTTGTGGTGGTGCTGGGCCTGCTGCTCATCGCCATGGGCACCTACCGCTCCCCCGCCGTGGCCCTCATGCCCGACGTGACCCCCAAGCCCCTGCGCTCCAAGGGCAACGCCATCATCAACCTCATGGGCGCGCTGGGCGGCATCATCTATCTGGGCGTGGCCGCCGCTCTCTATCCCACCGCGAAGGTGAAGGAGCTGGCCCACGTCAACTACCAGCCGCTGTTCCTCGTGGTGTCCGCCATCATGGTGGTCGCCATCGTGGTGCTGCTGCTCACCATCCGGGAACCGAAGCTGGCGGCGGAAAATCAGGCGTTGGAAAAGGAGCACCCGGAGTGGAATCTGGCGGAGGACGACGGCTCCGGCCATGAGGTGCTCCCCGCCCCCGTCAAGCGGAGCCTCGGCTTCCTGCTGGCGTCTATCGCCCTGTGGTTCATCGGCTATAATGGCGTCACCACATGGTTCACCACCTACGTCAGCCGGGTCATGGGCGAGGGGCTGGGCGGCGCATCCACCTGCCTGCTGGTGGCCACGGCGGGCGCCATCGTATCCTACATCCCCATCGGCGTCATCGCCTCCAGGGTGGGCCGGAAAAAGACCATCATGGCGGGTGTGATCCTGCTGGCGGTGTGCTTCCTGCTGGGCTTCGTGCTGACCACCGCCTTCTCCTCCCTCAACGCCGTGATGTTCGTGGTGTTCGCGCTGGTGGGCCTTGCGTGGGCCGCCATCAACGTCAACTCCCTGCCCATGGTGGTGGAGATGTGCCGCGGCTCCGACGTGGGCAAGTTCACCGGCTACTATTACACCGCGTCCATGCTGGCCCAGGTCATCACCCCCGTGCTGGCGGGCACGCTGATGAAGCACATCAGCTACAAGGTGCTCTTCCCCTACGCCGCCTTCTTCGTGGCCATGTCCTTCGTCACCATGTGCTTTGTGAAGCACGGTGACAGCAAGGCTGTGGCGAAAAAGGGCCTTGAGGCCTTCGAGGACATGGATGACTGACATATATAAATCCCATTTTACTGCGAGGCTTTTACCATGACTGCACTTTATATCACCCTCGGCGTCGTCCTCGGACTCGCCATTCTTCTGTTCATCCTCTGGGTGCTGGCTCTCCGGTGCCGGAGGGGCCACGCCGCGTGGGCGGTGCTGGAAAAATACCGCTACGCCCACCGGGGGCTCCACGACAAGGAAAACGGCATCCCGGAAAATTCCATGGCCGCCTTCCGCCGGGCGGTGGACCACGGCTTCGGCGCGGAGCTGGACGTCCACCTGACGAAGGACGGCCGTCTGGCCGTCATCCACGACGATTCCCTGCTGCGTACGGCGGGAGCTGACGTAAAGGCGTCGGAGCTGACGGCGGAGGAGCTGGGACAGTACCGGCTGGAGGGGACGGACGAGAAGATCCCATTCCTTGAGGAGGTCCTCCCCCTGTTTGAGGGGAAAACGCCCCTCATCGTGGAGCTGAAGGTGGAGGGCAACGCCGCCGAGCTTGCCCGGGCCACCTGCGACATGCTGGACAAGTACCGGGTGGACTACTGCATCGAGTCCTTCCACCCGCTGGCCATCCGGTGGCTGCGGCAATACCGGCCCGGCATCTGCCGGGGCCAGCTCAGCCAGAACTTCCTCAAGGGCGACCACACCGGGTTGGGCCCGCTGGCGGATTTCGCCATGACCAACCTGCTGTCCTCCTTCCTCACCGTGCCCGACTTCATCGCCTACAACCACCTGCACCGGCACACCCCGGCCCTGCGGCTGGCCCGGAAGATCTGGGGCGTCCGGGAGGTGAGCTGGACCATCCGCACGCCGGAGGCCATGGCCGAGTGCGAGGCGGACGGCTGCCTGTCCATTTTTGAAAAATTCATCCCGTGACCGTTTTTTCGCCGCGAAGGGACAGAAAGCTCCCTTCGCGGCGTTCTTTTTTCTCACGCTTTTCCGCCGCCGAAATTGACTATTGCGGCTTTTCATAGTATAATAACCTGATATTATACGATAATGAGGAGTTCTGCGCTTATGTGGACCGCTGACCATTGGAAGGACTATGAACTGATCGACTGCTCCCGGGGAGAGAAGCTGGAGCGCTGGGGGGATCACCTGCTGGTGCGGCCCGATCCGCAGGCCATCTGGAACACCCCCCGGGTGAACCGGGGCTGGAAGCATCCCGACGCCCGGTACGCCCGCTCCAACACCGGCGGCGGCCAGTGGGCCAGCAAGAACGTCCCCGAGCGGTGGCAAGTCCGGTACGGCGATCTGACCCTCAACGTGGGCCTGATGAACTTCAAGCACACCGGCATTTTCCCCGAGCAGGCCGCCAACTGGGACTTCGCGCAGGAGCAGATCAAAAAGGCCGGGCGGCCGGTGAGCGTGCTCAACCTTTTCGCCTACACCGGCGGGGCCACCGTGGCCTGCGCCGCGGCGGGGGCCTCCGTGTGCCACGTGGACGCGGCCAAGGGCATGGTCCAGTGGGCCCGGGAGAACGCCAAGGCCTCCGGTCTTGAGGACAAGCCCATCCGCTGGATCGTGGACGACTGCGCCAAGTTCGTGGAGCGGGAGATCCGCCGGGGCCGCCGGTACGACGCCATCATCATGGACCCGCCGTCCTACGGCCGGGGACCCTCCGGCGAGATCTGGAAGCTGGAGGAAAATCTGTACCCCTTCGTGGAGCTGGTGGCCGGCGTGCTCAGCGACGATCCCCTGTTCGTCATTCTCAACTCCTACACCACCGGCCTTGCGCCGTCGGTGCTGACCTATATCCTCCAGACCGTGGTGGGCGGAAAGTACGGCGGGCACACCGTGTCCGACGAGCTTGGCCTGCCCGTCACCCAGAGCGGCCTCGCCCTGCCCTGCGGGGCGACGGGGAGATGGACATCGAAGCGCTGAGGATAGACACGCAGGGGAGCTTGGAACGAAGCGAGGACGAGAAACCAAGCGGCCGACAGCCGCTGTTTCAAGTCCGAGTCGAAGCGAAAGCGACCTGGCCGCGTGTCCAATCCGAAGCGTGACAACGCGAAGCGCTGAGATGCAGGCGCGGGCATTTCTGCGGAAATGCCAAACCCGCTGACGCGGCGCGCCTTCCGGGGCGCGGTTTGCCAGTGGCAAACGTCCCGCGCCGACCGAAGCGAAGCTGAGACACCAGTTTTCCCGGAAACCCTTTCTGCCCTACGGGGTGGACGAAGGTTTATGTTCCGCACACCAGTCCGAAGAAAACTAAGCGCCGCAATCATTCAGCGTAAAACTCCCATCACCTTTCAAACTATTTCCAGAGGTTTTTCCCATGACCGAACCCATCATCAAAACCGAACATCTCACCTTCCGCTACACCACCGAGGAGGGCGTGACCCCCACGGTGCTGGACGACGTGAGCCTGTCCATCGAAGAAGGCTCCTTCGTGGCCGTGCTGGGCCACAACGGCTCCGGCAAGTCCACGCTGGCCAAGCACTTCAACGCCATCCTGCTGCCCTCCGGCGGCAAGGTGTACGTGGACGGGCTGGACACCGCCGACGAGGCCCGGCTGCTGGACATCCGCCGCCAGATCGGCATGGTGTTCCAGAATCCGGACAATCAGATCGTCGCCAGCGTGGTGGAGGAGGACGTGGCCTTCGCCCCGGAAAATCTGGGGGTCCCCCCCGCCGAGATCCGGGAGCGGGTGGACGCCGCCCTCAAGGCCGTTGGCATGACGGAATACGCCCGCCACGCCCCCCATCTCCTGTCCGGCGGGCAGAAGCAGCGGGTGGCCATCGCGGGCGTCCTTGCCATGCGGCCCCGATGCGTGGTGCTGGACGAGCCCACGGCCATGCTGGATCCGGTGGGCCGGGCCGAGGTCATGTCCACGCTGCTGGAGCTGAAGCGGAAATTCGGCATCACGCTGGTGCTCATCACCCACCACATGGACGAGGCCGCTCAGGCCGACCGGCTGGTGGTCATGCATGACGGACATATCGTGGCTGACGGCGTGCCCCCCGAGGTGTTCCAGAACGTGGAATACCTCCGCTCGCTGGGCCTTGAGGTGCCCGAGACGGTGGGACTGATGTACGAGCTGCGGAAAAACGGCGTTACTGTGCCGCTGGACACGCTGGACGCCGACTCCTGCGCCGCCGCGCTGGCGGAGCTGCTGGCATGAGCGCGGAGCGCGCCGCCCGGGCGGCACTGCTGGAGCGCTGGCAGACGGAGGAGGACATCGCCCACATCCACGGCTGGGATTTTTCCCACATTGAGGGGCGCTACACCGAGGAGACCGACCTTCCGTGGAGTTATGAGCAGACGGTACGACGGTATTTGACGCCGGAGGCGCGGCTGCTGGACGTGGACACCGGCGGCGGGGAATTCCTCCTGTCGCTGGGCCATCCCCACCGGAACACCGCCGCCATGGAAAATTATCCGCCCAACATTGCGCTGTGCCGCCGGACGTTCGCGCCGCTGGACGTTGAGTTCCGCCCCGGGAGCGGCAAAGGCCCCTATCCCTTCCCGGACGGTGCATTCGATCTGGTCATCAACCGCCACGGCGATTTCAGCGCCGCCGAAACCGGCCGGGTGCTCCGCCCCGGCGGGGTGTTCGTCACTGAGCAGGTGGGCGCGGAAAACGACCGGGAGCTTGTAACGCTGCTGCTGGGCGAAACGCCCCTCCCCTTCCCGGAACAGTATCTGTCCGCCGCGGCGGAAAAGTTTGAGCGAGCCGGGTTCGAGATCGTGGACGGACAGGAATGCTTCCGCCCCATCCGCTTTTTTGACGTGGGAGCTCTGGTGTGGTTTGCCCGGATCATCCAGTGGGAGTTCCCCGGCTTTTCGGTGGAGCGCTGCGCCGACGGCCTGCTGACCGCCCAGCGCATTCTGGAACAAAACGGCTCCGTGGATGGCCGCATCCACCGATTTCTGCTGACCGCCCGGAAAAAGTGACGGCGGCACTGAATATACACACACAAAGGAATTCGACCATGAGTCCAATCATTGAGACGAGACAACTGACCCACCTCTACAGCGCCGGGACGCCCTTCGAGCACCCCGCGCTGACGAATGTGGATTTTTCCGCGCAGGCGGGGGAATACCTTGCCATCATCGGCCGCACCGGCTCGGGCAAGTCCACCCTCATCCAGCACCTCAACGGCCTGCTGAAGCCCACGTCCGGGCAGGTGCTGTACAACGGCGAGGACATCTGGGCCGACAAGGCCCGCACCCGTCAGGTGCGCTTTCAGGTAGGGCTGGTGTTCCAGTACCCGGAGTACCAGCTGTTTGAA
Source organism: uncultured Oscillospiraceae bacterium (assembly GCA_934675115.1). Lineage (GTDB taxonomy): Bacteria > Bacillota > Clostridia > Oscillospirales > Oscillospiraceae > Enterenecus. The sequence goes on along the minus strand of CAKUPH010000025.1, from coordinate 2,325 downwards.
GAAACGGTATACAAGGACATCTCCTTCGGCCCGAAGAACATGGGGCTGGACGAGGGGGAGATCGACCGCCGGGTGCGGCAGTCCGCCCGGTTCGTGGGGCTGGAGGACACAGTGCTGGACAAATCCCCCTTCGAGCTGTCCGGCGGACAGAAGCGCCGGGTGGCCATCGCCGGCGTCATCGCCATGGAGCCGTCGGTGCTGGTGCTGGATGAGCCCACGGCGGGCCTCGATCCGGCGGGCTCGGCGCAGATCCTCGAAAATATCCGCACCTATCACCGGGAGAAAAACGCCACCATCATTCTGGTGTCCCACTCCATGGAGGAGGTGGCCCGGGAGGCCCAGCGGCTGGTGGTCATCTCCAACGGCACCATTCCCTTCTCCGGAAGTCCGGCGGAGGTGTTCGCCCACGGGCCGGAGCTGGAACAGCTGGGCCTCGGCGTGCCCGCCATGACGAAAGTCTTTGCCCGGCTGCGGGCGGCAGGGATCGACGTATCTGCGTCGGTCTACACCATCGGGCAGGCCCGGGACGCGGTGCTGGCCGCGCTGGCCGCGAAACACGAAAAGGGGGCGGAGTAAATGGCCCTCAAGGATATTACGCTGGGGCAGTATTTTCCCGGGAATTCCCCCGTTCACCGGCTTGACCCCCGGGCCAAGCTCATCTCCGTCATCTGCTACATCGTGGCGCTGTTTCTCGCTAAATGGTGGGTGACCTACGGCATCATGCTGCTGGTGCTGGTGCTGGCCGTCAAAATTTCCACTGTGTCCCCCAAGGCCATCGTCCGGGGGATGAAGCCGGTGGTGTTCCTGCTGGTCTTTACCGCGGTGCTCAACGTGCTGTACTACCCCGGCGCCCACGAGATCTGCTCCTTCTGGGTGTTCACCATCTCGTGGGAGGGCATCCGCCATGCTTTCCTCATGGTGGTGCGCATTATGATGCTGCTGTCCTGCACCTTCCTGCTGACCTACACCACCTCCCCGCTGGACCTCACCGACGGCATGGAGTCCCTCATGTCCCCGCTGAAGGCCATCCACGTCCCCGTCCATGAGCTGTCCATGATGATGTCCATCGCCCTGCGGTTCATCCCCACCCTCATCGAGGAGACGGACAAGATCATGTCCGCCCAGCGGGCCCGGGGTGCGGATTTTGACAGCGGGAACCTCATCCAGAAGGCCAAGGCCCTCATCCCGCTGCTGGTACCGCTGTTCGTCTCCGCCTTCCGGCGGGCGGACGAGCTGGCCACCGCCATGGAGTGCCGCTGCTACCACGGCGGCGAGGGCCGCACCCGTCTGAAGCAGCTGCACTGCCGCCCCGCCGATTGGGGCGTCATGGCGGCGTTTCTGGCGCTGTGCGTCGTCATCGGTGTGCTGGGCCGCCGGTTCGGACTGTGAGCCGCTTATCTGATACGAAAGGCTGTGTACCCTTGGAGAAACGCAACATCGCCCTGCGCCTGAGCTATACCGGCACCGCCTACCACGGCTGGCAGGTGCAGAAAAACGCCGTCTCCGTGGCGGAGACGCTGGAAAAGGCCCTGTCCTCCGTGGTGTGCCACCCGGTGAAGGTCACCGGCGCGGGCCGCACCGACGCCGGCGTCCATGCCCGCACCTATATCGCCAATTTCCGCACCACCTCCGGCATTCCCACCGAACGGCTGCCGCTGGCAGTGAATACCCGCCTGCCCGACGACATCGTGGTGTCCAAGGCCACGGTGGTGTCCGACGGCTTCAACGCCATCGGCTCCTGCCTGAAAAAGGAATATACCTACCGCATTTACAACTCCCGCATCCGGGACCCGTTTTATGTGAACCGGGTGTGGTTCTACCCCAAGCTGCTGGATGAAAACATCATGGCCGAGGCCGCCCGCCAGTTCGTGGGCACCCACGACTTCGCCGCCGTCCGCTCCGTGGGCACCGAGACGAAAACCACCGTCCGCACCGTCCACTACTTCGAGGTGGAGCGCCGGGGGAAGATCATCGACTGCCGGGTGTGTGCCGACGGCTTCCTCTACAATATGGTCCGGGCCATGGTGGGCACCTGCATCTACGCCGCCGAGGGCAAGCTGGACCCCAAGGACATTCCGGACATTCTGGCCTCCCGGAACCGGACGCTGGCCGGGCCTACCGCCCCGCCGGACGGACTGTACATGACGAACCTGTGGTATGAAGAGGATGTTCTGTAAGTACAGAACATCCTCAAAGGGTGAAACCCTTTGCACCTTATTTTCCCGTATTCGCCGGGAGTCGGCGAGAAACTTTGAGCGTCCTCCGCGGACGCTCCGCTGGGGTGACTTTTCGTTCGTGCGAAAAGTCACCAAAAGCACGCACAGG